>NZ_JBVILR010000001.1:0-509482 GCF_055580265.1 Streptomyces sp. NPDC032091 | reverse complement strand
AAACCCCCCTCCCCCCCCCCCCCGACGGGGCCCCCCCCCCCCCCCCCCCCCTTGGGGTCCCCCCCCCCCCCCCCCCCCCCCCGCCCCCCGTCCGTTTAAGGTGAAGATCACCCGATACGGCGGAACGGACCCTGTAAAGTATGAGAAGCGTCAAGATGTGGCGCCTCACATCTCTTACGTGAGTCTCTGGGTGCGCCGGGAAGTCTGGTCGGCAACTGCATGTGTCATGCCGTCGACCGACCGGAGGTTTCCCCCGTGGCCACGCCCACACCCCGCCGCAAGCTCCTCGGGCGGCTCTCCCTCCCCGAGCGCCGCTTCGTCGCGGACGCGCTGCGCACCGAGACCGTCGGCGGCGTGCTGCTGCTGGTGGCCGCGATCGCCGCCCTCCTGTGGGCCAACATCCCCGCCGTCTCGGACGGCTTCGAGAGCGTCCGCTCCTTCCACTTGGGCCCCGCCTCCCTCGGCCTGGACCTCTCGCTCCAGCACTGGGCGGCCGACGGCCTGCTCGCGATCTTCTTCTTCGTCGCCGGCATCGAGCTCAAGCGCGAACTCGTCGCGGGCGACCTGCGCGACGCCAAGGCCGCCGCCCTTCCCGTCATCGCCGCCCTCTGCGGCATGGCCGTCCCCGCCCTGGTCTACTTCCTGGTCAACGCCTTCGGCGGCGGCACGACCGCCGGCTGGGCGGTCCCCACCGCCACCGACATCGCCTTCGCCCTCGCCGTCCTCGCGGTCATCGGCACCTCGCTGCCCTCCGCGCTGCGCGCCTTCCTGCTGACCCTGGCCGTGGTCGACGACCTCTTCGCCATCCTGATCATCGCGGTCTTCTTCACCGGCAGCATCGACTTCGCGGCGCTGGGCGGGGCCGTCGCCGGCCTGGTCCTCTTCTGGTTCCTGCTGCGCGCCGGCGTACGCGGCTGGTACGTCTACGTCCCGCTCGCCCTGGTCGTCTGGGGCCTGATGTACAACAGCGGCGTCCACGCCACCATCGCCGGCGTCGCCATGGGCCTGATGCTGCGCTGCACCCGCAGGGACGGGGAGGCGCACTCCCCCGGCGAGCACATCGAGCACCTCGTACGACCCCTGTCCGCCGGACTGGCCGTACCCCTCTTCGCCCTGTTCTCCGCCGGGGTTTCCCTTTCGGACGAGTCGATCGCCCAGGTCTTCACCCGCCCCGAGACCCTCGGCGTGGTCCTCGGCCTGGTCGTCGGCAAGACCGTCGGCATCTTCGGCGGCACCTGGCTGGCCGCCCGCTTCACCCGCGCCGAACTGAGCGAGGACCTCGCCTGGCCGGACGTGCTCGCCGTGGCCTCCCTCGCCGGCATCGGCTTCACCGTCTCCCTCCTGATCGGCGAACTCGCCTTCGCCGACGACCCCGTCCTCACCGACGAGGTCAAGGCCGCCGTCCTGTTCGGCTCGCTCATCGCCGCGATCGTCGCCGGCGTCATGCTCAAGCTGCGCAACCGCACGTACCGCGCCCTCACCGACGCGGAGGAGCGCGACGAGGACAGCGACGGGATCCCGGACATCTACGAGGAGGGCAACCCGGAGTACCACCTGCGGATGGCGCGGATCCACGAGGAGAAGGCCGCGGAACACCGCCGCCGCGCCGCCGCCACCGCCCTCGCCCCGGACCCGGAGCCGGGCGACGGCGCGGACGAAGCCACGGGCGGGTCCAGCGCCCGGGCCGACCGTCCGGCATGATCTGACTGACGACGGAGGACAGCCGCCGGCAGACGACGACAGAGGGAGACAGAGATGAGCGCAGTGGACCAAGGGGCTCCGGGGGCCGAGCGCACCCTCGGCCAGCTCGTCGCCGCGGCCACCGCCGAGATGTCCGCCCTGGTGCACGACGAGATCGCGCTCGCCAAGGTGGAGATCAAGCAGGACGTCAAGCGCGCGGGCATCGGCAGCGGCGCCGCGATCGCGGCGGGCGTGCTCGTGCTCTTCTCCCTCCCCGTACTGAGTTTCGCCGCGGCCTACGGCATCCACAACCTCGGTCTCGGGCTCGCCTGGTCCTTCCTCATCGTCGGCGGCGCGTTCTGGCTGCTGGCGGGCCTGGTCGGGCTGCTGGCGGTGGCCAAGTTCAAGAAGATCAAACCGCCGGTGAAGACGATGGACTCCGTCAAGCAGACCGCCGCGGTGGTGGGGACCGTCAAGCCGCATCCGCGGCCGGTGAGTGACCAGGCCCTGGGTGTGGCACGCTCGTCCTCATGACAGCCCCCTCGCCGGACTCCAGCACTGCGCCCACCGCTGCCACGGCGGTACGGATCGACCTGCCGGACGGCAGGGCGGTGACCCACCGGGACGTCGCCGCCAACGGCGCCCGGTTCCACGTCGCGGAGCTCGGCGACGGGCCGCTGGTCCTCCTGCTGCACGGCTTCCCGCAGTTCTGGTGGACCTGGCGGCACCAGCTGACCGCCCTCGCGGACGCCGGGTACCGCGCGGTCGCGATGGACCTGCGCGGGGTCGGCGGCAGCGACCGCACCCCGCGCGGCTACGACCCGGCGAACCTCGCGCTCGACATCACCGGGGTCGTACGGTCCCTCGGCGAGCCGGACGCCGCCCTCGTCGGACACGACCTGGGCGGCTACCTCGCCTGGACCGCCGCCGTGATGCGGCCCAAGCTGGTGCGCCGCCTGGTGGTCTCGTCCATGCCGCACCCGCGGCGCTGGCGCTCCGCCATGATGGGCGACTTCGGCCAGACCCGGGCGAGCTCCCACATCTGGGGCTTCCAGCGGCCGTTCATCCCCGAGCGGCAGCTGGTCGCGGACGACGGCGCCCTCGTGGGGCAGCTGATCCGCGAGTGGTCCGGGCCCCGGCTCCAGGAGGACGGCGCGGACGAGGAGGCGCTCGCCGTGTACCGGCGGGCGATGTGCATCCCGTCCACCGCCCACTGTTCGATCGAGCCCTACCGCTGGATGATGCGGTCGATGGCCCGGCCGGACGGCCTCCAGTTCTACCGCCGGATGAAGCGGCCCGTACGGGTGCCCACGCTGCACCTGCACGGATCGCTGGACCCGGTGATGCGGACCCGGAGCGCCGCCGGATCCGGGGAGTACGTCGAGGCCCCCTACCGCTGGCGGCTCTTCGACGGCCTCGGGCACTTCCCCCACGAGGAGGACCCGGCCGCCTTCTCCACGGAACTGGTCAACTGGCTCAAGGACCCGGAGCCCGACCGTCCCTGACGGAGCCTTGGCCCGTGGCCGGGGCTTTGGCCCGTGCCTGACGGACCGGTGACCGGTTCCTGACGGCCCCGCAGTTTATTCGTAGGACTGGCTTACGGTCCTTCAATTGCCCGGCGCATAGGCCAATTGGCCGCCCCGGACGGGGTTACCGACCTTGGAGGCCGGGCAGAGCTCGTTGTATGGGCTGGACGCACGACCACGGTGACACCGCACACGAACGCCGCTCGGCCACAGTGCCGGGCACGCACGACCGGGGGGCCGGCCGCGAAGGCCACGACCCCCGGCTCGGGATCCCGCGCATCCTGCGCCGCCGCGCCCGCTGGGTGTCGGCGCGATTGCGCCATCCACGGGTGTAGCGGCGCCGCCTCCCGCGGGCCCGGGCCGCCGGGCCCGGGAGCGCGGAGGCCGCAGCCGGTCGTCAGAGGGCGCAGCCCTGGGTGTCGACCCGCCGGTCGGCGATCCGGCCGACGCGGATGTCGTCCCGGATCTCGTCCGCCGTCAGGGCGTAGCCGGTGTTCGGGTCGTCGAGGGACTTCGCGAAGACGACCCCGTACACCCGGCCCTCGGGCGTGAGCAGCGGGCCGCCGGAGTTGCCCTGGCGCACGGTCGCGTACAGCGAGTAGACGTCGCGGCGGACGGTGCCCCGGTGGTAGATGTCCGGACCGTTGGCGTTGATCCGGCCGCGGACACGGGCCGCGCGCACGTCGTAGGCACCGTTCTCCGGGAAGCCGGCGACGATCGCGTCACTGCTGCTCGTCGCGTCCTTCTCGGTGAACTCCAGGGCCGGGGCACGCAGCTTGGGCACGTCCAGGACGGCGATGTCGCGCTCCCAGTCGTAGAGCACGACCTTGCCGTCGTAGAGCTTGCCCTCGCCGCCGACCTGCACGGTCGGCTCGACGACGCCGCCGACGACATGGGCGTTGGTCATCACCTTGCCGGGCACGAAGACGAAGCCGGTGCCCTCCAGGACCTTGCTGCAGCTGGGCGCGGTGCCGACGACCTTCACGATCGAGAGCTTGGCCTGCTGGGCCACCCCGCTGCGCACGAGCGCCGGGTCCGGCGGCTTCACCTCGGCGATGGGCTCGTTCGAGAACGGGCTGAAGACCTGCGGGAAGCCGTTCTGGGCGAGGGTGGAGCTGAAGTCCGAGAACCAGGTGTTCGCCTGGGCGGGCAGCACCCGCGACACGCCCAGCAGCACCTTGGAGTTGCGCACCTCCTTGCCCAGCGTGGGCAGCGAGGTCCCGGCCAGCGCGGAGCCGATCAGCCAGGCCACCAGCAGCATCGCGACGACGTTGACCAGGGCGCCGCCCGTCGCGTCGAGCGCGCGCGCCGGCGACCAGGTGATGTGCCGTCTGAGCCGGTTGCCCAGATGGGTGGTCAGCGCCTGGCCGATGGAGGCGCAGATGATGATGACCACGACGGCGATCACCACCACGGTGGTGGACACCTGGGTGCCGTTGTCCGTCACCCGGTCCCAGATCAGCGGCAGCAGGGACACGGCGATGAGGCCACCGCCCAGGAACCCGATCACCGACAGGATGCCGACGACGAAGCCCTGGCGGTAGCCGACGATCGCGAACCACACGGCCGCGAGCAGCAACAGGATGTCCAGCACGTTCACGAGGGTCACCGTCTCATGCGTGCCAGTCGAGCGGGACGTGACGTGAGCGGTCCCACGGTCGTTCCCATCCGGCGAAGTGCAGGATCCGGTCGATGACGCCGGCGGTGAAACCCCAGACCAGGGCCGATTCCACGGTGAAGGCGGGCCCCTGATGGCCCCTCGGGTGGACCACGGTGACCCGGTGGGCCGGGTCCGTGAGATCCGCCACGGGCACCGTGAAGACCCGGGCCGTCTCCGCGGGGTCCACCGGGCCGACCGGCGAGGGCTCGCGCCACCAGCCGAGCACCGGGGTCACGACGAACTCGCTGACCGGGATGTAGAGCCGGGGCAGGACGCCGAACAGCTGGACGCCGGACGGGTCCAGGCCGGTCTCCTCCTCGGCCTCGCGCAGCGCGGCGCGGAGCGGGCCGGTGGTGTGCGGGTCGCCGTCCTCCGGGTCCAGGGCGCCGCCGGGGAAGGAGGGCTGGCCCGCGTGCGAGCGGAGGGTGCCGGCGCGCTCCTGGAGCAGGATCTCGGGGCCGCGCGGGCCCTCCCCGAAGAGGATGAGCACGGCGGACTGGCGGCCCCGGCCGTCCTCGGGGGGCAGGAAGCGGCTGAGCTGCCGCGGCCGGACCGTCCGGGCCGCCTCGACCACGGGGTCGAGCCAGCCGGGCAGGCCGGCGGTCGTGAGCGCCAGGCCGTCGGCCCGGCGGCCGGCCTCGGCCGTGGTCTCGTCCTGCGTACCGCGCGTCATGGGCAACCCCTGTCCGTGTTCTCCCGCCCGCTGAACGCGGGCCGGGTGCCGATTCGTTCCACCGGGGGCGCGCGGCGGCCCGGCCGCGCTCTGCGGCGGCGCCCGCGCCCCGCTCAGGCCTCCGTACGGGCGCCCAGGGGCGCGGCCGGGAGGCCGGGGTAGTCCGGGGGCGGGGAGAGCCGCTGGCCCGGCTGACCGCCCTTCTCGTACTTCAGCAGCTTCTTCGCCTTCTCCGGGTCGGTCTCGCCCTCCCCGTAGGCCGGGCAGAGCGGGGCGATGGGGCAGGCTCCGCAGGCCGGCCTGCGGGCGTGGCAGATGCGGCGGCCGTGGAAGACGACGCGGTGCGAGAGCATCGTCCACTCGCTCTTGGGGAAGATCCCGCAGATCTCCGCCTCGACCTTCTCGGGGTCCTCCTGCTCGGTCCACTTGAAGCGGCGCACCAGCCGGCCGAAGTGGGTGTCGACGGTGATCCCGGGGACGCCGAAGGCGTTGCCGAGGACCACGTTCGCGGTCTTGCGGCCGACTCCCGGCAGCTTGACCAGGTCCTCTATGCGGCCCGGCACCTCGCCTCCGAAGTCGTCGCGCAGGGCCTGCGAGAGGCCGAGGAGGGACTTCGCCTTCGCCCGGAAGAACCCGGTCGGCCGAATGATCTCCTCCAGCTCCTCCGGCGCGGCCGCGGCCATGTCCTCGGGGGTCGGGTAGGCGGCGAAGAGGGCCGGGGTCGTCTGGTTCACGCGCAGGTCGGTGGTCTGCGCGGACAGGACGGTGGCGACCAGGAGCTCGAAGGGGTTGCGGAAGTCCAGCTCCGGGTGGGCGTACGGGTAGACCTCCGCGAGCTCGCGGTTGATGCGGCGGGCCCGGCGGATCATCGCGAGGCGGGACTCGGGCCTGGCGGCGGCCTTGGCGCCCTTCGCGGGCGAGGCCGTCTCCGTGCCTCTCGCGGGCGCGGCCGCCTCGGCGAGCTTCGCGGGCCGCGGTTTCTTGGCCGAAGCTTTGCCCTGGGGGGCAGGTCGGGCCTTTTCGGACGTCGCCGAGGGGGGTTGTTCGCCCACGGCTGAATTCTGGGCCGCCGTCACTCCCGCGGACCCCTTGGCCTGTGCTCTCACCGGCTTATTGGACACCCGGCCAGCCTAAGCCCGGCGGCTGACACCCCGCCCGGACCTCAGGTAACACCACCCCGATCGGCCTCTCGCCGCACAGCACGCCCGTCCGTCCGGCATCCTTGTGATTGATCGCACTGTTTGAGCCGTCCGGCAAAATGGGGAACGGTCCCCACTGGCCGGTCGACATAGGAGAGAGACTCGTGGACGACGTTCTGCGGCGCGCCCCGCTCTTCGCGGCGCTCGATGACGAGCAGGCCGCGGAGCTCCGCGCCTCCATGGGCGAGGTGACCCTCGCACGCGGCGACGCCCTGTTCCACGAGGGCGACCCCGGTGACCGGCTGTACGTGGTGACCGAGGGCAAGGTGAAGCTCCACCGCACCTCCCCCGACGGCCGCGAGAACATGCTGGCCGTTCTCGGCCCCGGCGAGCTGATCGGCGAGCTCTCGCTCTTCGACCCGGGCCCGCGCACCGCCACCGCCACCGCCCTGACCGAGGTCAAGCTCCTCGGCCTCGGCCACAGCGACCTCCAGCCCTGGCTGAACGCCCGGCCCGAGGTCGCCACCGCGCTCCTGCGCGCCGTCGCCCGGCGCCTGCGCAAGACCAACGACCAGATGTCCGACCTGGTCTTCTCCGACGTCCCGGGCCGTGTGGCCCGTGCGCTCCTCGACCTGTCGCGCCGCTTCGGCGTGCAGTCGGAGGAGGGCATCCACGTCGTCCACGACCTGACGCAGGAGGAGCTGGCCCAGCTCGTCGGCGCCTCCCGCGAGACCGTGAACAAGGCCCTCGCCGACTTCGCGGGCCGCGGCTGGCTGCGCCTGGAGGCGCGCGCCGTGATCCTCCTGGACGTGGAGCGGCTCGCCAAGCGCTCGCGCTGACCACGCTTCGCGGAGGGGCCCCGTCCGGGTGTCGGACGGGGCCCCTCCGCGCGTGCGCGGGGGCTCAAATGCGAGGCGCCCGGGCGGTGCGGCGGGCAGAGTGGGGATCATGGATCACCGAGGGCTGGACGCGTCCGGGTACTTCGAGCGGGAGGGGTCGCTCGGGCGGATTCAGCCCGCGTTCGCGGACCTCGTCGCCGCCGCGCGCGGCCGGCTCGTGGAGGCGTACGGGAACCGGCTGCACAGCGCCTACCTGTACGGTTCCGTGCCGCGCGGCACGGCCCGCCCCGGGCTCTCGGACCTCGACCTGCTGATCGCCCTGCACCGGGAGCCGGCCGCCGAGGACCGGGACACCGCAGAGGTGCTGGGCCGCGGCCTCGACCAGGACTTCCCGCAGATCGACGGGGTCGGCGTCCTGCTGTACGGCAAGGAGCGGCTGCTGAGCGAGCGGGAACGTTACGACCTGGGCTGGTTCCTGGCCTGTCTGTGCACCCCGCTGCTCGGGGCCGACCTCGCCGAGCACCTGCCCCGCTACCGGCCCGACGGCCTGCTCGCCCGCGAGACCAACGGCGACCTGGCCGCCCTGCTGCCCCGGTGGCGGGCCCGCTTCGAGGCGGCCTCGGAGCCGGCCGAGTTCCGCAGGATGAGCCGGTTCTTCTCCCGGCACCTGGTGCGGACCGCCTTCACGCTGGTCATGCCCGAGTGGGGCGGCTGGACGAGCGACCTCGCCGAGTCCGCCGAGGTCTTCGGCCGCTACTACCCGGAGCGGGCCGCGCAGCTGCGGGAGGCCGCCGCCGTGGCGCTGGACCCGGTCGAGGACCCGGCCGTCGTGCGCCGGTACCTCGACGACCTCGGGCCGTGGCTGGCGGCGGAGTACGGGGCCCGGCACGGCACGAAGGCCCCGCGCCCGGCGGCCTGACCGCCGGCCGGGGAACTCCCGCACGCCTGCGGGGCGGCCCTACCGGTCCTGCGGGGCCGGGTCCAGGGACTCGACGGCCTTCTTGGCCTCCGCCAGCCCCGCGCCGGTGATCTCCCGGTAGGTCTTGATCGCCGAGACGGTCCGCCCCTCGCGCATCAGCGCGCGCACCGCGTCCAGCCCGGCCGGCTCCGGTTCCTCGACGCCCAGGTGGTCCAGCACCAGCCCGAGCCGGCGCTCCAGCCGGTCGGCCCTGTCCTGCAGGGCGCGCATCCGCAGGTTCACCGTGGAGGTGATCCAGCCCGCCACGGCGAGCAGCGCCAGCAGCAGGTACAGCGTGTTCATTCGGGTCCCCCCGGGATCAGTCCGTGATCACGAAGGTACTCCAGCTGCGCGCGGACGGACCATTCCGCGGCCGGCCACAGGGAGCGGTCCACGTCGGCGTAGACGTGGGCGACGACGGCCTCCGGGGTGACCAGGCCGTCCTCCACCGCCGTCTCGACCTGGGCGAGCCGGTGGGCGCGGTGGGCCAGGTAGTACTCCACGGCCCCCTGGGCGTCCTCCAGGACCGGCCCGTGGCCCGGGAGCACGGTGTGCACCCCGTCGTCGACGGTGAGGGAGCGCAGCCGGCGCAGGGAGTCCAGGTAGTCGCCGAGGCGGCCGTCGGGGTGCGCGACGACGGTCGTGCCGCGGCCCAGGATGGTGTCGCCGGTCAGCACGGCCCGGTCGGCCGGCAGGTGGAAGCAGAGGGAGTCGGCGGTGTGCCCGGGCGTGGCCACGACGCGCAGCTCCAGCCCGCCGGTGCGGATCACGTTCCCCGCGGCCAGGCCCTCGTCGCCCAGGCGCAGCGCGGGGTCCAGGGCGCGCACCTTGGTGCCGGTCAGCTCGGCGAAGCGGCCGGCGCCCTCCGCGTGGTCGGGGTGGCCGTGGGTGAGCAGGGTGAGCGCGATCCGCTTGCCGGCCCGTTCGGCGGTGGCGATGACGGCGCGCAGGTGGGTCTCGTCGAGGGGGCCCGGGTCGATGACGACGGCGAGCTCGGAGTCGGGCTCGGAGACCAGCCAGGTGTTGGTGCCGTCCAGGGTCATCGCCGAGGCGTTGGGGGCCAGGACGTTGACCGCGCGGGCGGTGGCCGGTCCGGAGACGACCGTTCCGCGGGGCTGGCCGGGCAGGGCCGCTGCGTCGGTCATACGGGGCCTCCTCCGAGGGTGACGCGCTTGGTGAACTCGTCGTGGCCGGGCCAGCTGAGCACGACCACGCCGTCCTCCAGCGCGGCCTCGGCCAGGACGGGGGTGAGGTCCTGCGCGCCGGCCGCCGCGAGGGCGTCGGCGGCGGCCCCGTAAAGCTCCAGGGAGCGCAGGGTGGAGATGGTGGGCGGCATCATCAGCAGCTCGCCCGCGTCGTAGCCGGCGGCGGCGTCCTGGGGGCGGATCCACACGGTCCGGTCGGCCTCGGTGGAGGCGTTGCGGGTGCGCTGGCCCTCCGGGAGGGCGGCGACGAAGAACCAGGTGTCGTAGCGGCGCGGCTCGAACTCGGGGGTGATCCAGCGGGCCCAGGCCCCGAGCAGGTCGGAGCGCAGCAGCAGGCCGCGGCGGTCGAGGAACTCGGCGAAGGACAGCTCGCGGCCGACGAGGGCCTCTCGGTCGGCCTCCCAGTCGTCCCCGGTGGTGTCGCCGACGACGGTGTCGGGGGTCTTCCCGGCGAGCAGGACGCCCGCCTCCTCGAAGGTCTCGCGGACCGCGCCGCAGACGATCGCCTGGGCGGTGGCCGTGTCGGTGCCGAGGCGCGCCGCCCACGCCTCCTGGTCCGGGCCGGCCCAGCCGATGCGGTGGTCCTCGTCGCGGGGGTCGACCCCGCCGCCGGGGTAGGCGTAGGCACCGCCCGCGAACGCCATGGAGGCCCGGCGGCGCAGCATGTGCACGGCGGGGCCGGCGGGGGTGTCACGGAGCAGCATCACCGTGGCGGCGCGCCGGGGCTCCGCCGGGGTGAGGGCGCCTTCCGCGAGGGCGCGGATGCGGGCGGGCCACTCCGGGGGGTACCACTGGCCTCCGGCGGGGGGCTGCTCGGGCGAGGGCTGTCCGTGCTGACCATTCGGCATGGCCGGATGCTACGACCATCCGGCCCGATGTTCGAGGCCCCCTCGGCCGCCGTGCCCCCGGGGCCCGGACGGCCCGGGGGCCCACACGCCGACGGGGCCGGATTCCGCACGGCGGAATTCCGGCCCCGCCGGGTCGGGTCACGCGTCCGGGGCGAGTTCCACCTGGATCTCGATCTCGACCGGGGCGTCCAGCGGGAGGACCGCCACGCCGACCGCGCTGCGCGCGTGCACGCCCTTCTCGCCGAGGACCTCGCCGAGCAGCTCGCTCGCGCCGTTGAGCACGCCCGGCTGGCCCGTGAAGTCGGGGGCCGAGGCGACGAAGCCGACGACCTTCACCACGCGGGCGATCCGGTCCAGGTCACCGGCCACGGACTTCACGGCGGCCAGCGCGTTCAGCGCGCACGTCGCCGCCAGTTCCTTGGCCTGCTCCGGCGAGACCTCCGCGCCGACCTTGCCGGTCAGCGGGAGCTTGCCCTGCACCATCGGGAGCTGGCCCGCGGTGTACACGTACGCGCCCGAGCGCACCGCCGGCTGGTACGTGGCCAGCGGCGGAACGACCTCGGGGAGGGTCAGGCCGAGCTCGGCGAGCCGGGCCTCGACGGCGCCGCTCATGCCTTCTCCCGCTTGAGGTAGGCCACGAGCTGCTCGGGGTTGTTCGGGCCGGGCACGACCTGGACGAGCTCCCAGCCGTCCTCGCCCCAGGTGTCCAGGATCTGCTTGGTGGCGTGGACCAGCAGGGGGACCGTCGCGTATTCGAACTTCTTGGTCATGGGGGCGAGCGTAACGCCTGAGCGGGAGTGGTTAGGCTCGGAGGTTGTGAGCAGGCTCCAGGTGGTCAGCGGCAAGGGCGGCACCGGCAAGACCACGGTCGCCGCCGCACTCGCGCTGGCCCTCGCGCGCGAGGGCAGGCGGACTCTACTCGTGGAGGTCGAGGGCAGGCAGGGCATCGCACAGCTATTCGGCACGGAAGCGCTCCCCTACGAGGAGCGGAAGATCGCCGTCGCGCCCGGCGGGGGCGGCGGTGAGGTGTACGCGCTCGCCATCGACGCGGAGCGGGCGCTGCTGGACTACCTCCAGATGTTCTACAAGCTCGGCTCGGCCGGGCGCGCCCTGAAGAAGCTCGGGGCGATCGACTTCGCGACGACCATCGCGCCCGGTCTGCGGGACGTCCTGCTGACCGGCAAGGCGTGCGAGGCGGTGCGGCGCAAGGACAAGTCCGGACGGTTCGTCTACGACCACGTGATCATGGACGCCCCGCCGACGGGGCGGATCACCCGCTTCCTGAACGTCAACGACGAGGTGGCGGGGCTGGCCCGGTTCGGGCCCATCCACAACCAGGCGCAGGCCGTCATGAAGGTGCTCAAGTCCCCGGACACCGCCGTGCACCTGGTGACCCTGCTGGAGGAGATGCCCGTCCAGGAGACCTCGGACGGGATCGACGAACTGCGCGCGGCCGGGCTTCCGTTCGGGCGCGTCATCGTCAACATGGTGCGCCCGCACCACCTGGACGAGGACACCCTGCGCACGGCCGCCGAAGGCCGCCGCCCCGAGATCGCCAGGGCCCTGTCCCGGGCGGGTCTGGGCGGGGCCCGGCGGGGCGGGCTGGCCGAGCGGCTGGTGGAGCCGCTGCTGGCCCAGGCCGCCGAGCACGCGAGCCGCGTCGAGCTGGAGCGGGAGCAGCGCGCGGTACTGGCGGGGCTGGACGTGCCGACGTACGAACTCCCCCTGCTGGGCTCGGGGATGGAGCTGGCCGGGCTGTACGAGCTGGCGACGGAGCTGCGCAAGCAGGCGGACGCCGAATGAGCGGGGGCGGGAACACCATGGGCCTGGACACACCGCAGCGGCTGGCGGTCGACGCGCTGCTGGACGACCCGAAGACCCGGATCATCGTGTGCTGCGGCGCGGGCGGGGTCGGCAAGACCACGACGGCCGCGGCGCTGGGCGTCCGGGCGGCCGAGCGCGGGCGGAAGGCGGTCGTGCTGACCATCGACCCGGCGCGCCGGCTGGCGCAGTCGATGGGCATCGACTCGCTGGACAACACCCCGCGCAGGGTGGACGGGGTGGACGGCGAAGGCGGCGAACTGCACGCCATGATGCTGGACATGAAGCGGACGTTCGACGAGATCGTCGAGGCGCACGCCGACCGCGAGCGGGCGCGGGCGATCCTCGCGAACCCCTTCTACCAGTCCCTGTCGGCCGGTTTCGCGGGCACGCAGGAGTACATGGCCATGGAGAAGCTGGGCCAGCTGCGGGCGAAGGACGACTGGGACCTGATCGTCGTGGACACCCCGCCGAGCCGGTCCGCGCTGGACTTCCTCGACGCGCCGAAGCGGCTGGGGTCCTTCCTGGACGGGAAGTTCATCCGGGTGCTGATGGCTCCGGCGAAGGTCGGCGGGCGCGCCGGGATGAAGTTCCTGAACGTCGGCATGTCGATGATGACCGGCACGCTGAGCAAACTGATGGGGGGCTCGCTGCTGAAGGACGTGCAGACGTTCGTGGCGGCGATGGACACGATGTTCGGGGGCTTCCGCACCCGCGCGGACGCGACGTTCCGTCTGCTCCAGGCGCCGGGCACGGCCTTCCTCGTGGTCGCGGCGCCCGAACCGGACGCGCTGCGCGAGGCAGCGTACTTCGTGGAGCGGCTGGCCGCGGAGAAGATGCCGCTGGCCGGCCTGGTGCTGAACCGGGTGCACGGCAGCGACGCGCGGCAGCTGTCCGCGGAGCGGGCCCTGGCGGCCGCAGAGAATCTTGAAGAAGGCGGCATTGTCGATCAGGAGTCCGGGAAAGCTGGACTTCGTGACGCCGCCGACGACGGCTCCCCCGCCGCGGACGAGGCGCAAGACCTGAACGATGTGGACGCCGTGAACCCGGAAGGCGCAGGAGACGCGGAGGGCACGAGCGGTCCCGGTGATGCTGACGCGATCACCGCGGGGCTGCTGCGCCTGCACGCGGAGCGGATGCAGGTGATCGCGCGCGAACAGCGCACGCGCGACCGCTTCACCTCGCTGCATCCCGAGGTGGCGGTGGCCGAAGTGGCCGCCCTGCCCGGCGATGTGCACGACCTCGCCGGGCTGCGGGCCATCGGAGAGCGACTCGCGGCCGGGGTTCCGGCCGGAGCGTGACCGTACGTACGAGTGGTGCCGACGCGGTGTCCGGGTGTGTTACCCGGCTGCCGCGTAGGTCTCGTACGCCACGTCGATCTCCGCGCCGACATCCACGGTGAGGATGCCGGTACTGCGCTCGTACTCCGTGCGAGCGGTTTCGAGCAGCCGTCGCCACGAGGTGACGGTGGGACGCCTGCGCAACAAGGCGCGCCGTTCCCGCTCGGTCATTCCGCCCCACACTCCGAACTCGACACGGTTGTCGAGCGCGTCGGCCAGGCATTCGGTCCGCACCGGGCATCCGGTGCACACCGCCTTGGCCCTGTTCTGTGCCGCTCCTTGAACGAACAGTTCATCCGGATCGGTAGTGCGGCAGGCTGCCTGCGCACTCCAGTCGGTTACCCAGCCCATCCCGGTGCCGTCCTCTCCCGAATCGAGGCTCCCCCACGGCGGTAGCGGCATATTCACCGCTGCCAGTTGAGGACGTTACGGAAGGCGGGGACCGTGCAACACCCCCGACGGGCCCAATCTTGAATGGTCCGAACGGACTATGGGTAAGCGGCAGATCACCCGACGGAGTGATCCGGCGACATGCCCGGCCATTCCGGCGATTCGGGTGAAATCAGGGAAGCGCCGGTGAGCGGCCGTCAGAGCGAAGGGCGAGATTCGGACATGCGTCCACCCCATTCGGGAAGGGTGAAAATCAAGCCGAGGGGTTGATGTCGCACCACACTGCTGTGACAGTTGGGGACAGCTTAGGCCAAGGCATTCGCGCGTGTCCGGTGAATGAGAACGTAGGCTGCCCTCCATGGGAAAGAAGCGCTCGGGCGCAGGGCTCACGGGGCCGCAGCAGGCCACCAGGTTCCTCGGTTTGTCGGTTCTCTCCGGAGTCGTTCTCGCCGGCATCGCGATCCCGGGCGCCGGTGCGCTGGGCCTCGCCGCCAAGGGCACCGTCGAGGGCTTCGATGAGATCCCGGCCAATCTCAAGACGCCTCCGCTGAGCCAGCGGACCACCATTCTGGACGCCGAGGGTGGCCTGATCGCCACGGTGTATTCGCGGGACCGGCAGGTGGTCCCCCTCACGGCCATCTCGCCGTACATGCAGAAGGCGATCGTCGCGATCGAGGACTCGCGTTTCTACGAGCACGGCGCCGTCGACCTGAAGGGAATCCTGCGCGCGGTCAACCGCAACGCGCAGGAGGGCGGCGCCGCGCAGGGCGCCTCCACGCTGACGCAGCAGTACGTGAAGAACGTCTTCGTCGAGGAGGCGGGCGACGACCCGACCAAGGTCGCCGAGGCACAGCAGAAGAGCCTCGGGCGCAAGATCCGGGAACTGAAGTACTCGATCCAGGTCGAGGAGGAGCTCGGGAAGAAGAAGATCCTCGAGAACTACCTCAACATCACCTACTTCGGGCAGGCGGCCTACGGCATCGAGTCCGCGGCCCAGCGCTACTTCAGCAAGCCCGCCAAGGACCTGACCCTGGAGGAGTCGGCCCTGCTGGCCGGCGTCGTCCAGTCGCCGAGCCGGTTCGACCCGGTCAACGACGCGCAGGAGGCGATGAAGCGCCGCAACGTCGTCCTCCAGCGGATGGCCGACATGAAGGACATCTCGCAGGCCGAGGCGGACGAGGCGAAGAAGCTCCCGGTCACCCTGAAGGTGACCCGCCCGAAGAACGGCTGCATCACCGCCGTCAAGGGTGCGGGCTTCTTCTGCGACTACGTGCGCAACACCTTCCTGTCCGACCCGGTCTTCGGCAAGACCCGCGAGGAGCGGGCGAAGGTCTGGAACCAGGGCGGCCTGACGGTCCGCACCACCCTGGACCCGCAGTCGCAGGACGCCGCGAACAACTCGATCCGCGACCACGTCAACCAGGACGACTCGATCGCCACGGCCGTGACCATGGTCCAGCCGGGCACCGGCCGCGTCCTGGCGATGGGCCAGTCCAAGCCGTACGGCTTCGGGAAGAACGAGACGCAGATCAACTACTCCGTCGACAAGCGGATGGGCGGCTCCAACTTCGGCTTCCAGGTGGGCTCCACGTTCAAGCCCTTCATCGCGGCCGCGGCCATAGAGAAGGGCATGGAGCCGACGAAGGTCTACTCGGCTCCGAACAAGATGGACTACCCGAGCCCGGTCTCGCGCTGCGAGGGCTCGCCGCCGTGGCAGAACCTGCCGCTGGAGGGCGGCAAGCTGCAGACCGCCCAGAACGAGACGGCGGACGAGCAGGGCCCGTACGCGCTGAGGACCGCGATGGAGAAGTCCATCAACACCTACTTCGTGCAGATGATCTCCGACATCGGGCTCTGCCCGGTGACGGAGATGACGCAGAAGCTCGGTGTGGTCCCCGCCAGCGGGGTGAAGCTGCCGGAGGAGCCGTCCATCGCGCTCGGCTCCGCCGAGATGTCCCCGCTGACGATGGCCAACGCGTACGCGACCTTCGCCAACCGGGGCGTCTACTGCACCCCGATCGCCCTGGAGTCGATCACCGACGCCCACGGCAAGGCGCTCGCGGTACCCAAGAGCAAGTGCGACCGGGCGATGTCCCAGGACACCGCCGACACGATCAACAACCTGCTGCGCGGAGTGGTCGACTCCGGCACCGGTGAGAAGGCCGGCCTGACCGACCGCGACAACGCGGGCAAGACCGGTACCACCGACAACCGCTACAACGCCTGGTTCGTCGGCTACACCCCGAACATGTCCGGCGCGGTGTGGGTCGGCTCGGGCGGCGCGAAGAAGATCACGATGGAGGACATCACCATCGGCGGCCAGTACTACCCGAAGGTCTTCGGCGGTGGCCTGCCCGGCCCGATCTGGAAGGACGCGGTCTCCGGCGCGCTGGCCGGCCGCGAGGCCCCGCCCTTCGCGAACGTCCACATCCCCGACCCCTCGGTCGTGGGCGGCGGCAACGGCAACAACGGCGGTGGCGGCGGTGGCGGCGGCGGCCGGGGCAACACCCCGAACCCGCCGGCGACCCCGCGCAAGCCGGGGAAGCCCGGCAAGCCCGGCGACGGCAAGCCCGGCGACAACCGGCCCGGCACCGCCGCCGGCGGCGCGGGCGACACCCCGGCCAACCCGCCGACCAACCCGATCCCGGGCCTGCCCGCGGACCCGGGCCTGATCGGCGGCAACGAGACCCAGTAGGCGGGACGCCGTAGGCGAGAGCCAGAGTGGGCGCGCGACGCGCAGGAAAAGGGGAGGGCCCCGGCCGGATGATCCGGCCGGGGCCCTCCCCTTCGCCCGGTCCTGGCGGCCCGCTTCCCCTACGAAAGCTGCTTCTTGACGGCGGCGGCGACGCGGCCGCCCTCCGCCAGACCCGCCACCTTCGGGTTCACGATCTTCATGACGGCACCCATGGCCCGCGGCCCCTCGGCACCCGCCGCCCTGGCCTCCTCGACCGCCTGCGCCACGATCGCGGCGAGCTCGTCGTCACCGAGCTGCTTGGGCAGGTAGGCGTCGAGGAACTCGCCCTCCGCCGTCTCGCGCGCGGCCTGCTCGTCGCGACCGCCCTGGGCGAAGGCCTCCGCGGCCTCGCGGCGCTTCTTCGCCTCCTTCGCGATCACCTTGAGCACCTCGTCGTCGGAGAGCACGCGCGCCTCCTTGCCCGCGACCTCCTCCTTGGTGATGGCGGCGAGGGTCAGGCGCAGGGTGGACGAACCGAGTTCGTCGCGCGCCTTGATGGCGGTGGTGAGGTCTTCCTGGAGCTTGGCCTTGAGCGTGGTCATGCCCTTGAGTCTGCCAGGTTCGGGGGCTGCGGCGCCCACCGGTTTTCCGCGTCTGCGACCATGGAGCCATGCGCGCGCGTTACGGAGTACCCCTGAAGGTCACCGCCGGAATCGCGGCGGTGGGGGCCGCGGGAGTGGCCTACGCCGCCGGGTTCGAGGCCCGCTCGTTCCGGCTGCGCCGGGTCACCGTCCCCGTGCTCCCCGCCGGGGCCCGACCGCTGCGCGTGCTCCAGGTGTCGGACATCCACATGGTCGCCGGGCAGCGCAAGAAGCGCGCCTGGCTCCAGTCCCTGGCCGGGCTGCGCCCCGACTTCGTCGTCAACACCGGCGACAACCTGTCCGACACCGAGGGCGTGCCGGAGCTCCTCGACGCGCTCGGTCCGCTGATGGAGTTCCCGGGCGTGTACGTCTTCGGCTCCAACGACTACTACGGGCCGCGGCTGCGCAACCCCGGGCGCTACCTGATCGAGAAGGCGCAGGGCCGGCACGGCCTGAACGGCAACAAGCCGGTGGTCGGCGCCGTCCACAACCCGTGGGAGGGGATGCGGGATGCCTTCGACGCGGCGGGCTGGCTGAACCTGACCAACACCCGGGGGCGGCTGAAGCTGAACGGCATGGAGCTGGCGTTCACCGGTCTGGACGACCCGCACATCAAGCGCGACCGCTACGAGCGGGTCGCGGGCGGCCCGGAGGCGGACGCGGACGTCTCGATCGCCGTCGTGCACGCCCCGTACCTGCGGGTCCTGGAGTCCTTCACGGCCGACCGCTACCCGCTGATCCTCGCCGGGCACACCCACGGCGGCCAGCTGTGCGTCCCCTTCTACGGGGCCCTGGTCACCAACTGCGACCTCGACACGAAGCGCGTGAAGGGCCTGTCGACGTACGAAACCCAGGGCGAGCGCTCCTACCTGCACGTCTCGGCGGGCTGCGGCACCAACCGCTTCACCCCGGTCCGCTTCGCCTGCCCCCCGGAAGCCACCCTCCTGACCCTGACCCCGAAGGCGTAGCACCCCCCGGGGGCCCCGCCGGACCCCCCGTGAAAACCGGATTTCGTCTCCGGCGCCGGGTCCGCTAAAGTAATCGATGTCGCCAGGCAGAAACGCCAAGGGCGGCGATCGGGGTGTAGCGCAGCTTGGCAGCGCGCTTCGTTCGGGACGAAGAGGTCGTGGGTTCAAATCCCGCCACCCCGACAGTGTTTGACAGCGAAGGGCCTGATCCACATCAGTGGATCAGGCCCTTCGCTGTTCTGCTTTCCGGTGGGTCCGGGGTGACCGGCGTGGGTGCGTGTGAGGTGCGGGTGGGGGGTGGGGGTGTTGGAATGCCATCGAGGGGGTTGTGGGTGGTGAGGAGGAGCGGGCTATGCGGCTTGGCGGCTCGCGGTGGGTGCTCCTGGGGTGTGTGGTGCGGGCCTGTGGGGCTGCGGCGCTGATCACCTGGTTCTACTACCTGGCCCCCCTCGACTACGGCTTCGGGGCCCTCGCCGTCGGGGCGCTGGCCGGGGGGCTGCTGTTCTTCGGGGGGCTGGTGGCCTGGCAGGTCGGCGCCATCGCCCGTTCGGTCCGTCCGCGGGTGCGGGCCCTGGAGGCGATGGGCACCGCCGTGCCGTTGTTCCTGGCGCTCTTCGCGGCGACGTACTTCTTGCTCTCGCGGGACCGGCCCGCTTCGTTCTCGGAGCCGCTGACCCGGACCGATGCCCTGTACTTCACGGTGACGGTGTTCGCGACTGTGGGCTTCGGGGACATCGCGCCGGCCGAAGGGGCCGCGCGGGTGCTGACCACCGTGCAGATGGTGGCCGATCTGATCGTGGTGGGACTGGTCGCCAAGGTGCTCCTCGGCGCCGTCCGGACCGGGCTGTCCCGGCAGCCCGAAAGGAGCGGGCCATGACCGCGACCCAGCCGGCGGAGGCGGAACTGCTGCGGGGGCTGCTGAAGACGCCCGCGTACCGCAAGACGCTGGTGCTGTGCGCGCTGGTCGGCATTCCGGTGTCGCTGGTGTGCTTCTGGTTCCTGGCCGGGCTGCACGCGTTGCAGCACCTGCTGTGGGACAGCCTGCCGCACGGGCTGGGCTGGGACGCGGCGCCGTGGTGGTGGCCGATGCCGCTGCTGCTGGTCGCGGGGGCCGTCGTGGGCTGGGTGGCCTCCCGGATGCCCGGTGCGGGCGGGCACGTTCCGGCGGCCGGGCTGGCCGTGGGCGGGGCGTCGACCAAGGCGCTGCCCGGGGTGGTGCTGGCCGCGACCGCGAGCCTGCCGCTGGGCGCGGTGCTCGGTCCCGAGGCGCCGCTGATCGCCCTGGGCGGCGGGCTCGCGCTGCTGCTGCGGGACCTGGCGCGCGGGCCGGGAACGCCGCAGGCCAGCGTGCTGCTGGGGGTGGCGGGTGCGGCCGCGGCCATTTCGGCGATCTTCGGGAGTCCGCTGATCGCTGCGGTGCTGCTGATCGAGGTGGTCGGGGTGGGCGGGCCCCAGCTGGTCGCCGTGATGCTGCCCGCGTTGCTGTCCAGCGGGCTGGGGGCGCTGGTGTTCACCGGCTTCGGGCGGTGGACGGGGCTGAAGACCGGCGGCCTCACGGTCAAGATCCCGGACGCCGTGCCCCGGCTGGACGCGGCGGACGTGGGCTGGGGGCTGTTGCTGGCGGTGGCCGTGGCGGTGGTGCTGCGGCTGACGATGGGCGCGGGGCAGGCCGTCGCGGCCTTCGTGACCCGGGCGACGGTGGGGCGTACGGCGCTGTGCGCGCTCGGCGCCGGGGTGTGCGCCGCGGCGTACGCGCTGGTCACGGGCCGGTCCCCGGCGGACGTGGCCTCGTCCGGCCAGGCCATGATGGCCTCGCTGATCGGACAGCCGCACGCCTGGGGGGCAGGGGTACTGGTGGCCGTCCTGCTGTGCAAGACGGCGGCGTACGCGCTGTGCCTGGGCAGCCTGCGCGGTGGTCCGATCTTCCCGGCCCTGTTCCTGGGGGCCGCGGCCGGGGTGCTCGCGGCGCCGCTGCCGGGGCTCGGGGTGGTGCCGGCGGTGGCGGCGGGGCTGGCCGCGGCGGGCGCGAGCGTGCTGCGGCTGCCGGTCAGCAGCGCGGTGATGGCGCTGCTGCTGATCGGCAGTCCGTCGATGACGCCGGTGGTGATCCTGGCGACCGTCGCCGGGCTGGTCACCGCCGAGGTGCTGCCCGTGCGGCGGGTCCGCCGGGAGCCGGCGGAGCCAGCCGGTCAGCAGGCCTAAGCCGTCTCTTCCGGGTCGGGCGGGCCGCGGGCGGCGTCACGCGTCCAGGGGGTTTGCCGCGATGCGCTTCGCCGCGCCGCTCGCGACGTACGCGGCCGCCGCGCAGGCGGGCTTGCGGGCCGCCTGGTCCTCGACCAGGAACAGGAAGGCGGGGCCGAAGCCGAGGCGGGGATAGGCCTCCAGGAGGGTGGCGCGGAAGCCGGGGTCGAACTCCGGGACGCGCAGGCCCGAGACGTCCGCGCTCGTGCCGACCTGGAGGAGGTGGCTCTCGATGTCCTCGGCGGCGGTGACGTCGTCCCGCATGTGCAGCACGATCACCTCCTCCGCGCGGGCCCTGCGGGCCGGGTCCCAGCCCAGGCCCGCCGTGAAGATCCGGGCCACGTGGCCGCCGGCCTCCTCGAAGGGCAGGGTGTGGCTGTCGAACGGCGCGGTCAGGCCCAGGTCGTGGAGGAGGGCGCTGACGTAGAACAGCTCGGCGTCGTACGCGAGGCCGTGCTGCCGGGCGTACTCGGCGCCGAAGGCGTAGGAGCGGACGGAGTGGTTGAGCAGGGCGGGGTCCGCGTACTCCGAGGCGATCTCGAAGGCGCGGCGGGCCGTGCCGGAGTCAAGGTTGTGAAGGGTCCACGTCATGCCCCGAACCTTAGAGGGGCGGGGTGAAGTCCACGTCCGACGGGCCCGGTTGTCCCGGCCACCACAGCCGGGTCGGTGCGGGCGGGGTCTCGGCCAGGACGGTGCCGCGCGCGACCACGTACCGCGGCCGGACCTGGCGGCGGACCGCCTCCTCGGGGGTCGGCGCCGGGAGGAGGACGAAGGAGGCGGGGGCGCCCTCGACCACCCCGTACTCGTCCGCGCCCAGGCCGAGGACGCGGGCCGCGCGGTCCGTCACCATCGAGAAGGCGAGCGGGATCTCCTCGGCCCCCGTGAGCTGGGCGGCGTAGAGGCCGACGAGGGCGGTCTGGAGCGGGTTGGCGGTGCCGAGCGCGTTCCAGGGGTCCATCACGTCGTCGTGCCCGAAGGCCACGTTGACCCCGGCGGCCAGCATCTCCTTCACCCGGGTGAGGCCGCGCCGCTTGGGATAGGCGTCGAAGCGGCCCTGGAGGTTGAGGTTGGCGAAGGGGTTGGAGACCAGGTTGACCCCCGAACGGGAGAGCAGCCGCTGGAGTTTGAAGGCGTAGGCGCCGTTGTAGGAGCCCATGGCCGTCGTATGGGAGGCGGTGGCCCGCTCGCGCAGCCCCGTGCGCAGGGCGAGGGTGGCGAGCACCTCCACGAAGCGGGACTGTTCGTCGTCGATCTCGTCGCAGTGGGCGTCGACCCGCAGCCCGTGCTCCTCGGCCAGCGCGAACGCGGTCCGCAGCGAGGCGATCCCGTCCTCGCGGGTGTCCTCGAAGTGCGGGATCGCGCCGACGACGTCCGCGCCGCGCGCCACGGCCTCGCGCAGCAGCGCCTCGCCGTCGGGGAAGGAGACGATGCCCTCCTGCGGGAAGGCCGTGATCTGGAGGGTCATCACGTCCCGGACCCGGTCGCGGACCTCCAGCAGGGCGTCGAGGGCGGTCAGCGAAGGATCGGTGACGTCGCAGTGCGTGCGGACGTGCAGGACGCCCTGGGCCGCCTGCCAGCGCAGCACCTCCGTGGCCCGCGTGATCACGTCCTCGCGGGTCAGGGTGCGCTTGCGCTCGCTCCAGCAGGCGATGCCCTCCCAGAGGGTGCCGGAGACGTTCGGGCGGGGCTGCCCTGCGGTCAGGGCGGTGTCCAGGTGGATGTGGGGCTCGACGAAGGGGGCGCTGAGCAGGCCGCCGTGGGCCTCGATGAGCACGCCCGTGGCGGGCGGCTCCTTCTGGTCGTCGTACGGGAGGACGCGCGCGATGCGTCCGTCCTCGGCGACCTCCACGTCGTGGAGACCGTGCTCGTGCAGCAGCCGGGCGCCCCGGACGATCATCCGCATCCCGCCAGGCTAGGCCCCGGCGGGCCACGTTTCACGTGAATGCGGGCGACGTTTCACGTGAAACACAGGGTTCAGCCGCGCTTGGCCTGTGCCTTCTGGTGCATGCCGCGCGTCTTCGCCGAGAGGGACTGGGCGTCCCTGCCCGCGGCCTTGGCACGTGCCTCGGCCGCCGTGTTCTTCGCCATCGCCCGCTCGGAGTCCTGATGGCTGTGGTGACCGGTACGAGCCTTCTTGGCCATGATCAACACCTTCTCGGGAAGCGTCCGGCGTACGCCCTCCACCATGCGCCCGTTCGGAGCAGTCGGCATCCCGGCGGTCCGTCGGGCAAGAATGGAGGGCATGACCAGCAGCGACAGCGATCTGACCCCCGGCGGGACCCCCGCTTCCGAGATGCCCGACTGGGAGAAGCGGTTCCGGGCCCCGCGCGTGGGACTCCCCGAATGGGCCGAGGACGCCCCGGACCGCTCGCTCTTCGTCTCGAACGCCACCGGGACCTACGAGCTCTACGCCTGGGACCGCGCCACCGGAACGCAGCGCCAGGCCACCGACCGCCCCAACGGCACGACCGACGGCACCCTCTCCCCCGACGGGGAGTGGATCTGGTGGTTCTCCGACACCGACGGGGACGAGTTCGGCACCTGGGTCCGCCAGCCCTTCCCGGGCGGCCCCGACGAGCCCGCCACGTCCGGTCTGGAACCCTCCTACCCCGCCGGACTGGCCCTCGGGCGTGACGGGACGGCCGTGGTCGGCCGGTCCACCGACGAGGACGGCTCCACGATCCATGTCGTCCGGCCCGACGGCGCCGCTCCGGCCGTCGTCTACCGCCACCGCGAGTCGGCCGGTGTCGGCGACCTCTCCCGCGACGGGTCCCTGATCGCGATCGAGCACACCGAGCACGGCGACGCGATGCACTCGGCGCTGCGCGTGATCACCCTCGACGGCACCACCGTCGCCGAACTGGACGACTCGCGCGGCGGCACCGAGGAGCTGGGCCTGGAGGTGCTCGGCTTCGCCCCGGTCGAGGGGGACACCCGGCTCCTGGTCGGCCACCAGCGGCGCGGCCGCTGGGAGCCGATGGTGTGGGACGTGGCCACCGGCGCCGAGGAGGACCTCGCGATCGAGCTCCCGGGCGACGTGAGCGCCGAGTGGTACCCGGACGGTACGGCGCTGCTGGTCGAGCACAGCTTCGAGGCGCGCGACGAGCTGTGGCGCTACGACCTGGCCGCGCGGGAGCTCGTACGGGTGGACACGCCCCCGGGGTCGCTGTCCGGCGCCACGGCGCGCCCGGACGGCACGGTCGAGTACCAGTGGTCCTCGGCCGCCGAGCCGTCCTCCGTGCGCTCCACCGCCGGCGGGGTGGTGCTGGACCCGCCCGGGTTCCGGCCGCCCGGCTCGGTGCCGGTGGAGGACGTGTGGGTGGAGGGCCCGGGCGGGCGGATCCACGCCCTCGCGCAGCGGCCGGCGGGCCGCGGTGAGGGCCCCTTCCCGACCGTCTTCGAGATCCACGGCGGCCCGACCTGGCACGACTCCGACTCCTTCGCGGCCACCCCGGCGGCCTGGCTGGACCACGGCTTCGCGGTGGTGCGGGTCAACTACCGGGGCTCGACCGGCTACGGCCGCGCATGGACGGACGCCCTCAAGCACCGGGTCGGGCTGATCGAGCTGGAGGACATCTCGGCGGTCCGCGAGTGGGCCGTCTCCTCCGGCCTGGCGGACCCGGCGCGGCTGGTGCTGTCCGGCGGCTCCTGGGGCGGCTACCTGACCCTGCTGGGGCTCGGGACGCGGCCCGACGACTGGGCGGTCGGGCTGGCCGCCGTACCGGTCGCGGACTACGTGACGGCGTACCACGACGAGATGGAGGCGCTGAAATCCCTGGACCGCACCCTCTTCGGCGGCACGCCCGAGGAGGTCCCGGAGCGTTTCGAGGCGTCCTCCCCGCTGACGTACGTCGACGCGGTGAAGGCGCCCGTGCACATCGCGGCGGGTGTGAACGACCCGCGCTGCCCGATCCGGCAGATCGACAACTACGTCGACCGGCTCGCGGCGCGCGGCGCGGTCCACGAGGTGTACCGCTACGACGCCGGGCACGGCTCGCTGGTGGTGGAGGAGCGGATCAAGCAGGTCCGGATGGAACTGGAATTCGCGCTGAAGCACCTCCCGCAGGGACTGCCGCGCTGACCCGGAGCCGGGTCCCCGGTGCACCCCCCGTACCGTTGGTGGGGTGCACCGGTTTCTCCTGACCCCGCGCTGGTGGGGGATCAACGTCTTCGTCGCGCTCTCCATCCCCTTCTGCCTGTTCATGGGGACCTGGCAGCTCGGCCGGTTCGAGGACCGCGTCGGCAGCCACCGGGAGGCGAGCGCCGAGCGCCCCTCCGAGGAGGTGGCGGCGCCGCTGGACTCGCTGCTGCCGGTGGACACCCGGACCTCCGGGCGGCCGGCTTCGGCGTCCGGTGTGTACGGGCAGCAGCTGCTCGTCCCCGACCGGGACCTCGACGGCAGGCGCGGCTTCTACGTCCTGACCCTGCTGCGGACCGACTCCGGCAAGACCGTCCCGGTGGTGCGGGGCTGGCTGCCGGGTACGGCGGACGCGGCGAAGGCCCCGGCCCCGCCGGCCGGCCGGGTCGAGGTGACGGGGGCCCTGCAGGCCTCGGAGAGCTCCGGCAGCAAGGGCGTGCACGCGCAGGGAGGCCTGCCGCCGGGCCAGCTCGGGGTGATCGGGTCGGCCACGCTGGTCAACCTGGTGCAGGACCCGCTGTACGACGCCTGGCTGACGGTGCAGAAGGCGTCGGACGGGATGGTCCCGGTCCCGGCGCAGGCGCCGAGCAACACCGGCCTCGACCTGAAGGCCTTCCAGAACCTCGGCTACACCGGGGAGTGGTTCGTCTTCGCCGCGTTCGTGCTCTTCATGTGGTGGCGGCTCTACCGGCGCGAGGTGGAGACCCTGCGCGACGCCGAGGCGGGCCTGCTGCCCGTCACGGGTCCGGCGGCCGCCCCTGCGCCCTCGCCCTCGCCCTCGAACACCGCCTCCGCCGGCACGGCCTCCGCCGGCACGGCCTCCGCCGGCACGGCGTCCGCTACGGCGTCTGCTCCGGAATGAGGCCCGTCCGGTAGACCGTGCCGCCGCAGGCCTGCGGGATCGTGGTCCGGGTGACGGGAGCGCCCGTGCCGGTGGCCGGGGCGTGGGAGACCGCCACCCCGGCCGGGTCCGGGTCGACCGTTCCGTCCGGCCGCCGCTCGACGCCGGCCGTCTGCCCGGCCGCCGCGGGGGCGCCCGCCGCACCGCCGGCCGGGGCGTCCGCCCGGCCGGTGTCGGCCTGGCCCGCGGGACGCTGCGCCGTCCCCTCCTGCCGCTGGGGCGTGGCCGTGGGGCCGGGGGTCGCCGCCGGACAGGACTGCGCCGAGGGCACCCAGGCGAAGAGGACCTCGTACGCCTGCTTCGGCTGGAGCACCAGCGCCGGGGCCTCCGCCGACGGGTCGGGCAGCCCGCTCGCCGGGTCGCCCGCCGTGTGGCCCGTCACCGTCACCCCGCGGGGCTGGGCGGCCGGCGGGCCCTGCGCCACCGAGGCGGCCGTCACGGTGTCCGGGCCGGTGACCGTACAGCCCCGGCCGGAGACGTTGGTGACCTTGAAGCTGCCGTACACCTTGCCGTCGGCCTCGGGGGCGCGGGCGCTGCCGGCCACTCCGAGCTGGTCGGCGGTGCATCCGGGGGCCGCGGCGGCCGCCCAGGCCGGCGGCTGCGGGCCGTTGCCGACGGCGGCGGTGGGGGCTCCGTTGCCGGAGGGGCCCGCGGACACGCCGCCGGACGGGGAGCCGCCGGGCTGCTGGGAGGGCCGGCCGCCCGCGCCGCCCGCCGTCGGCCCCCTGCCCGGGGGCATCACCGGCCGCGGCCGGTCCCGGTCGTCGGGGTCGCCGGGGCGGGGGTCGCCGGGACGGGCGCCCTGCGCCTCGCCGTGGCCGGCCATGGCGGAGTGGCCGGCGGCGGTACCGCCGTCGTCCTCGTCGCCCAGGTGCAGCACCGCCGGGACCGCGATGCCGGTCAGGAGCACGGCCGCGGCCGCGCCGACGAGGGCCTGCCGTTTGCGGGCCCGGCGCGCGGGCACCGCGTGCCGGAGCCGTTCCAGGGCCCCCTCGGAGGGCTCCAGGCCCTGCACGGCCCCGGCGAACAGGCTGCGCAGCACCTGCTCGTCACCGGTGGCCGGAGCGGCGGGGCCCGGCGGGTTCGTGTGGTCGTCCCTCATGACTGCGCAGCCTCCATCGCCACCCTCAGCGCGGCAATGCCCCGCGATCCGTACGCCTTGACCGAGCCGAGCGATATGCCGAGCGTCTCGGCGACCTGGGCTTCCGTCATGTCCGCGAAATAGCGCAGCACCAGCACCTCGCGCTGGCGGCGCTGGAGTCCGCGCATGGCCTTGATCAGGTCGTCGCGTTCGAGCTGGTCGTACGCCCCCTCCTCGGCGCTGGCCATGTCGGGCATCGGCTTCGACAGCAGCTTGAGGCCGAGGATGCGGCGGCGCAGCGCGGACCGCGAGAGGTTGACCACGGTCTGGCGGAGGTAGGCCAGGGTCTTGTCGCGGTCGCGCACCCGGTTGCGGGCGGAGTGGACACGGATGAAGGCCTCCTGGACCACGTCCTCGCAGGAGGCGGTGTCGTCGAGGAGGAGGGCGGCCAGGCCGAGGAGCGAACGGTAGTGGGCCTGGTAGGTCTCGGTGAGGTGGTCGACGGTGGTCCCGGCCACGACGGCCGGCGCCTCGGCGGGCGGGGCGGTCGCGGCCTCGACGGGCGCCGTGGCGGCGGACGCGCCCGCCTCGCCCGGGGCGGGGCCGCCGGCCGGATCCGCGCCGTCGCGGGGGGAGGGCACACGGCCGCCCGGGGCCGGCCCCACGGGCGGCGCGGCGGGTGCGCCGGCCTGCGGGACGGGCACGATCACAGGAAAGCCGCCGTATGTGCCGGTGCGCCGGCGCGGGGGAACGATCCCCGAGCGCGCCGGTACGACGGCGAAGTCCAAGAGTGCCTCTGCCACGTCCGTTGGACGCGCGTCCCCCCGTCAGGGTTGTACGCGCGAGGCAGAGTATTCAGCAATTTCCCCATTGCCTTCATGCGTACCCGCTCTTCCCGAATGCCCCATTTATCCAGGCGGCAGGTCGGGCCATCACCTTGATCAAGGGATCGTGACCGATCCTACAAAGCGAATTACGCGAATTCACCCGCGATCAGTTCCGAGATCTGGGCGGCATTCAGAGCGGCGCCCTTGCGCAGATTGTCCGCGCACACGAAGAACTCCAGGGCCCGGGCGTCGTCGAGCGAGCCCCGCACCCGGCCCACCCAGGCCGGATCCGTCCCGGCGGCGTCCGCCGGCGTGGGCCACTCCCCCGCGGCCGGATCGTCCACGAGGACCACCCCGGGGGCCGCCTCCAGGATCTCCCGGGCGTGCGCCGCCGCCACCTCGCGCTCGAAGCGGGCGCGCACGGTCAGGGAGTGCCCCGTGACGACCGGGACCTGGACACAGGTCACGGAGACCGGCAGCGACCCCAGCCCCAGGATCCGCCGGGTCTCGGCCCGCACGGCCAGCTCGTGCGAGGACCAGCCGTCCGCGCGCAGCTCGCCGGACCAGGGCACGACGTTCAGCGCGAGCGGGGCCGCGAACGGCCCGGTGTCCTCGCCGACGGCCCGCCGCACGTCCCCGGGCTGCTCCCCCAGCGGGCTCCCGGCGACCAGCGACAGCTGGCGGCGCAGCGCCTCCGCGCCGGCCCGGCCGGAGCGGCTGGCGGCCTGGTACGAGGAGACGGCCAGCTCGGCCAGCCCGTACTCGGCATGCAGCGCGCCCAGGGCGGCGATCATCGCGGCGGTCACGCAGTCCGGGCCGGCGACGATGCCGCGCGGGCGGCTGCGCACGGCGGCGGCGTTGACCTCGGGCACCACCAGCGGCACCTCGGGGTCCTCCCGGAAGGCGGCGGACTGGTCCACCACGACGGCCCCGCGCGCGGTGACGACCGGCGCCCAGCGCGCCGACACCTCGGCCGGGGTCAGGAAGAGCACGACATCGCCCGCGCCGAGGCCCTCGAAGGCGTCCTCGGTCAGGGCGAGCACCTCGGTCTCCTCACCGCGGACGGCCAGCACGCGGCCGGCCGAGCGCGGGGAGGCGATCAGGCGTATGGCGCCCCAGACGTCCGCCCGCTGGGACAGGATCTGGAGCAGGATCGATCCGACCGCCCCGGTCGCCCCGACCACGGCGAGCGCCGGGGCCGGGGCCGACCGGTGCGGACTCATCGTCCGGTGCCTCCGTAGACGACGGCCTCGTCGCTGTCGGAGTCGAGGCCGAAGGCCGTGTGGACGGCGATGACGGCCGCGTTGACGTCGTCCTGGCGGGTCACCACCGAGATGCGGATCTCGGAGGTGGAGATCAGCTCGATGTTGACGCCCGCGTCGGACAGCGCCTGGAAGAACGAGGCGGTGACGCCCGGGTTGGTCTTCATGCCCGCGCCGACCAGCGAGATCTTGCCGATCTGGTCGTCGTAGCGCAGGGAGTCGAAGCCGATCTGGCCCTTCGCCTTCTCCAGGGCGTCGATGGCCTTGTGGCCCTCGGTCTTCGGGAGGGTGAAGGAGATGTCCGTCAGGCCCGTGGAGGCCGCCGACACGTTCTGGACGATCATGTCGATGTTGATCTCGGCGTCCGCGATGGCGCGGAAGATCGCCGCGGCCTCGCCCGGCTTGTCCGGGACGCCGACGACCGTGATCTTGGCTTCGGAGACGTCGTGAGCGACTCCGGAGATGATGGCGTGCTCCACCTGCGCGTCCCCTTGCGGATTCTCGTTGCTGACCCAGGTGCCCGGCAGTCCGGAGAAGGACGAGCGGACGTGGATCGGGATGTTGTAGCGGCGGGCGTACTCGACGCAGCGGTGCAGCAGCACCTTGGAGCCGGAGGCCGCGAGCTCCAGCATGTCCTCGGAGGAGATCCAGTCGATCTTCCGGGCCTTCTTCACGACGCGGGGGTCCGCGGTGAAGACGCCGTCGACGTCGGTGTAGATCTCGCAGACCTCGGCGTCCAGCGCCGCGGCCAGCGCCACGGCGGTGGTGTCCGAGCCGCCGCGGCCGAGGGTGGTGATGTCCTTGGAGTCCGCGGACACGCCCTGGAAGCCGGCGACGATGGCGATGTTGCCCTCGTCCAGCGCGGTGCGGATACGGCCCGGCGTCACATCGATGATGCGCGCTTTGTTGTGGACCGAGTCGGTGATCACGCCCGCCTGGCTGCCGGTGAACGACTGGGCCTCGTGGCCCAGGTTTTTGATCGCCATGGCCAGCAGGGCCATGGAGATCCGCTCTCCGGCGGTCAGCAGCATGTCGAATTCACGCCCCGCAGGCATCGGCGATACCTGCTCGGCGAGATCGATCAGCTCGTCCGTCGTGTCGCCCATCGCGGAAACCACGACGACCACCTGGTGGCCGTTCTTCTTGGCATCCACGATCCGCTTGGCGACGCGCTTGATGCCCTCGGCATCGGCTACGGAGGAGCCTCCGTACTTCTGCACGACAAGGCCCACGTGCGCTCCTCGCTCGGTCCGTCTCATTGCGGGTGCAGTCTAACGAGCGGCCGGGATCCGACCGCCACGTACCACATCATGAGATGGAATTATTTACGCCCGAGCCTGCCGAGCTCCTGCTCCATGACCTGCCCCGCCTGCTCCACGAGGTCCTCCTCGGTGAGGTCCTCGTCCGTGTCCAGGCCGTCGAGGGCCGCGAGCGGCTGGTTGAGGCGGACGTGCGAGATCAGCGACTGGAGGGCGCGCAGCGTGGCCGAGGCCGTCGGCCCCCAGTTGGTGAAGTACGAGAACTGCCACCACCACAGCGCCTCGGTGATCCGGCCCGCCTCGTGGTGGATGAGCCCGTGCCGCAGGTCGGCGACCACGTCGGCCAGGTCGTCGGAGATCCGGTGCGCGACCGGGGCCTTGCGCGGCTCGTACGGGTCGAAGACCTCGGAGTAGACGTCGACCGGCTCCAGCATCACCGCGAAGCGCTCGCGCAGGACGTCCACGTCGGGCTCCGGGCCCAGGTCGGGCTCGTAGCGCTCGTCGGGCAGGACGTCCTGGTACGCGCCCAGCCGGCCGCCCGCCAGCAGCAGCTGGGACACCTCCAGGAGGAGGAAGGGAACGGCGCTGTCCGGGTCCTCGCCCTTGGCCACCTCGGTGACCGCGACGATGAAGGACTCGATCTGGTCCGCGATCGAGGCGGCGAAGTCGTCCGGATCCTGTCCCACGGCGTGCAGCGTTGCGTCAGACATCGAGAAGTCGCCTTCCTTCAAAGGCCCGCCCGAGCGTGACCTCGTCCGCGTACTCCAGGTCTCCCCCGACGGGGAGCCCGCTGGCCAGGCGGGTGACCCTCAGGCCCATGGGCTTGATCATGCGGGCGAGGTAGGTGGCGGTCGCCTCGCCCTCCAGGTTCGGGTCGGTCGCGAGGATCAGCTCGGTGACCGTCCCGTCCGCGAGGCGCGCCAGCAGCTCGCGGATGCGCAGGTCGTCGGGGCCGACGCCCTCGATCGGGCTGATCGCGCCGCCGAGGACGTGGTACTTGCCCCGGAACTCGCGGGTCCGCTCGATCGCGACGACATCCTTCGGCTCCTCGACCACGCAGATGACCGTGGCGTCGCGGCGCGGGTCGCGGCAGATGCCGCACCGCTCCTCCTGCGCCACGTTCCCGCAGACCGCGCAGAACCGGACCTTCTCCTTGACCTCCAGCAGCGCGTGCGCGAGGCGGCGGACGTCGGTGGGCTCTGCCTGCAGGATGTGGAAGGCGATCCGCTGCGCGCTCTTGGGCCCGACGCCGGGCAGCCTGCCCAGCTCGTCGATCAGGTCCTGGACCACGCCTTCGTACAACGGACTGCCTTCTTTCGTTTCTGGTGCTGTGTTCTACAGGGAACGGGGAGCGGAGGGGAAGAGGAGGGGAGGGCTAGAACGGGAGGCCGGGGATGCCGGTGCCGGCGCCGCCCAGGCCCTGGGCCAGCGGGCCCAGCTTCTGCTGCTGGAGCGCCTGCGCGTTCTCGTTGGCCGCCTGGACCGCCGCGACGACCAGGTCGGCGAGGGTCTCGGTGTCCTCCGGGTCCACGGCCTTCGGGTCGATGACCAGGGCCCGCAGATCACCGGAACCGGTGACGGTCGCCTTCACCAGGCCGCCGCCGGCCTGGCCCTCGACCTCGGTCCGGGCCAGCTCCTCCTGGGCCGTGGCGAGGTCGCGCTGCATCTTCTGGGCCTGCTGGAGGAGCTGCTGCATGTTGGGCTGGCCACCACCGGGAATCACGGGTACTCACTCCATCTGCGCATCGGCCTGGCTGCGGCCGTCGGGAACGCTCGGTCAATCCGAGCCTACGTGCTCCCCGCGCGGCGCGCCCTACGCCGGGAGGACCAACTCTTTCGGGTGAGAGACGGGGCGTGCGCGTCCCTGCTGGAGACCTCCTTGCGGGCGGAAAACCGGGGATTCGGCGCCCATCGCGCGTCATTCGAAGGTAGGAAGAGCATGCGCACCATTGCGCACACGCGCACCACGACACGTCAGTGCAGGCAGAGGGAGTGCCCGGGTGAGTCAGCCGGAGATGCAGCCCGAGGGGCCACCCCGGGATCCCGCAGAGGACGGCGACCTGACCGGCCGGCCGTTCCCCCTCGGCGACTGGGGCGAGCCCGCCGAGCGGCTCGACGAGCTCTACCGGCGGGTGGAGGCCGATGCGCTGCGCACCGCCGAGTGGTACCTGTCGGACCGGGCCTGGAAGCGGCGGGGCGCGCGGACCCTGCGGACGGGCGCGGCCGTGGGCGCGGTCACCGGCGCCGCGATGCCGCTGCTGGAGCTGACCGGCTCGGCCCCGGGCGCGGCCCCGTACGGTTACCTCGCGCTGCTGCTGGCCGCGGCCTGCGTGGCCTGCGACCGGTTCTTCGGGCTGACGTCGGGGTGGATGCGGGACGTGGCGACGGCGCAGGCGGTGCAGCGCAGGCTCCAGACGCTCCAGTTCGACTGGGCGTCGGAGAACGTGCGTGAGGTGCTGGGGCCGACCGAGGGCACCGCGAGCGAGGCCGCCGAACGCTGTCTGACGGTGCTGCGGCGGTTCTCCGAGGACGTCACGGAGCTGGTGCGCTCCGAGACGGCCGACTGGATGGTGGAGTTCCGTGCGGGGCCGACGCCGCTGGCCATGCAGTCGCTGGCCGCCGCCCCGGCCCGCCCGGACCCGGGGGTCCCCCCGGCCCGCTTCCCCCTCCCGCCGGGCACCCGTCCGAACATGCCCCGCCAGCGGCCGCCGGAGCAGCCCCGCTGACCGACGGGGCCGGTCCGGTCAGCTGAAGATGATCATGGAGCCTTGGCCCAGGCTCCGGGTGGCCGCCGCGTGCAGGCCCAGCCAGACGTGCCGCTCCCGCGCGAAGGGGCTCGCGTCGTACGGGATCGGGCCCGCGGGCTCCTCCAGCGCCGTCGGGCCGCCCGGCGGGGCCGGGGCGGCGGGAGGATTCATCGGGTCTATCCCGATCGCGGGGGCGACGAGGGCCAGCTCCCGCAACAGCCCCTGCGCCGACCCCAGCGGCCCGCCCCCGGCCAGCAGCTCCTCATTGGCCAGCGGCGCCGGGAAGTCCACCGGAACGTACGCCCCGGCGTGGTCGTAGTGCCACACCAGGTGCGACTGCTGGGCCGTGGCCTCGAACATCTCCAGCAGCTGCTCGTAGTCCCCGCCCAGTTCGTCCACCGGCGTCACCGGCAGCCCGCAGATCTGGAGCAGGTACGCCCGGCGCAGGAAGTGCAGGGCGTCGTAGTCGAAACCGGCCACCGGGGCCACGTCGCCGCTCAGGCCCGGCATGTAGGCGAACACGGGCACCGACGGCAGACCCGCGTCGCCCAGCGCCTTGTCGTACGCGGCGATCTCCTCCGCGAAGGGGTTGTCGGGGCTGTGGCACAGCACGTCGACAAGGGGGACCAGCCACAGGTCACAGGCCATGCGGGCTCCGATCAGTCGTTGCCGCCGATCCGGCCAGCGTAGTGCGCCGGACACGCTCCGCGAAGGGGTGCGCAGAACCCGGTGCGACGGCCTGACGGCGGGCGCGGCCCTCAGAGGGTCGCGGCCCAGTCCAGCCCGTGCTGGTTGTAGGCGCGCACGATCCGGCGCACCGCCTCGGCGTCGGCCAGCGTCACGGCGTCGACCAGCTCGCCGTGCCCGTCCCAGAGCGCGGTCCCCAGCTCCGGGACCCCCTGGAGATGGGGCACGGAGAACACCCAGCACTGCACGCGGATCCGGTGCAGGAACTCGGTGATGTAGGTGTTGCCGACCAGCCCGCTGAGCTCCCGCCAGAACCGCAGGTCGTAGCCGATCAGCACTTCGAGCGAACCGCTGCGCGTGGCCCGCCGCGCCTCCTCCGCGCGGCGGCGCACCGACACCAGCCGCTCGGCGGAGCCCGGCGCGGTCCCGCATTCGACGAGCCGGCGGAAGATCCCGTCGATGATCAGCATCCGGGCCTCGATCATGCCCCGGTAGTCGTCGACCGTGTAGACGCGCACCCGGAAGCCCCGGTGCTGGACCGACTCCAGCAGGCCCTGCGCGGAGAGGTCGACCAGCGCCTCGCGCACGGGGGTCGCGGAGACCTCGTACTGCTCGGCGATCTGCTTGACGGTGAACTCGGTGCCCGGGGGCAGCCTGCCCGCGAGCACCTCGTCACGCAGCGCGTCCGCGATCTGCTGTCGCAGGGTGTTGCGGGTGACACCTCCGCCGCTGCCTGACATAGGGGTCCGTCTCCTCCGTAGAACTTCGGACACCTTAGGCCAGGCAGCGCGGCCGAAACCGATCGGTTCACCTCCGCTATGCGGAGGGAACAGCCGATATGCGGACGATCAGGCCCCCGTGGTGTGCCGGTCGGCCACCGTCAGGGCCTCGTCGAGGAGGGCCAGACCCTCCTTGGCCTCGGCCTCCGTGACGTTGCACGGCGGGACGACGTGCGTCCGGTTCATGTTGACGAACGGCCACAGACCGGACGCCTTGCAGGCCGCCGCGAACTCGGCCATCGGCGCGTTGTCGGCGCCCGCCGCGTTGTACGGGACGAGCGGCTCGCGCGTCTCCCTGTCCCGTACGAGCTCCACCGCCCAGAAGGTGCCGAGGCCGCGGACCTCGCCGACCGACGGGTGCCGCTCGGCGATCTCGGCGAGCCCGGGGCCGATGACCTCGGCGCCGATGCGGGCCGCGTTCTCGACGATGCCCTCCTCCGCCATCACGTTGATCGTGGCGACGGCGGCGGCGCAGGCCAGGGGGTGACCGGAGTAGGTCAGTCCGCCCGGGTAGGGGCGGGTGGCGAAGGTCTCGGCGATGGCGCCGGAGATCGCGACGCCGCCGAGCGGCACGTAACCGCTGTTCACGCCCTTGGCGAAGGTGATCAGGTCCGGGGTGACGTCCCAGTGGTCGGCGGCGAACCACGTGCCGGTGCGGCCGAAGCCGGACATGACCTCGTCGAGGATGAAGACGATGCCGTAGCGGTCGCAGAGCTCGCGCACCCCGGCCAGGTAGCCGGGCGGCGGGGTCATGATCCCGGCGGTGCCGGGCACCGACTCCAGGATGACCGCGGCGACGGACTGCGGCCCCTCGAAGGCGATCGTGTCGGCGAGGTGGGCGAGGGCCCGCTCGCACTCCTCCTGCTCGGTGGTCGCGTGGAAGGGAGAGCGGTAGAGGAACGGGCCCCAGAAGTGGACGACGCCGGCGGAGGCGGTGTCCGAGGGCCAGCGCCTCGGGTCGCCGGTCAGGTTGATCGCGGCGGCGGTGGCGCCGTGGTACGAGCGGTAGGCGGAGAGCACCTTCTGGCGGCCGGTGTGCAGCCGGGCCATGCGGACGGCGTTCTCCACGGCCTCGGCGCCGCCGTTGGTGAAGAAGATCTTGTCGAGGTCGCCGGGGGTGCGCTCGGCGATGAGGCGTGCGGCCTCGGAGCGGACGTCGACGGCGAAACCGGGCGCCAGGGTGCAGAGCCGGGCGGCCTGCTCCTGGATCGCCGCGACCACCTTGGGGTGCTGGTGGCCGATGTTGGTGTTGACCAGCTGGGAGGAGAAGTCGAGGAAGCGGTTCCCGTCGTAGTCCCAGAAGTACGAGCCCTCGGCCCCGGCGACGGCCAGCGGGTCGATCAGGGCCTGGGCGGACCACGAGTGGAAGACGTGCGCGCGGTCGGCGGCCTTGACGGACGCGCCGGTGACATGAGGGGTCATGCCGTCACGCTAGAAGTGCGCAGGTGGGAAGGGATATCGGCGGACTGTATGGGGGTGGGGGGCGACCCTCGGCAGTCTGTCTGCCCCGGTTGCCCCGCGCACGGTCCCCCGGCCGTCCCGCGGACGGACCTCCCCCCGGGCCCCGCCCCGGCTACGCTCGCCCCGTCCGGCAACCCAGGGGGAAGGGACCTACCCGGCAATGGAGCAGCTGCACCCGTCCGACCCGCACCACATCGGCCCGTACCGACTGCTGTCCCGGCTCGGCGCCGGCGGGATGGGGCAGGTCTACCTGGCCCGCTCCGACCGCGGCCGCACCGTCGCGGTCAAACTCGTCCATCCCGGCCTCGCCGCCCGCGAGGACTTCCGCTCCCGGTTCCGCCACGAGGTCGCCGCCGCCCGGCGCGTCGGCGGTGCCTGGACCGCGCCCGTCCTCGACGCCGACACCGAGGCCCCCGTCCCCTGGTTCGCCACGGGGTACGTCGCCGGGCCGAGCCTGCGCCAGGTCGTGGCCCACGACTTCGGCCCCCTCCCCGCCCGCACGGTACGGATCCTCGCCGCCGGACTCGCGTACGCCCTCCGCGACATCCACCGCGCCGGGCTCATCCACCGCGACCTGAAGCCCTCCAACGTCCTGCTCACCATCGACGGCCCCCGCGTCATCGACTTCGGCATCGCCCGCCCGCTGGAGGACGCCGCCGGCGGGATGACCCGCACCGGGGAACTCGTCGGCTCGCCCGGCTTCATGGCCCCGGAGCAGGTGCGCGGCGAAACGGTCACCCCGGCCTGCGACGTGTTCTGCCTCGGCGCCGTCCTGGCCTACGCGGCCACGGGACGGCTGCCCTTCGGTGACGCGGAGCAGCCCGGCGGGACGGCGGGGCTGCTGCTGCGCATCGTCGAAGCGGAACCCGCGCTGGACGGCGTCCCGGCCGAGTTGCGGGAGCTCGTCGCGCGGTGCCTGAGCAAGGACCCCGCCGAACGGCCGGACACGGAGGCCGTCCTGGCGCGGGTCGGCGCGGACGCGACGGTGGCGGACGGGCGGGCCCTGGAACCGTGGCTCCCGGCGTCGCTCGTGGCCCAGCTCGGGCGGCACGCCGTCCAGCTCCTCGACCGCGAGGACACCGGCCCGGGCCCCGCGCCTGTGCCGGCTCCGGTCCCCTCGCCGCCGGCCTCCTTCCTTCCGCAGCCGGCCCCGCTCCCCGCCACGCTGGCGGGGCCGCTCCACCCCTACGGAGGGCCGCAGGGGTACCAGGTGCCGCCGCAGGGCCCGGTGCCGCCGCAGGGCCCGGTGCCGCCGCAGGGGCACCACCCGTGGCCGCAGGACGCCGCCCGCCCTCCCCTTCTCCCGCACCGGTCCGCTCCCGCGCCGCGCGCGTCCGGCGCGTCCACGGCCTTCCTGGTCTCGGTCGCGCTGGTCGTGGCGCTCGGCGCCGGCGGCACCGTGTACGCGGTCATGAACTCCGGCCGCACGCCCCAGCCCCCGGGCCGGTCCCAGCCCCCGTCCAGCCCGGCTCCCGCGACCGGCTCCGCGTCCGGTACCGGCCCGGACGGGCGGGGAAACGGAACCCCGGCGAGGCAGCCGGGCGTGCTCCCCGCCGGCTACGCCGGCAGCTGGCGCGCCACCTCCGGCTCCTCCAGCTGGCACCTCGTCCTCACCCCGGGCGCGGTGGGCGACCCGGTGATGACCCTGAACGTCGACGCCCCCGGCTACTCCTGCTCCTGGCGGGCCACCCTGCGCAGCGCCCCCGACCCGGTGGAACTCGACGGCTCCACCGTCGTCTCCGGCCCCCCGCCCACCTGCACCCCCGGCGGGTGGAGCCGGCTGCGCCTGCTGCCCGACGGCAGCCTGCGCCGCGAACTGGACGGGTCGGCCAGCGCCCCCCTCACGTACGACCGGGACTAGACGGCGTACGGGGGCCCGGACGACGTACGGGGGACTCGACGGGCGGACGGGGCGGGCTGGGCGGGCGGACGGGGCGGGCTGGACCGGGCCCCGCGCCCCGCTGGAGGGCCGGAGCGCGCCGGCCCCCGGCGGCGGACCGGGTGGCACACTGGCCGCGTGTTCACTCACCTCGCGGCGGCGACCGGGGTCCTGGCGCTGCTGACCCTCGTGCCCGGGCCGGACATGGCCGTCGTGACCCGGCGGGCCGTCTCGCGCGGGCGGGCCGACGGGCTGTACACCGTCGGCGGGATCGCCTCCGGGCTGCTGCTGTGGGGCGTCCTCACCGTGGCCGGGCTGGCGGCGCTGCTCGCCGCCTCGGCGCAGGTGTACCTGGCGGTCAAGCTGGCGGGCGCGGCGTACCTGTGCTTCCTCGGCGTGCGGTCGCTGCGCCGGGCGGGGGCGGGGGCCGCCCTGGAGGGGGACGCGCTCCGGGACCCGCCCGGGGACGCGGAGTCCCGCCGGGGTGGCCGGGGCGGTGCGTGGCGGACCGGGCTGGTCGGCAACGCCCTCAACCCGAAGATCGCCGTGTTCTACACGGGCCTGCTCCCCACCCTCGCGCCGCCGGGCCTGAGCCCGGCGGCGGGTATGGCGCTGCTGGTCCTGGTCCACGTCCTGCTGACCGTGGTCTGGCTGGGCGCGTACGTCTACGTGCTCTCGCGCGCCCGGCGCTTCTTCGCCCGGCCGCGCGTCCGCCGGGCGATGGACCGGGTGACGGGGGCGGTGCTGATCGGGTTCGGGGTGCGGGTGGCGACGTCGGCGTCGTAACCGGGCCGGGCGGGCTGGACGGAGGGTGCGCGCTAGCCGACGAGCCGGTCCAGTTCCTCCGTGATGGCGGCGCGGATCGCGTCGTGGCGGGGCGCCAGGGCGTGGCGGTCGCCGCGCCAGTACTCCTCGTCCCTGTAGAGCCACACCGGCATGCGGACGAGGTCCTCGGGCTCCCAGTCGTAACGGGGCCAGACGTGGGCGTGGAGGTAGGGGTCGGTGTTGCCCAGGATCTCGATGTTCACGCGGCGGAAGGCCGGGTCGAGGCGGGCGCAGGCCCGCTCGACGGCCTCCGCGAACCGCTCCAAATCGGTGAGGTAGGCGGCCCGGCGGGCCGGTGGGAGGTCGGAGAGGCGGGTCACGGCGGGGTCGTCGGTGAGCAGGACGGAGTAGCCGGGAAGGAACTGCCGGTCCCCGATCGCGGCGAATCCGGCGTCGAGGCGGCGTAGGACGGTGGGGTTGCGCCCCTGGTGGGCGCTGCCGATGCGGTCGTGCCGCCAGTCGTCGTCGATCATCGCCGGACCCTAACCGGCGCCCCGTCAAGGCGGCGTAATCGCGGGCGCGTTGGCTCTCAGGTAGGGGATGTCATACCTGAGAGCTACCTCCGAAGGCGGCTCCGCAGCGGGACGCCGACCAGGGGGGCTGATCCCTAACTTCGATACCGGAGCGGGCGAGTGCCCGATCGGGGAGCGAAGCACGGGGGGACACGGCCATGACCAGCGGGCTCAGCGCGAACGATGGCAGCGGCACGGGCGACGCCGACGGCGGCAGGGCCCGCCGCAGCGGCGGGAGCAGGGGCCGCGGGGCCCGGATCCGGCGCACGCTGCTGGCCGGCCTCGTCGCGGCGGCCGTGGTGGTGCCCGTGTCCGCCGCCGCGTCCCCCCAGGTCCCGGCGCCCGCGCCGGTGGCGTTCGCCGGGTCCGCGGGCCCCCAGGAGCGCTACGCCGCCAACCTCGCCAACCTGGCCGAGTCGGCCCGGATGGCCGAGGAGGCGGGCCGGACCGGGCGGGCGGCGAAGCTGCGGGAGATGGCGTCGACGGGGGCGCGGGACGCGCACTTCCTCACCTTCGACGGGCGCGGCAAGGGCCGGGCCGTCGAGGTGTTCGGCGACCTGGGCACCGCCGACCGGGTCGCGGTGCTGGTACCGGGCTCCGACACGACCCTCGACACCTACCGCCGCTTCCGCGACGGCGCGCTCAGCCTCCACCAGCGGCTGAGCGAGCAGCACCCGCGGTCCGCGGTGGTCGCCTGGCTCGGGTACGACACCCCGGGCACCGTCAGCACCACCGTACTGACCGCCGACCGCGCCGATGAGGCCGCCGCCGAACTGGGCCCGTTCCTGTCCCGGTTGCAGGGGCTCACCGCCGCCGACGCCCGGATATCGCTGCTCTGCCACTCGTACGGCTCGGTGGTCTGCGCCCGTACGGCCACCGGCCCCGGGGTGACGGACATGGCCCTGTTCGGCAGCCCGGGCACGGGGGCCGGGTCGGCCGCCGCGCTGCCGACCCGGGCCCAGGTCTGGGCCGGGCGGGGCGGCGACGACTGGATCGGGAACATTCCCCATGTCCGCCTCGGCGGCGTCGGGTTCGGCACCGACCCCGTGGACCCCGCCTTCGGCGCCCGGATCTTCGCCGCGGGCACCGGCGGGCACAGCGACTACCTGAAGCCCGGCACCACGTCCCTCGACAGCCTGGCCCGCATCGTCATCGGCCCGGCGGAGCCCTCCGGCTCCTCCCCCGCCCCCTCTTCCCCCGCGGCCGGCTCCCCCGCCTCCGCCACCGTCCCCGCCCCTTCCGTCACCGGCCAGGAGGTCCCCCATGCTTGAGGTACACCGCCGCTGGGCCACGCTCGCGGACCGCGTCGACCGGGCGACCCCGGCGGGGCGGGACCGGGCCGTGGACGCCCTGCGGGCCTTCGCGATCCTCGGAGTGGTGCTCGGGCACTGGCTCGTCACGGCCCTGACGGCCCGTGACGGCGGCCTGCACGGCACCAGCCCGCTGGAGCACATGCCCTGGCTGGCGCCGCTGTCCTGGGTGCTCCAGACCCTGTCCGTGTTCTTCCTCGTCGGCGGCCATGTCGCGGCCCAGGGCTACGCCTCGGCGCGGGCCCGCGGGGTCTCGTACGGGGCGTGGGTCGGGCAGCGGCTGGGCCGGCTGTTCCGTCCCGTGGCCGCGGTGGTCGCCCTGTGGGCGGTCGTGGCGGCCTGCCTGATGCTGGGCGGCGTCGAGTGGGAGACCGTGCGGACGCTGCTGAAGCTGGTGTGGTCACCGCTGTGGTTCCTGCTGGTGTTCGCGGCGCTCACCGCCGCGACCCCGCTGGTGGCCCGGCTCAACCCGGTGTGGCCGCTGGCCGTGGTGGCGGCGGTCGACGCGTGGCGGTTCGGCCTCGGCGGGCCCGAGTGGATCGGCTGGGTCAACGTGGCCGCCGGCTGGCTCGTCCCGTACACCCTGGGGGCCGCCTGGTCCCGGGGCGCCTTCACCCGGCGGCGTCCGGCCCTGTTCCTGCTGGCCGGTGGAGCGGCCGCCGCCACCGCGCTGGTCCTCTGGTGCGGGTACCCCGCGTCCATGGTGGGGGTGCCGAACCAGGCGATATCGAACCTGAACCCGCCGACGCTGGCCGCCGTCGCGTTCGGTCTGGCCCAGTGCGGGCTGGCGCTGCTGGTGCGCGAGCCGCTGGCGCGGGCGATGAGCCGGCCGCGGACCTGGGCGAAGGTGGCGCTGCTGAACCTGTCGGCGATGACCGTGTTCCTCTGGCACCAGACCTCGATGATGGCGGTCACGGCCGTCGGGCTGATGATCTCCCCCGATCTGCCCGGTCTGCACACCGTGCCCACCTCGGTGGGCTGGATCGCCGCCCGGCTGCTGTGGCTGCCGGTGTTCGCGGCGGTCCTGGCCGTCTGCTGGGCCGCGTTCCGGGTCCACGAGCAGCCCCGGGCCCGCGCCGCCGGACGGACCGCCGGGCGCATCGCCGCCGGGTCGGCCGTGTCCGCGGAGCCCGCCCGGGTGCCCGGAAATCGCCGTCCGGCGCCCTCGCCCGCGGTATCCCGTGCCTAGGCTGGGCGGCGTGAGCGAGCAGATTGCGCCCCCGGCCCCCGTTCCGCCCTCCGAGCCGGACGGCTCCGCCCTGCGCGGAGTGGTCCGGCAGCTGTTCACCCTCAGGCCGGACCCGCTGCCGCCCATGAAGCGGCCCCGCTGGCTGGCCCGGCTCCCGCACGGCCTGGTCGGCTACGCGGCGGTGCTCTTCGGGTTCCTGACGTCGGTTCAGCTCCAGGACCACTACGGGGTGAACGACGCGCGCATCGTCATCCTGTCCCTGCTCACCGGCTTCTCCATCGTGGTCGCCATGTTCCGGCCACTCGCCGCCTGGTGGCTCGGGCTGGTGACGGCCGGGTTCATCGCCGCGACGATCCACGGTGACGTCGGGCCGGGCCAGACCTGGCCCTGGACCCCGGTCGGGCCCTTCGCCTTCGCGCCGCTGATCCTGCTCGTGGCCCTGCGCGTGCCGCCGAAGGTGACGGCCGCGGTCATCGGCATCTCCATCGCCTGCACCGGCGTGGCCGAGGCGCTCTTCAAGCCCGAGCACAGCCAGAGCAGCGCCATCGGAGCGCTCCTGGTCTTCGGCTTCGCGGGGCTCCTCGGGTACGCGCTGCGGGCGACCCGGCTGGCCCGCAGCCAGCTCGTCGCCCAGGAGACCCTGACGGAGGAGGAGCGGGCCCGGCGGACCCTGCTGGAGGAGCGCAGCCGCATCGCCCGCGAGCTGCACGACGTGGTCGCCCACCACATGTCGGTGATCTCCATCCAGGCGCAGGTCGCCCCGTACCTGGTGGAGAACCCGTCCGAGGAGCTGAAGGAGAACCTGTCGGGCATCCGGGAGAACGCGCTGGAGGCGCTGACGGAGCTGCGCCGGGTGCTGGGCGTGCTGCGGTCCGAGCACCCCGGCGATCCCGCGAACCCGCACCACCCCCAGCCCACCCTCGCCGAACTGGACGGCCTCGTCGACAACGTGCGCGGTGCCGGGCTGGAGGTCACCACCGAGGTGGCCGGCGTACGGCGGCCGCTGACCCCGGGCGTCGAGCTGACCGCGTACCGGATCGTCCAGGAGGCGCTGAGCAACTGCCTGCGGTACGCGCCCGGTTCCCGGGTGGAGGTCGGGATCGCGTACGGGCCGCACGAGCTGTACCTGTGCGTCGCGAACTCGACGCCGACCCGGCCGGCCCCGCCCTCGCCGGGCGCGGGACACGGCCTGCTCGGGATGCGCGAGCGGGCGGGCATGCTGGGGGGCGAACTGGCCGCGGGCCCGCGGCCCGACGGCGGGTACGAGGTGCGCGCCGTGCTGCCCATGGACCCGCCCGGCCGGTCCTCCTAGACGAAGAAGGACGCATGAGCACTCCGATCAGGGTGATGATCGCCGATGACCAGATGATGGTCCGGCAGGGCTTCACCGTCCTGCTGAACGCCCAGCCCGACATCGAGGTGGTCGGGCAGGCCGTCGACGGGGCGGACGCCGTGGCGAAGGCCGGCGAACTCGGCCCGGACGTCGTGCTGATGGACATCCGCATGCCGGGGATGGGCGGCATCGAGGCCACCTCGGTCATCACGGGCGTCCCCGACAGCACCGTGAAGGTGCTCGTGCTGACCACCTTCGACCTGGACGAGTACGTGTACGAGGCGCTGCGGGCCGGCGCCTCCGGCTTCCTGCTGAAGGACGCCTCGGCCGATCAGCTGGCCGAGGCGGTGCGGGTGGTGGCCGCCGGCGAGGCCTTGCTGTCGCCGAACATCACGAAGCGGCTGATCACCGAGTTCTCGCGGCTGGGCGCCCCGCGCGCGCCGTCCAGGGCGCGGATCCAGGACCTGACCGAGCGGGAGACGGAGGTGCTGTCGCTGATCGCCCAGGGGCTGTCCAACGCGGAGATCGCGGAGCACCTGGTGCTGGCCGAGCAGACGGTGAAGACGCATGTGGGCCGGATCCTGGTGAAGCTGGGCCTGCGGGACCGGACGCAGGCGGCGGTCTTCGCGTACGAGACGGGTCTGATCCGTCCGACGGGCTACTGACGGGCCCGCGTAGTACCTGAGGGGGACCCCGGGAAATCCCCTTCGGTGGCGACGCGGACGAGCCCCGCACCGGCCTACCGTTCGTATATGACCGAGACGACCACCGGGGCGACCCCCCGGCCTCCCGAACTGCGGCTGGCTTCGGGCTTGATCCAGAGCCTGCGTGACGACCTGCTCACCGACGCCTTCGCCTACCGGCCGCTCGCCCCGATGCGGACGGACGGGCGGCTGCCCCGGCTGCTGCCGCGGAGGATACGGCCGAAGGCGGCGTTCCTGCCGCACGCGGCGGTGGGGGCGGTGGCGTTCTTCGTGTTCCTGCTGGGGAACACCGACAACTTCGGGATGTCGCCGGTGCACGCCCTGGTGATCGGGCTGGTGGCCGCGGCACCGGTGCTGATGACCCTGGTGCGGCCCGTGGGGGCGTTCTGGGCGGCGCTGGCCGCCACGGCGCTGCTCGCCGTCCTCCAGGACCGGATCATGGTCTGGCCGTGGTCGCCGGCCACCTTCGTCGGCCATCTCGCCGTCATGACCATCGTGGCGATGCGGACCCGGCCCCGGGTAGCCGGATGGATGTGGGTCGTCACGGTGCTGGTGGGGACGGCCCTGCCCGTCCTCGTCGGGTCGACGGGCTCGGTGCAGCCGGCGCCGATGGCGGTCGTCTCGGCGATGGCACTGCTGGCCGTGACGGTCCGCAACACCCGGCGGGAGGCGAAGGAGGAGGTCTCCGCGCAGCAGGAGGTGACGGCCGTCGAGCGGGAGCGGCGGACCCTGCTGGAGGAGCGGACGACCATCGCGCGCGAGCTGCACGACGTGGTCGCCCACCACATGTCGGTGGTGGCGATCCAGGCGGAGGCGGCCCCGTACCGGGTGAAGAACCCGCCGCCGGAGCTGGAGGCGGCGTTCGCCACCATCCGGGAGAACGCGGTGGCGGCGCTGACGGAGCTGCGCCGGGTGCTGGGCGTGGTCCGGTCCGCGGACTACGAGGCCCCCGAGGCGCCGCAGCCGACCCTGGCCTCCCTGGACGGGCTGCTGGCCAATGTGCGGGAGGCCGGGCTGCACGTGGAGAAGACGGTCACGGGTACGGTGCGGGAACTGCCCCAGGGCGTGGAGCTGTCGGCGTACCGGATCGTGCAGGAGGCACTGAGCAACAGCCTGCGGCACGCTCCGGGGGCGGCGGCCGGGGTGGAGATCTCGTACGTGCTGGGCGGTCTGGGGATACGCGTGGTCAACGGTCCGGCCGTCGGGGACGTGCGGCCCTCACCGGGAGCCGGGCACGGGATCACGGGGATGCGGGAGCGGGTCGCCATGCTGGAGGGGGAGATGACGGCCGGGGAGAGCGCCGGCGGCGGGTACGAGGTGGCCGTGTTCCTGCCGGTGCGCAACCGGCCGCGGCCCGAGGAGGCTCCCGTATGACGATCAGGGTGCTGATCGTCGACGACCAGATGATGGTGCGCGAGGGCTTCTCGGTCCTGCTGAACGCGATGGAGGGCATCGAGGTCGTCGGCGAGGCGGTGGACGGCCGGCAGGCCATCGCGCAGGTGGCGGCGCTGCGGCCGGACGTGGTGCTGATGGACATCCGGATGCCGGAGATGAACGGGCTGGAGGCGACGCGGCACATCGTGGCGGCCGACTCGGAGGCGAAGGTGCTGGTCCTGACGACCTTCGACCTCGACGAGTACGTGTACCAGGCGCTGCGGGCGGGGGCGTCGGGGTTCCTGCTGAAGGACGCGTCGGCGCGGCAGCTGGCGGACGGGGTGCGGGTGGTGGCGGCCGGGGAGGCGCTGCTGGCGCCTTCGGTGACGAAGCGGCTGATCGTGGAGTTCTCGAAGCTCTCGGAGGTCTCCCGGGTCGCGGATCCTTCCGGGGTGGGGGAGTTGACGGAGCGGGAGACGGAGGTGCTGGTGCTGATCGCCCAGGGTCTGGCCAACGCCGAGATAGCCGACCGGCTGCTGGTCGCGGAGTCCACGATCAAGACGCACGTGAGCCGCATCCTGGTGAAGCTGGGGCTGCGGGACCGGACGCAGGCGGCGGTGTACGCCTACGAGACACGGCTGGTGACACCGGCTTAGGCTGCGGAGATGGCTTTTGATCCGTGGGATGCCGGCTTCGTCGCCGATCCGTACCCGGCCTACCGGGAGTTGCGGGAGCGGGGGCGGGCCGAGTGGTCGCAGGCGACCGGTCAGTGGCTGGTGTCGCACTACGCCGATGTGAGCGCGCTGCTGCGGGACCGGCGGCTGGGGCGGACCTACCTGCACCGGTTCAGCCACGAGGAGTTCGGGCGCGAGGCGCCGCCGCCGGAGCACGAGCCCTTCCACGTGCTCAACGGCAACGGCCTGCTGGATCTGGAGGACCCGGCGCACGGGCGGGTGCGGCGGCTGGTGTCGAAGGCGTTCACCCCGCGCACGGTCGAGGGGCTGGCGCCCGCCGTGGAGCGGCTGGCGCGGGAGCTGGTGGCGGAGCTGCTGGCCGACGGGGGCGGGGACCTGCTCACGGCCGTCGCCGAGCCGCTGCCGGTGGCGGTGATCGCGGAGCTGCTGGGGATCCCGGAGGCGGACCGGGGGCTGCTGCGGCCCTGGTCGTCGGACATCTGCGGGATGTTCGAGCTCCGGCCGGACGCGGAGACGGCGCGCCGGGCGGTGACGGCGAGCGTGGAGTTCAGCGCCTATCTGCGGGAGCTGATCGCCGAGCGGCGCCGGAGTCCCGGCACGGATCTGATCTCCGCTCTGATCGCCGCCCATGACGAGGGGGGCCGGCTCAGCGAGCAGGAGATGATCTCCACCTGTGTCCTCCTGCTGAACGCCGGACACGAGGCGACGGTCAACACCACCGTCAACGGCTGGTGGGCCCTCTTCCGCAATCCCGGGCAGCTCGCCGGGCTGCGCGCGCTCCCCGGATCCCCCGGTCCGGAAAAGTTGTCCACAGCTGTGGATGAACTCATGCGCTACGACACACCCCTCCAGATGTTCGAGCGCTGGGTGCTCGACGACATCGAGGTCGGGGACACGCTCATCCCGCGCGGCGCCGAGATCGCCCTGCTCTTCGGCTCCGCGAACCGGGACCCCGCCCGCTTCGGGGACCCGGACGCGCTCGACCTCGGCCGGGCCGACAACCCGCACCTGACCTTCGGCGCCGGCATCCACTACTGCCTGGGCGCCCCCCTGGCCCGCCTGGAGCTGACCTCCTCCTTCGCCGCCCTGCTGGACGAGAAGGTCCCGCCGATGCGGCTCGTACGCGAGCCCCGCTGGCAGGACGGCTACGTCATCCGGGGGCTGCGGGAACTGCTCGTCGAGTTCTGAGCGGGCTCACGGACGCGGCAGGGTCAGGGACCAGGCCGCGGCGTGACGGGTCCAGGTGCGGCGGCGGGACGGGGCGCCGGGCGGCGCGTGGTCGGCGCGGTAGCGGAACCCGGGCCCCGGCCCCGCCGCGGAGACGGTGACCGCCTCCCCGCTGCCCGTCAGCGGGGCCCCGCCCCGCAGCCGGACCACGACCCGCGCCGGCCCGCCGTCCTCCCGCGTCCGCACCGCCACGTCCTCCACCGGGCGGTCCTCGTCCACCAGCACCACCCCGTCGACCTCCACCCGCAGCCGCTGCACCGGCCCGCCGCCCCCGCCCGGCGCCCCCGACGGAGCCGGCAGCAGGGTCCGCAGCAGCGACCGGTACCCGCCGCCGCGCCGCACGGCCGGAGCGGCCGGAGCGGCGATCCGCAGCCCGCCCAGCACCACCCCGCCGCAGTCGTCCACCAGCAGGTCCCGCGGCCGCGTCACCCCGTCCAGCGCGGCCCGCGCCGCGAACACCACCGACAGCGGCACCCCGAGCGAACGCGCCAGCGCCAGCGACCCCACCGGCCCCACCGGTACGAGGGAGACATCGGCGTCCCCCTCCCCGTGCAGCAGCGCCACGGCGCGCACCAGAGCGCTGTCGTCCCCCACCACCACCGGCCGCCGATGACCCCGGCGGGCGAGCGCCCGCGCAAATTCCTCCCGCGAATCCGGGAGGCAGATTTTCGCCGCCGCCCCCGCTGACAGCACATCCTTCGCGATTCGCACGGACTCGCCGTCAAGACGGCGGGCGACCGGGTCGACGAGCACGAGCAGACCGCCTACCGGCGCGCCCGCATGGCTCATGGTGGGCTCTGGAGCCGACACCTCGGTCCTTCCTCGGGTAGCATCTTTGTGCAAGAGGCCCTTGCGCTATTGCGCCAGGGCCTTCGTCTATTCCGGGGTACCGGTCCGACGGCTCAGCCTGCGGTGTACATCGTCGTACGCCCCCTGACCTTGGACATGCCCCATCCGGAAGAGGTGTACGCCTGTGCCCGCTCTTGTGCTGCTCGGAGCTCAGTGGGGTGACGAGGGCAAGGGAAAGGCCACCGACCTGCTCGGTGGTTCCGTTGACTATGTGGTGCGCTACCAGGGTGGCAACAACGCCGGCCACACGGTCGTCGTAGGCGACCAGAAGTACGCGCTGCACCTCCTCCCCTCCGGCATCCTCTCCCCCGGATGCACGCCGGTCATCGGCAACGGTGTCGTCGTCGACCCGGCCGTCCTGCTCTCCGAGCTGCGCGGTCTGAACGAGCGCGGCATCGACACCTCCAAGCTGCTCATCAGCGGCAACGCGCACCTCATCACGCCGTACAACGTCACCCTCGACAAGGTCGGCGAGCGCTTCCTCGGCAAGCGCAAGATCGGTACGACCGGCCGCGGCATCGGCCCGACCTACGCGGACAAGATCAACCGCGTCGGCATCCGCGTCCAGGACCTGTACGACGAGTCGATCCTCAGCCAGAAGGTCGAGGCGGCGCTGGAGAACAAGAACCAGCTGCTCGCCAAGCTCTACAACCGCCGCGCCATCGAGGTCGACGCGATCGTCGAGGAGATGCTCCAGTACGCGGAGCAGATCAAGCCGTACGTCGCCGACACCACCCTGATCCTCAACAACGCGCTGGACGAGGACAAGGTCGTGCTCTTCGAGGGCGGCCAGGGCACCCTGCTCGACGTCGACCACGGCACGTACCCCTTCGTCACCTCCTCGAACCCGACCGCCGGCGGCGCCTGCACCGGCACCGGCGTGGGCCCGACGAAGATCAGCCGCGTCATCGGCATCCTCAAGGCCTACACCACGCGCGTCGGCGCCGGTCCGTTCCCGACCGAGCTCTTCGACGAGGACGGCGAGGCGCTGCGCCGCATCGGCGGCGAGCGCGGCGTGACCACCGGCCGCGACCGCCGCTGCGGCTGGTTCGACGCCCCGATCGCCCGCTACGCGACCCGCGTGAACGGCCTGACGGACTTCTTCCTCACCAAGCTCGACGTGCTCACCGGCTGGGAGGAGATCCCGGTCTGCGTCGCGTACGAGATCGACGGCAAGCGCGTCGAGGAGCTGCCCTACTCGCAGACCGACTTCCACCACGCGAAGCCGATCTACGAAACCCTGCCGGGCTGGTCCGAGGACATCACCAAGGCCAAGACCTTCGCCGATCTGCCGAAGAACGCGCAGAACTACGTGAAGGCGCTGGAGGAGATGTCGGGCGCCCCGATCTCCGCGATCGGCGTCGGCCCGGGCCGTACCGAGACGATCGAGATCAACTCGTTCCTGTAGGCCGCCCACCGGAGGGGCGGGCCGCGCACACCGTGCGCGCCCGCCCCTCCGGCGTTCACGCCCCCGCCGCTCGCACCACCCCGCGCCCGCCCCCGCCCCGCGGGCTCCGGTAGGTCCGCAGGGTGACGCCGTGCCGGGTGCGCAGGCGCAGGATCTCGAAGACCGCCACCGCAGTGGTCGCCGCCGCACCGCCCACCGGGAGCAGCACCGACACGGTGTCCGACGGCGGGTGGCCGATCTGGAAGAACGCCCCCTGGATCACCAGCTCCCAGGCCAGTACGACGGTCAGCAGCGCCGGCAGGGCCTGGTGGACCTCCACCGTGCGGAACATGTGCCGGGATATCGCGGGGACCGCGAACCATATGAACCCGATCCCCCGCCCGGCCAGGACGATCCCCACCAGCATGACCGCGTACGTCCACACCGAATGCCAGCTCATCGAGGCGGGGGCCAGGACCAGACAGGCGGCCCCGGCGACGAGCAGCAGCACGTGCCCGAACAGCGCCGCCAACGCCACCAGTGGCCCCCGCAGCCGCGACACCATCGGCCGCCGGTGCCCGGGCCGCGCGGCGGCGATCAGCGCCCCGACCACGAACGGCACGCTGACCAGCAGCAGCACCGGCGTGAGCAGCAGCTTCAGCAGCCCGTCGAGCGCCCACCCGGCGGCGTAGTCACCCTGGGCCATCGCCGTCGGCGCCCTGATCAGCAGGGCCACGCCGAGCCCGCCCCAGAAGCGCACCCCCTGGAGGATCCGGACGTACCGGTCGTTCAGGACCGCCTCCGGCGGCGGCTCCATGAACCGCTCCACGAGTAATCGGTCCTTGTGCTTCCCCTCGTCCCCCACCGTCATGCGGCGAATGGTGCCAGCGGCGCCCGGCGGAGGACAGGATTCCTGCCGGCTCGCCAGGGGACGGTCAGGCGGTCGGCCGCGGCTCGGAGGGGGTCTGCCCGTCGGGGCGTACGTCGCCGAAGACCGCGTTCACGAGCAGCTGCTGCGCCTGCCCGAACAGCGCGCCCGTCTGCGGCATATCCAGCCGGGCGTCGCCGCAGGTCAGCGAGGCGACGAAGGTCGTGGCGCCGTCCGGGGAGGAGAACATCAGCGCCCCCCAGCCCCACATGCCGCCGTTGTGGGTGTAGACCGTGGCGCCGGCCTCCGTCCGCTGCACGAACAGGCCGAGGCCGTAGCCGAGCTTGGGGTGCGGGGTGCGCATCTCGTCCAGCAGCGGACCGGGCAGGATCCGGCCGCCCATCAGGGCGGAGAAGAAGGTGTGGAGGTCGCGGGTGGTGGAGATCATGTCGCCGGCGGCGGAGATCCAGGAGGGGTTCGCACGGGTGACGTCTCGCGTCTCCCACACTCCGTCGCGCTGGTAGGCGTAGTACGCGTGCGCGTGGGGCTCGGGGATCTCCGGCGAGGCGCCGGGCACCAGGGTGCCCGTCAGGCCGAGCGGGGTGAGGATCCGGCCGGCCATCTCCTCGGCGAACGGGCGGCCGGTGGCCTTCTCGACGAGCAGGCGCAGCAGGACGTAGTTGGTGTTGGAGTAGCTCCAGTCCGTCCCCGGCTCGAAGCGCGCCGGCTTGGACAGGGCCAGCCGGACCAGCTCCTCGGGCCGGTAGGTGCGGAGGATGTTGTCCACCCACGCCGGGCCCTCCCAGTCGATACCGGGCGCGACCGTGCCGTCCTCGTAGTACTCGCCGGTGAAGTTGAACAGGCCGCTCGTGTGCTGGAGCACCATCCGCAGGGTGATCCGGGGGTCCAGGTCGTATTCGGGGAGGTGGGCGGCGACCGGGCCGTCGAGCTCGAAGCGGCCGTCGGCGACCAGGAGGAGGACGAGGGTCGCGGTGAAGACCTTGGTGTTGCTGCCGATCCGGAAGTGACCGTCGGTCGGCGGCTCGGCGCCGCCGCCGAGTTCGGCGACACCGGCGCTGCCGACCCATTCGCCCCGCGCGTCGTTCACGCGCAGCTGCACCCCGGCCCAGCCGGAACCGGCGATCTCCTGGACGGCATGGTGAAGCTCGGGGCGGTTCTGCTCGGGGCGGTTCTGCTCGGGGCGGTTCTGCTCGGGGCTGTTCTGCTCGGTGGGGCTCTGCTCGGTGGGGCTCTGCTCGGACATGGTGGGGTGCTCCTCGGTTAAGTGGGGTGAGTACGTCATGCGGGGCGCCGCGGTCAGTTGCCGCGGGCGGTGATGTCGCCGTGGGCGGTGGTGGCGTGGAGGTGCAGGGCCGCGGCCGCGCCGTCGGGGTTGGCGAGGGCGTTGTGGACGCGGCCGTGGGAGGTGCCGGCGTCGAGGGTGGCTGAGGTCCCGGGGGCGGCGCCGACGGTGATGTCGCCGTGCTGCGTGGTGAGGGTGACCGTGCCCCGGACGGCCTCGGCGATGGTGATGGCGCCCTTCTGGGTGCTGATCTCCGCGGGGCCGTCCAGCCGGCCGAGGGAGATGTCGCCGGCCTGGACGGTCAGCCGGGCGGAGGCCGTCCCGTCGAGCTCGACCCGGGCCTGCGCGCCGTCGACGACCACGTTCCCGAGCCGGCCGACGCCCCGGACCTCGCCGGCGGCCACCTTCGCCTCGACGTGCGAGCCGGAGGGGAGGTGGACCGTGACTTCAACGGAACCCGAGTTGCCCATGATCTTGTTCTTGGCCGGGGCGGCCGCGATCCGCAGGACCCCGTCGAGGAACTCGACCCGGGTCTCCTCGGCGGCCTTCACGTCGCGGCCCTTCGCGGCGTCCGACGGGCGGACCTCGGCCGTGACGTCGGCCCGGTCGGCGGCGACGAGCCGGATCCGTCCGGCCGGGACGTCGATGACGGCCGAGACGGCGGCGGTGGCGGTGGCGGTGGGGGTGGCGGGGAAGCGCGGCATGGTGGTCTCCCGTGTTCGATCGGGGGTTGCCCGTCGGTGTTTCTGACAGGAGAAACGCTAAGTTGCGTTCAGGAGACTGGCAACGGCTTCGTTGCATCGGATGGCTGTTTTCGCTGGTCATTGCGTTTAAATCGTTGCATCGAATTTGAATCTAACGCAACGAATCCCCTGCGGACGTTGCAATGGAATGGGCGTGAACGCTATGCTGGGCCGCCCCGGACCACCAAGGAGGCGGCACATGCCCGGAGGCAGACTCACCCAGTCCGAACGCCAGCAGATCGCGCTGGGGCTGGCCGACGGACTCGCGTACGCCGAGATCGCCCGACGGCTCGACCGCCCGACCTCGACCGTCACCCGCGAGGTCATGCGCAACGGCGGCCCCGGCTCCTACCGGGCCGACCTGGCCCACCGCGCCACCGAGCACCGCGCCCACCGCCGCAAGCAGGCCGCGCCCCGCGGGGCGGAGGCTCCGCCGCTGGCCCACGGCCGCGACGCGGAGACGGTGGCCGCGTACGAGGAGACGTTCACGACGGTCCTGATCGCGTCGGGCACGCCCAAGATGATGGCCCGGGTCATGACCTGCCTCTACACCAGCGACTCCGGCAGCCTCACGGCGGCGGAACTCGTCCAGCGGCTCCAGGTCAGCCCGGCGTCGATCTCCAAGGCCATCGCCTTCCTGGAGTCCCAGGGCCTCGTCCGCCGGGAACGCGACGAACGCCGCCGCGAGCGGTACGTCGCCGACAACGACGTCTGGTACCAGTCGATGATCGCCAGCGCCCAGGGCACCGCCCACCTCGCCGAAACAGCACGTCAGGGCGTGCACGTCTTCGGCGCCCAGACCCCCGCCGGTGCCCGCCTGGAGAACATCGCGCGGTTCGTCGACTTCGTCTCCGAGAGCATCACCCGCGCGGCGGAACAGGCCCGCGAGATCCTCCACACGAAGCCGGAGCCGAGCGCGGGGGCGGAGGCGGAGGCGGAGGCGGAGGCCGAGGCGGAGGCCGAGGCGGAGGAGGCCGAGCGGGATGGCGAAGTCTGAAGAAATCTTCCGGGGGCTGTCACATCGGCGGGCGCCGTCGGGTCAGTGAGGTGAAGGCCGGCGCGCGGCGCGCCGGCCACCGCCCCGGGAGGAAGCAGCCATGACGCACACCCCGACCGACTCGAACACCCCGACCGCCCCGATCTCCCGCATGCCGAACCCCGGCGAGTTCGTGCCCGAGCTGGCCGACATCAGCTCGGCCCTCTTCCGCGCCACCGGCAACCGGTCGGTGCCGCGCAGCACGATGAGCCTTGTCCACCTGCGTGCGGGGCAGATCGTGGGCAACACCTACCTGACGGTCCTGAACACGGGCTTCCTCCGGAAGGCCGGGGTGTCCGAGGAGCAGATCACGTCGGTCGCCTCGTGGCAGGACTCCCCGTACTTCAGCCCGGCCGAACGCGCCGCCCTCGCCCTGGTCGAGGCCACCTTCCAGCCGGCCGCACCGGGCAAGGAGCGCGTCCCGGACGAGCTCTACGCGCAGGCGGCGGAGCACTACGACGACAAGGCGATGGCCACCCTGACCATCGCGATCGGCCAGATCGGCTTCTTCATCGCCCTGGCCGTCATCGGCAAGCCCCAGCCGGTGGAGTCGCTGGGCGCCCGGCAGTGGGAGTGAGCCGGGACCGGGGGTGGGCGGGGTCCCCTTGAGCGGTCTCAGAGAAGGGTTGGGGCTTTCCCGTCAGTCTCATCGTCCTTCCGTGGCGGGCCGGCCTGTCAAGGGCGCTCCTTCGTCGCGTCGCTGCGCGATGGCCTTCGGCCACCCTTGACAGACCGTCCCGCCACGGAAAAACGAAGACTGCCGGGAAACCCCCAAAGAAACGGGACGGATGTACATGAGACATCCGGCCGTGTCAGGGAGCAGTCGGGGTGGTCGGGGGCCGGCAGACATCCATCCGGCCCCCGTCAGCCGCAATCGGGGCCGCCCTACGCGTCAGATCGCTACGCGCTCCTCCCGGCTTAGCGTCCGCTGGCCGTCTGGGCTCGCTGCCCGCACCCAAGGACGACAGGATCGTCATCCGGGGCCGGGGGGCGCCCAAAATCGCTACGCGCTCCTCATTCCTCGGCGTCCGGCGGCCGTCTGGGGTCGCTGCCCGCACCCAAGGACGATGAAATCGTCAGGCGGGGTGGTCTGGCCAGGCGTGGCGTTCTGAGAGGTGGAGGACGAGGGCTGCGATGTTCCAGGCGTCGTCCTCGCCCCGGTGGTGACGGCCTTCGAGCGGCAGCCCGGCTGTCTTCAGGGCCTGGGCCATGCCCGGGCGTTTGCGCAGGCCGTATGCCTGGGTGAAGACGGCCTTGGCATTGGTGTGACGGCGACCGAACGGATAGGGCGTCCGTGCGGCCTGGCACTGGCGTGTGAACTGGTGACGGTCGTAGTCGCCCCAACTGACCCACGGCCGGGCGCCCGCGTCGTGCTCGGCCGCCAGGAGCCGGCACGCCTCGGCGAAAGTGACCCCCTGGTCGACCTCCTGTGGGGTGAGGCCGGTCAGCTCCGTGCAGAACTCGCTGACCGTGGACCGGTCGGGCCTCACCAGGATCCGGTGCCGGGCGAGCCGCTCACCGGCGGCCAGATCGATGACGGTCAACCCGACCTCGATGATCTCGCTGACCTGGCCGGGTGGCGGAGAGCCCGTCCAGCACGTCGCTTCGACGTCCACGACGTTGACGAGGCCGTCGGCCCAGGTGCTGTCCATGGCAGGAAGCGTAAGGAGGGGCAACGGCTGGAGCACCTCGTTTTCAGGCGGGCCAAAGGCCGGGCCGCTGGGCATCCCGGCCCGAGACGGCAGTCCGACGCCGGAGTTCGAGGAGCGCGTAGCGATCTGTCGCGCCCACCGACCCCGGATGACGGATCCGTCGTCCTTTGGCGAATGCAGCGAGCCCGGACGGGCGGCGGACGCCGAGACGGGAGGAGCGCGTAGCGATCTGGGGCGGGATGGCCGCGCCACTGGTCCGGGGCGGCTGGGAAGTGGGCTCGGATGCCCGGTCCGCCGGCCCCCGACCTCCCGAATGGTCTGCTGATCCCGCCGATTGTCCGACTATGGACCGGACCGTTCCTCTGGGGGCTTCCCGACAGTCCTTGTCTTTTCGGTTCGGGACGGTCTGTCAAGGGTGGCCGAAGGCCATCGCGCAGCGACGCGACGAAGGAGCGCCCTTGACAGGCCGGCCCGAACCGGAAGGACAGTGGGACTGACGGGAAGCCCCCAGCCCGTCCCTGAGACCGTCCGAGGGGGTCACGCCCCTTGTGACACCGCCCAGTCGGCGAAGTCGGCCCAGGCCGTGGGAGCCAGGGTGAGGGTGGGGCCGAGGTTCTTGGAGTCCCGGACGTGGACGGCGTGGGGGCACCCCGCCACCTCTACGCAGTCACCGCCGTTGGGGCTGCTGTAGCTCGACTTCCGCCAGTCGTAGGCCACTTCGACGCACTGGCCACCGGCGTCGCTGCTGTAGCTGGACCTGAACCATCGCAGATGGTTGCTCACTGCCGATCACCCGCCAACCGCTCGATGAGGCCCAGCGACTCACGCGGGCCCAAGGCCTGTGCGCGGATCTTCGCATACCGTTGCGAGTACATGCTCACCATTCCCGGGTCGCTGATCATCACACTCTCGTCCTGCGCCTCCATGTAGGCGAGGTGTTCGTGGTCTGCAGTTTCGAGGATGGTCAGCCCTCCCCGCGCTCCCGCATGCTCTCCTGTGAACCCGCAGTTCAAAGGCAGGACTTGCACGGTCACGTTGCGCCGCTTGGCGAGCTCGGCAAGGTGTCGGAGCTGGTCCCGCATGATGTCGGGACCGCCGACGCCGCGCAGCAGAGCGGACTCGTCCAGGATGAGTTCGATCAACGCGATCGGTTCGCGGTCGAAGAGCGCAGTTCGCTCCATGCGGGCTTCGACCAGTTCCTCGACCCGACGGTCCGGCAGCACTGGATAGCCGCCGGCGATCAAGGCTTGCGCGTACGCCTTGGTCTGGAACAGGCCGTTGATCACGAGCGTCTCGAACATGCACAAGGTGCGGACACGGCGCTCCAGGGCGATGAAGTCCTGGAACTGGACCGGATACTTGTCCAGACGTACAGTCCACGCGCCATCTCGAAGACGCCGAGACCCCAGCCGACCTCCCGTTCGAGTTCGACGAGCATGTCGTCACTCGCGGGCTGGGCACACGTTTCCATCGCGCTGATGGCCGCGCCCGAGTACCCGATTTTCCTCCCCAGCTCCGACTGGGTGTAACCCGCCTTCTCCCTCAGAACACGGGCCAGATGGGCCACCAGGCGGGTCGCGCCGCCCGCCGTCTGCTTGTTGGCTGCCTTCGCCATGGAGCACACCCCACTCAACCGGACTCAACCACGTTCAACCAGCACCGGCCGGATCGCTACCGTTACGAGCCCTCGACTCAGCGTTATGGAAAACGCTACGGCTGAGCCATCACCCTGGGGCCATGAACACCGAAAGCGACACCCCCACCTGGCTCCCGCACGCCGGCATCGCCTTCCGCAAAGCCGGCGTGCAGTTTGACGCCCTGCGTGTGGACGGTGACATGGGACGGGATCTCGCCGATCTGCTCGTCACGCTCACGGGCGGTGACCCCGGTCCCATCGTCGTGCAGGCCAACGGACGCCGTCCCGTCTACTTCCTGATCCCGGTCGGCAGTGCCCAGTACCGCATGTGGCCCCCCGGGTTCCGGCGGCTCACGGCCGGGCCGCGCCGGACGACGTACATCCCCGTCCCCGCCCTCGACGGGGCCTGGCCCCTGACCTGGCGGTGTCCGCCCAAGGCCGAGGACCGGTTCGTGCACGCGCTCCTGCTGCACCGCGCGGCCGGGCTCTACCAGGCCAGCTGCGAGATCTCCTCCGCCACCACCGCGCAGGCGTCCGCCGCCGGGTCGATCAGCGGGAAGTGACCGACCCCCTCGACCAGGGTCAGTCCGACCATCTCCCCCGCCTTCGCCGCCGCGGCCGCGTACGACTCCGCCACCGCAGGCGGGACCACGATGTCCTCGCGGCCCTGGACCACCGTCGTGGCGATGCCCGTCGGGAGGAGGGAAGCGGGGTCCGCCGAGGGGCGGCGGGCCTCCCAGTGGGCCGGGCCGCCCAGGAGCTGGGCGCAGGCCCCGCCGCACACGCCGAGCCGCTCCGCGACCTCGAAGTCCGCGATGGGGGCCAGTGCCACCACGCCGCGCAGGTCCGGCGGGGAAGGCAGCCGCCAGGGGGAGCCGGGGGGCAGGACGTGCCGGGCGGCGGCCCACAGGGCGAGGTGGCCGCCCGCGGAGTGGCCGGTGACGACCGTCCTGCGGGGGTCGGCCGCCGGGAGGGCGGAGGCGAGGAGGCCCGGCAGGGCGTCCATGGCGGCGGCGACGTCGTCGAAGGTCTCCGGCCAGCGGCCCGCGACCGGGCCCCCGGAGCCCTGGTGGGGCAGGGAGCTGCCGCGCCGGTACTCGACGTTGGCCACGGCGAAGCCGCGCCGGGCGAGGAAGTCCGCGAACGGGGTGACGTGCAGGCGGTCGTACGGGGCGCGCCAGGCGCCTCCGTGCAGGACGACGACGAGCGGGGCCGGGCCGGAGGAGTCCCCGCGCGGGGCGTAGAAGTCGATGACCTGGTCGGGGTGTTCCCCGTACGCCGCGCTCGCGTCCGGTGCGACCGGGGGGTGTGCGAAGGCCGCGTCGGCCTCGGCGGCGTCCCGTTCGACTGCGGGGTCCGTCATCGGCTCGACCTCTCGGTAACGCGTGTGACAGCAACGCGTGTGACAGCGGGGACAGGTGTTCCGGTGTTTCCGGCAGAGCGGGACCGTATCAGGCTGTCGCGTGCCCCTCGCCGCCGGGACGAGCCCGCGCGGAGGCGGGCGGAGCCATAACCCCGCCCGCCCCGTGCTGTGACGTTTCGCTACCGCGTCACCCGAAAATGTGACCCAGCGTGCGCGCCGCGCGCTCGGCGTCGGCGAATCCGACGTAGAGCGGGGTGAACCCGAAGCGCAGGACGTCGGGGGCGCGGAAGTCGCCCACGACGCCGCGGGAGATGAGCTCCGTCATCACCTCGCGGGCGCCCGCCGTGCGCAGGGAGACCTGGCTGCCGCGGCGGTCGTGCTCCTCCGGGGTGACCACCTCGACCAGGCCCGGCGGGACGTACGCCGCCACGCAGTCCAGGAAGAAGTCGGTCAGGGCGAGGGACTTGGCGCGGACCGCCTCGACGTCCACGCCCTCCCAGGCGTCGAGGGACGCTTCCAGGGCCAGCATGGACAGGATGTCCGGGGTCCCGACGCGCACCCGGGCGGCGCCCTGGGCGGGCGTGTACTCGGGGGTCATCGCGAAGGGCTCGGCGTGGCTGTTCCAGCCGGGGAGCGGGGAGTCGAAGGCACCCTGGTGGCGCCGGGCCACGTACAGGTACGCCGGGGAGCCGGGGCCGCCGTTGAGGTACTTGTACGTGCAGCCGACCGCGAGGTCGACGGCGTGCGCGTCCAGGCCGACGGGGAGGGCGCCGGCGCTGTGGCAGAGGTCCCAGACGATCAGCGCGCCCGCCGCGTGGGCGGCGGCGGTGAGGGCGGGCAGGTCGTGGAGCCGGCCGGTGCGGTAGTCGACGTGGTTGAGGAGGACCACCGCGGTGCCCTCGTCCATCGCGGCCGCGGCGTCCGAGGGGTCGACCGGGACGAGGTCCAGGCCGGTCATCCGGGCGGCGGAGGCGGCGATGTAGCCGTCGGTGGGGAAGGTGGTGGCGTCGACCAGCATCCGGGTGCGGCCGGGGGCGGCCAGGCGGGCCGCGCCGACGAGGGCCTTGAAGAGGTTGACGCTGGTGGAGTCGCCGACGGTGACCTGGCCGGGGGCGGCGCCGACGAGCGGGGCGATGCGGTCGCCGATCCGCTCGGGCGCGGTCCACCAGCCGCTCTCGTCCCAGGAGCGGATGAGCAGCTCGCCCCACTGGCGGTGCACCACGTCGGCCACCGCGCCGGGGACCCCGGCCGGCAGGGCGCCGAGGGAGTTGCCGTCGAGGTAGACGAGGCCGTCGGGGAGGGTGAAGCGCTCGCGCAGCTTGCCGAGGGGGTCCTCGGCGTCGAGGCGGGCGGCGCGGGCCCGGAGGTCCTGGGGATCCCGGAGGTCCGTGAGCATCGCGTCAGACATGGCTGCGGGCCGTCCAGAGCTCGGGGAAGACGTTCTTGGAGGCGCGCTTCTCCAGCCAGGTCACCCCGGCGGAGCCGCCCGTGCCGGTCTTGGCGCCCATCGCGCGGCGGGTGGCGACCAGGTGGTCGTTGCGCCAGCGCCAGACCAGCTCGGCCACGTCGGTGAGGACCTCGCCGAGGCGGTGCAGGTCGGCGTGGGTGCCGGTGGGGTCGGCGTAGAGCTCCGTCCAGACGGCCTCGACGGCGGCGGAGGGCTCGTACCGCTGGGAGAGGTCCCGGTCGAGGACCGACTGCGGGACGGGCAGGCCGCGGCGGGCGAGCAGGCGCAGGGTCTCGTCGTAGAGGCTCGGCTCGTGGAGGGCCTTCTCCAGCTCGGCGTGGACGCGCGGGGCGCCGCGGTGCGGGACCAGCATGGACGCGGACTTCTCGCCGAGGAGGAACTCCATCCGGCGGTACATCGCGGACTGGAAACCGGAACCCTCGCCGAGGGCGCCGCGGTAGGCGTTGAACTGCGCGGGGGTGAGCTGGGCCAGCGGCCGCCAGGAGTGGTTGAGCGCCTCCAGCTCCCTGAGGGATCGTTTCAGCGCGTCCATCGCGACCGGGACGGCGTCCTCGCGCAGGGCGCGCGCGGCGGTCTCCCACTCGTGGACGATGACGGTGAACCACAGCTCCATGACCTGGGTCGTGACCAGGAAGACCATCTCGCCGGGGTCGTCCGAGCGCAGGTGCTGGAGGTGGGTGAGGACGTCCGCCTGGACGTAGTCCTCGTACGGGGTGGTGCCGTCGAAGTCGAGGTTCGGGGTGTCCGAACCGGCTCCGGAGGCATCAAGGGCGTGCGACATCGCTGTCTCCTCGACACGTGCTTCCGGGTAGCGGTCCGCTCCTTCCGATTGGGATAAGTGGAGCCCCGGTCCCCTGCATCGCATCATAAACAGGAGATCCGGGGCACCTCTAGGGCACTCGGCCCGGGCGTTACGCGAGCGTGTCCGCCGCGGTCGGGGAGGAGTCGCGCAGGAAGGCCGAGCAGCGCTCGTACTCGTCCTTCTCGCCGATGGCGCCGGCGGCGCGGGCCAGGGCGTGCAGGGCGCGCAGGAAGCCGCGGTTCGGCTCGTGCTCCCACGGCACCGGGCCGTGGCCCTTCCAGCCGGCGCGGCGCAGCGCGTCCAGGCCGCGGTGGTAGCCGGTACGGGCGTACGCGTACGACTCGACGGTCCGGCCGGCGGCGAAGGCCTCGTCGGCGAGGGCGGCCCAGGCCAGGGAGGAGGTCGGGTGGGCGGCGGCCACCTCGGAGGGGGCGGTGCCGGCGGCGAGGGCCTCGCGGGGCGCGGGCTCGTCGGGCAGGTGGGTGGGGGCGGGGCCCCCGAGCAGGTTCTGGTGAATCGACATGGGATCAGTGTGTCCGACGCGTCCCGTCGACCGGACGGTCACACCCCGGCCCGGTCCGGTGCCGCCGGGTGGCGGGGGCCCGCGGGGACCGCCGCGGGGCGGGTCGCGGCGAGCTCGCGGCGCAGGACCGGGACGATGTGCTCGCCCAGGATGTCGATCTGCTCCAGCGCCGTCCGCAGCGGGACCCCGGCGTGGTCGACGGCGAAGAGCTGGCGCTGGTAGTGGCCGTAGGCCTCCCGGAAGCCGAGGATCTTCTCGATGGCCTCGGCCGGGCTGCCGACGGTCAGCGGGGTCCGGGCCGCGCACTCCTCCAGGGACCAGTGCCCCGCGTACGCCGGGGAGCGGTGGAAGTAGGGGCGGAACTCGCTCAGCGCGTCCTGCGACCGGGCCCGGACGAACAGCTGCCCGCCGGCGCCGACGATGGCCTGTTCGGGGGTGCCGTGGCCGTGCTCGGCGTACCGGGTGCGGTAGAGCTCGACCAGGCGGGCGTAGTGCTCCACCGGTGCGAGGAGGTTGTCGGCGAAGAAGCCGTCGCCGTAGAGGGCGGCCAGCTCGGCGGCCTGCGGGGAGCGCACCGAGGCGTGCCACACGAACGGCGGTACGCCGTCCAGCGGGCGGGGCGTGGAGGTGAAGCCGTCCAGCCGGGCCCGGGAGCGGCCCCGCCAGTCGACGTCGGTCTCGCGCCAGAGGCGGTGCAGCAGGGCGTAGTTCTCGCGGGCCAGGGCGAGGGTCTCGCGGAGGTCCTGGCCGAACCAGGGGTAGACGTCGGGGGTGTCGCCCCGGCCGGTGATCAGGTCGAGCCGGCCGCCCGCCAGGTGCTGGAGCAGCGCGTACTCCTCGGCGACGCGCACCGGGTCGTTGGTGGTGACCAGGGTGGTGGCGGTGGACAGGACCAGCCGCCGGGTCCGGGCGGCCACGTACGCGAGCAGGGTGGCCGGGGAGGAGCAGACGTAGGGCGGGTTGTGGTGCTCGCCGGTGGCGAAGACGTCGAGGCCGGCCTCCTCCGCGCGGACGGCGAGGGCGGTCATGGCCCGGATGCGTTCGTGCTCGGTCGGCATCCGGCCGGTGCGGGGGTCGGGGGCCAGCTCGCCGACCGAGAAGATGCCGAACTGCACGCCGCTGCTCCCGCCTTCGTACGCCTCCCGTGCCGACGCCGCGGGTCAAGACCGTGCCCGATCTGCGGTGGTCCGGCCAGGTCCGGGCCGACAGTCCGTCAAGTCGCCCGGGTGGTGGGGACCCCACCACCTCCGCGCCGAGCGCGGTGACCGGCACACCTCCCCCCACAGGGGTTCCTCGACGGACGGTAGAGGGGCAGTGGACGCACGCCGAGGGGGGCATGTCGTGGAAGCGGTCATGAGCAGCAGCACCATCAGCATCACGGGGACGGGGGCATCCGCGGGGGCGGGTACGGGGGCACCGGCGGGGGGCGGGACCGGGACGGGGCGGCCGGATCCGGCCCGGGAGGCGGCCGACGACCTGTGCGCCGCCGTCCTCTCCCCGCTGCGCCGCAAGGACCAGCGGGAGAAGGGCCGCCAGTACGTGCAGGGCCTGCTCGCCCTGCCCGGCCGCAAGTCGATGCGCGGGATCGCGGGCCAGGTCGGCGGCGGGGCGGCCGAGCAGAGCATGCACCACTTCATCTCGGGCTCCACCTGGGACTGGCAGCCGATCCGCGCCAACCTCTCCCGCTTCCTGGAGGCGGCCAGTCCGCTGACGGCGTGGGTGGCGCAGCCGATGGCCATCCCGAAGGGCGGGGAGCACTCGGTGGGCGTGGCGAACCGTTTCGACCCGCACCAGGGGCAGATGTTCCGGGGGCAGCAGGCGTTCGGGATCTGGTTCGCCTCGGCCGCGCTGGCCACGCCGGTGGGCTGGGAGATGTTCCTGCCGGAGGCGGAGGAGGCCGCGGGCGCGTCCGCGGCGGCGGGCGCGGGGGCGGGACCGGCGGGGTTCGCCGACGAGCACGCCGCGCGGGCCGCGTACGAGGAGGCCGCCGCGGCCGCGGTGATCTCCACGATCCGGCGCGGCGGGAGCCCGGTGCGGCCGGTGGTGCTCGACATCCGCGGGATCGGCACACGCTCCACGATGAACCGCTTCGCCGAGGCGGGCCTGCCCGTCATCGCCCGGATCGGCCCGTCCACCCCGCTGCTCGTCACCGATCCGGCGCTGCCGGGGCACGGCGCGGGGGCGCGCTGCGCGCGGGACGTGCTGCAGTCGGTGAAGGGGCTGAGCACCCCGGTGGAGTGGACCGAACCGGATCCGGCGGCGGGCGGCACCCGGCACCGCAGCACCCTCGCGGTCGCGGTGCGGGTGATGATGCCCGACCCCGCGCCGGCCCGCCGCCGCCACCTGCTGCTGGTCGGCGAGTGGACGGACCCGCGCCGCGCGCCGTCGCAGCTGTGGGTGACGGACCTGGTGCGGCTGCCGGTGGGCCCGCTGCTGCGGCTGACGAAGCAGGGCCGGCGGGTGGCGTTCGCCGCCGAGCACAGCGGGCAGGAGGCCGGGCTGCGCGACTTCGCGGGGCGGGCGCTGCCGGGCTGGCACCGGCACGTGACGCTGGCCTCGGTGGCGCACGCCGCCCGGGCGCTGACGGCGACGCGGGGCTACGGGGCCTCGTACGGGGCGGCGTAGGGGGGAGCGGCCGACCGGTCGGCGGCGGTGCGGCGGTCGTGCAGGACGGTACGGGTCCTGCGCAGCCGCAGCGCCATCTGGATCTCCAGCGCCCGGGCGGGCTTCTGCCAGTCGGGGCCGAGGAGTTCGGCGATGCGCTCCAGGCGCCGGGAGACGGTGTTGGGGTGGACGTGCAGGGCCTCGGCGGCGTGGGTGGGGCTGGCGCCGGAGGCGAAGTACGCCTCCAGGGTGCGGGTCAGTTCGGTCGGCCGGTCGGTGTCGTACTCCAGGACGGGGCCGATGGTGCCCTCGATGTACGCCTCCACGTCGTGGTCGGCGGACAGGAGCAGGCCGACGAAGCCCAGTTCGCGCAGGGAGGCGGTGCCGCCGACCCCGCCGAGGGCGGTCAGCGCGTCGAGGCAGCGCACCGCTTCGGCGTAGACGCGGGCCACCTCGCCGGGGCCGCCGGCGGGTCCGGCGGCGCCGGTGGACACGGCGTGGCCCAGCAGCGGGGACAGCTCGCCGGAGGCCCGGTGGGCGGCGGCGGAGGCGTCGGTGCCGGGCAGGACGAGGACGAGGCAGCCCCGGCGGACGCCCTTGAGGCCGCCCATCCGGTAGGCGTACGAGGTGGCCCAGGCGACGGCCTTGCCGAGCTCGCCGCCCTCGGGCCGGGCGACGACCACCACGTGCGGGCGGTCGAGGTCGATGCCGAGCCGGCGGGTGCGCTCCAGCAGGTGCAGGTCGACGGAGTGCGGCCGGTCGAGGAGGTCGGCGAGGAGTTCGTCGTGGACGGGTCCCTCGGCCGCGGCGGTGCCCCGCTGGATGAGCATCAGGCAGGCCACGGACTGGGCGGCCAGCTGGAGCAGCCGTACGTCCTCGTCGGCGAGCGGGGCGGAGGCGCTCAGCAGCAGCACCCCCAGGTCCTCGGCGCCGGCGAGGACGGGGGCCAGCCACAGGTCGCCGGGCAGGCGGACGGGGCGCCGGTCGGTGAGCGCCTGGAGGGCCCCCTTGGTGACGGCCTCCTCGTCCAAGCCGGGCAGTTCCCCGGTGGCGGTCAGCGGGCGCCCGCCCGGGTCGCGCACCTGGAGGACGCCGTCCAGCGCGTCGGCGGTGGCCCGGGCGAGGGTGGGCAGGCCGGCGCCGTCCAGGACGAGCCCGGCGAGGCGGGCGTGACACTCCCACAGGTAGCGGACGCGGGTGAGGGCGGTGTTGGTGCGCGAGCCGAAGGCCTCCAGCTCGGTGACCTGGTCGCGGGTCTGCTCCAGCAGCCGGGCCTTCTCGATGGCGACGGCGGCCAGGTCGGCGAGGGAGAGCATGATGCCGATCTCGTCGGGGCTGAACTGCCGTACCGCGCGGTCCGAGCCGTAGAGGGCGCCGAGCGTGGAGTCCCCGCGGCGCAGCGGTACGGCGATGATCGCGTGGAGGCCCTCCGCCTCGACGACGGCGTCGATGCCGGGGGCGTGCGCGATGGTGGGGTCGGTGAGGTAGTCGGGGGTCCACACCGGGGAGCGGCGGGCCTGGGCGATGCTGCCGAGGCCGCGGCCGGTGCCGAGTTCCAGGCCGACGTTCAGGGCGGTGGTCTCGCCCTCGGAGGTGCGGACGTAGGCCGAGCCGTCGGGGCGGCTCAGGGACAGCCAGGCCATGTCGAAGCCGAGGAGGCGCCGGGCGCGCCGGGTGATCAGGCGGAGCAGGCCGTCGATGTCGTACGGGGAGGTGAGGTCGTGCGCGGTGTCGACGAGGGCGGTGAGGGCGGCTTCGCGCTGCCGGCTGCGGCTCGCGCGGGCCTGGACGGACCGGGCCAGTTCCAGGGCGCGGGTGAGCCCGTCGAGGGTGGCGTCGTCGGCTCCGGCCGCCCGCGCTTCGGTGAGCAGCGCCTGGTAGCGGCCCGGCGGGGCGTCCTCCGCGAGCAGTTCCAGTACGGCCAGTGCGCCCGCGTCGTCCCCGCGCATTCTGCCGACCCCCTCCGACCAGCTGTTTTTCCCCGCGTCCCGTCCCGAACCTAGGTTCCGGGCGGCGAAGGGTCAAGCAGGGGTCAAGGGTGGGACGTTCAGCGGCGTACGGCGCCCGCCAGGCTCAGTCCGGGGGCCGGGAGGGCGGCGCGCAGGGCGGTGACGCGGGTTTCGGCCCGGCGCAGGGCCGCCAGGTAGGCGCCGTCGGGGCGCTGGCCGCCGGCGCCGCGCAGGCCCGCGAGTTCCAGGAGCAGTTCGCGGTGGCGGCCGAGGGCGAGTTCGGCCTCGACCCACTGGCCGAGGACGGAGAGCCGGTCGGCGTCGAGGGAGGCGGTGCGGCCGCGGAGCCAGGTGCCGGCGTCGATGCCGTCCAGGGCGGGGCCGGTCCACAGGTCGAGGGCGCGGCGCAGTCGCGCGGAGGCCTGCGCGAAGTCCCCGCGGCCCATGGCCCGGTAGCCGGCTCCGGCCTCGCGTTCGAACTCGCGGACGTCGCAGCGGCCGCCGCCGGTGTCGAGGAGGTATCCGCCGGGCCGGGTGGAGAGAACGGTCTCGGGGGTACGGACCGAGCCGGCGCCGAGCGCCTCGGCGAACCGCTCGCGCAGCCGGCGTACGGCGGTGTGCAGGGCGGCGCGGGCGTGTTCGGGCGGGGTGTGGCGGGCGAGTTCGTCGGCGAGCACGCAGACCGGGACGAGGCGGTCGGGACAGGCCGCGAGGGCCGCCAGGACATGCCGGGACTCCGGTGTGGAGGGGGTGATGGGCACACCGTTCTCGATGACCCGTGGTGCGCCGAGTACCTCAATGTCCACCGTGTTCTCCCTGGGCAGGCGAGGAAAAAAATAATACCCGGAAGGATCTTTTTGGGAAGGGGGAGGAACGCGCGGCGGACGTGACGTGTCAGACGGCCGGACCGCCGGGCTCGTCCTCCTCGCACCCGCCGTCGGCCGGAAGCACCCCGTCCGCGCAGCCGACCCGGCACGGGTGGACCCCCTGCGGCCCGTACAGGGCCCGCGCCCCGCGCCCGGGGGCGCTGTCCAGCCGGATGGCCACGGCGGGGACCACCACGTTCGGCATCACGTGCGTGTAGAGCTCGGCGACCTGGGCGTCCAGGTCGAGCCCGAGGGTGTGGGACATGGTGTTCAGCCCCGCGTACGCGCCGACGATCAGCCGGGCGGGGACGAGCGGGTCCACGCCCGGCAGCAGTTCCCCGCGCTCCCTGGCCTCGGACAGCACGCCCACGCACAGGTCGATCCAGGTCTCGTACGGGGTCACCCGGTCGAGGTGGGTGCCGGTCTGGTCCAGGGTCAGCCGGGCGCTCGCCCGGATCAGCACCTCGTGGCGCATCTGGTGCGAGAACACCATGCCGATGTCGATGAACTCCTGCGCCTTGTACTGCTGCGGCAGGGCCTGCGGCTGCCCCTGGTTCTGGGCGTCTATGACGGACTGCGCCAGGCCTTCCTTCGACTCGAAGTGGAAGTAGAGGGCGCCCTTGGTGACCTTCGCGATGTTGACGATGTCCGAGAGCTTGGCCGCGTCGTAGCCGCACTGCTCGAACACCACGGCGGCCGCGTCCAGGATGGCGCGGCGGGTGCGCACCGCCCGGTCCTGCTTCACCTGGGGTCGCTCGGTCCTCATATGTGGCGTCGCCTCTCCTGGCCCGCCGGCTTTACATTCCCACGGGTACGTTTTTCGCTCAGGGGTAGATTCCACACCATCGCCCGGCGGACGTCCACCGGCGTATGTCACCTCCCGCGCACGAAAAAGGGGTCCACCCTTCCGCTTCCGGACGGGCGGACCCCTCTCCGGGGCCCGGGGCGCTGGGGAGCGCCGGGGGACTACTTCAGCTTGGTGCCGGTGGAGCGCAGGTCGCCGCAGGCCTGGAGGACGCGCTTGGCCATGCTCGCCTCGGCCAGCTTGCCCCAGGTGCGCGGGTCGTAGGTGGACTTCTTGCCGACCTCGCCGTCGACCTTCAGGACGCCGTCGTAGTTGCGGAACATGTGGTCCGCGACCGGGCGGGTGAAGGCGTACTGGGTGTCGGTGTCGAGGTTCATCTTCACGACGCCGTTCTCCAGCGCGGTGGCGATCTCCTGCTCGGTGGAGCCGGAGCCGCCGTGGAAGACGAAGTCGAACGGGTTGCTCTTGCCGTACTTCTCGCCGACGCCCTGCTGGAGGTCCTTGAGCAGCTCGGGGCGCAGGACGACGTTGCCCGGCTTGTAGACGCCGTGCACGTTGCCGAAGGAGGCGGCCAGCAGGTAGCGGCCCTTCTCGCCCAGACCGAGGGCCTCGGCGGTGCGGATGGCGTCGTCGACGGTGGTGTACAGCTCGTCGTTGATCTCGTGGCTGACGCCGTCCTCCTCGCCGCCGGTCGGGGTGATCTCGACCTCAAGGATGATCTTCGCGGCGGCGGCCTTGGCCAGCAGCTCCTGGCCGATGGCCAGGTTGTCGGCCAGGGTCTCGGCGGAGCCGTCCCACATGTGCGACTGGAAGAGCGGGTTCAGGCCCTTGGCCACGCGCTCGGCGGAGATGTCGAGCAGCGGGCGGACGTAGCCGTCCAGCTTGTCCTTGGGGCAGTGGTCGGTGTGCAGCGCGACCGTGATGTCGTACTTGGCGGCGACGACGTGCGCGAACTCGGCCAGGGCGACCGCGCCGGTGACCATGTCCTTGTTGTACTGGCCGCCCAGGAACTCGGCACCGCCGGTGGAGATCTGGATGATGCCGTCGCTCTCGGCCTCCGCGAAGCCGCGCAGCGCAGCGTGCAGGGTCTGGGTCGAGGTCACGTTGATGGCCGGGTAGGCGAACTTGCCTGCCTTCGCCCGGTCGAGCATCTCGTTGTAGACCTCGGGGGTTGCGATGGGCATCTGTCCGCTCCTTGGATGTGCGGGGAGTGTGCTTATTGCGGGCCCTGACCTGGGGGCGACGTCAGACGTCGCGCCTATCTTTCCAGACTCGGCGGAACACTCCACCCCGCATGACGGGGGTCGTACGACGAGAAGGGCCGGGTGTTTCACGTGAAACACCCGGCCCTTCCGAAAAGGCGCAGGTCAGGAGTGGAGCGGGGGCTTCCGGGGACCTTCGTCACCTGGTGCGCCGCGCCCTCCCGGGAGGGCGTCACCACCCCTTCGCGACCACGATCCGAGACGATCGGGCCGCCGGAGGGCGGGTCAGGCCAGACCCAGGTCCCCGAGCTGGTAGCCGGTGAGGTACGGCAGACCGGCGCCGGCGATGGCCTCGGCCGCACCGCGGTCCACGATGGTGGCGACGGCGACGACCTCACCGCCGGCCTCGCGGACGGCCTCGACGGCCGTCAGCGGGGAGCCGCCCGTGGTGGAGGTGTCCTCGACGACCAGGCAGCGCTTGCCCTTGACGTCGGTGCCCTCGATCCGGCGCTGCATGCCGTGCGCCTTCTGCGCCTTGCGGACGACGAAGGCGTCCAGACGCTCCCCGCGCGCCGCGGAGGCGTGCAGCATGGAGGTCGCGACCGGGTCGGCGCCCAGGGTCAGGCCGCCGACGCAGTCGAAGTCGAGGTCGGCGGTCAGGTCGAGCATGACCTGGCCGACCAGCGGGGCGGCCTCGCCGTCGAGGGTGATGCGGCGGAGGTCGATGTAGTAGTCGGCCTCCTTGCCGGAGGAGAGGGTCACCTTGCCGTGCACGACGGCCTTGTCCTTGATCTGCTGCAGAAGCGCATCGCGTACGTCAGTCATGACGTCGAGCTTAGTTGGGCCCTAGGGGGTGTCCGCAAAGTAGCGTCGTCCGCCCGCAGGGCGGGCCCCGCGGCGTCCGGTGCGTGCTCTCGGTGCGCCGGGCGCGAGACCTCGTACTGGACGTACTCGGTCTTGCGCCCGGTGCGGCGAGAGTGCGTGCCGGGCGTCGCGGGGCAGGCGGGACTTTGCGGACACCCCCTAGTGCGGCGAGCGCAGGCGGCGCCAGGTCCAGGTCGTGGAGACCTCCAGCGGGTCGACCGGGGTGACCAGGCGCGGAAGGGTGTTCAGGCCGTTCGGCGGGCCGGACTGCGGCTCCACGCAGACGGCCTCGGGCTGCTCGTCGTACACGACCACCCATTCGGCCGGGCTCGTGACCTTCAGCTCCAGCTCCCCGGGCCAGGTCAGGGTGACGTCTACCCCGTAGGGCATGCCGAAGCAGTCGTCCCACGGGCCGGGCCCGGGGGTGGTCCGGCGGCCGGTGGGGAGGTGGTCCTCGCCGCGCTCCTCCTGCCAGGCGGGGTCGAAGGCGATCTGCGCCTCGGCGCCGCCGGCCGACAGGGTGCGGTTGAACCACGGGTGCCAGCCGGCCTGGGCCGGGAAGGAGTCCTGGTACGTCTCCACGCCCAGGGTGATCTTCAGGGCGTCGCCGCTCAGCTCGAAGGTCTGCGTCACCCGCCCGGCGTACGGCCAGGGGTCGGCCAGGTCGAAGTAGAAGGAAGCCGCGGTGCCGGTCACCCCGGCGCTCCGCCAGGGCAGGTCGCGGCCGAGGCCGTGGATGGCGTGCGGGGGGTGGTTGACGGGCAGCTGGTGGACGGCGGCCCCGTCGCGGAACCGCCCCTCCGCGGTGCGGCCGCACCAGGGGACCATCGGGAAGGACCCGTAGTGCGGGCCCTGACGCAGCAGCTCCGTGCCGTCGACGCGCAGGCTGCCGATGCGGCAGCCGTTCTCCTGGTCGATGGTGATGTCGGCGCCGCCGGCGCTCAGTTGCGTACTCATACGGCCGACCCTACGGCGACCGGGCCCGGCAGCCGCTCACCACCGGCCGGGCCGCGGTCAGCGGCGGCGGCGCAGGGCCCGTCCGACGACCACCGCCGAGGCCAGGGCCAGGGCCGCGGCCGGGGCGATCCAGCGCATGGCGGTGTTGCCGCCGCCGGCCGAGGGGGCCGGCACGGGGGCGTAACGGCCGCGCGGAGGCGCGTGGTCGACCTCCTCGGCGCTGCGGCCGATCATCGTGCGGCGGGCGTGAGCGGCCTCGGCCGGGGGGTTGGGGGGCGCGGTGGGGTCGGCCGGGTCGGCGGCGTCCCCGAGCCCGCCGCTCTCCGGCAGACCGCCGAGTTCCGGGAGCCCGGTGAAGTCGGGCAGCTCGGGGAAGTCGTGGTCCAGGAAGGGGTCGAGGGACGGCGGGGGCACCTCGGTGTCCGCCTGCTCCCCGGCCTGCGACGGCTCCCCGGTGTCCGGCTGCCGCCCGGTGTCCCCCGGCTGCACCGGGCCGGCCGCTTCGGCCAGGTTGGCGCAGAGCCGGTCGAGCAGGCGCCGCACCGCGGCGGCCAGGGCCTCGTGGTCGAAGCCGGCGGTCCGCCCCTCGGCGGTGGCCTCCCCGGTGAACTCCAGCCGGGTCCCGCCGTCGTGGGGGATCAGCCGCACCAGGGCCGAGAGCTTCACGCTGCCGTGCCCGCGCACCTCGGCGCCCTCGCACTCCGCGGCGAAGTGCTCCGGGTCCCGCTCGGTCAGCGCCAGGGTCCCCCGGTAGGTGACGCTGCTGGAGCCGACCCGCAGCCTGAGCCGCCCGGCCACCGCGCCGGCGGCGGTCCCGGCGGCCGTGCCGGTGTCGGCGTCCTGCTGGAGACCGGGCACGCAGCGGGCCACCCGGACGGGGTCGCGCAGCACGGCGCGCAGCTCGTCTGCCGGTACCGGAACGAACACCTGATGCTCCATGCGGTCGAGCCTACCGACGCGCGCCGTCCCTGCACACGGAGGCGACGCCCCCGTGCGTCAGGAGTAGCGCGGGTGCGGGAGCGTGGAGGGCGGCAGGCCGGACAGCCGGACGCGGGCCGCGTCCCGGGCGGCGTCCTGCAGGCCCCGGGTGGACACCGCGCGCAGGGCGGGCGTGTCGCGATCGACCCGCAGCTCGGGGACCCGGTCGCGGGAGGCGAGGACGAAGCCCCAGTCCTGCGGCGGGGCGTCGGCGGCCCCCAGGGTGCGGTCGGGCCCGGCGGCGAAGCCGGAGAGGCGGCCGCCCGCGCTGTAGGGGGTGGTGAGCAGGCCCGCGGCGCGCAGGGTGGACTCGACGGTCCAGTACGTACGGGGCCTGGTGCCGAGCGGTCCCGCGTGGACCGCGATGCGCCCGCCCGGGTTCAGAGCCCGCGCGGCCAGCCCGTAGAACTCCTGCGAGTACAGCTTGGTGCTCGGGGTGATGCCGGGGTCGGGCAGGTCGGAGAGGATCACGTCGAACCGGTCGCGGGCGGCGGGCCCGCGCAGCCAGCGGAAGGCGTCCTGGGAGACCACGCCCAGGCGGGGGTCCTCGTACGCGCGGCCGTTGAGGGCGGAGAGCATCGGGTCGGTGCGGGCGAGCTCGACCACCCCGGGGTCGAGCTCGACGACGGTGACGGAGGCGACGTCGGGGTAGCGCAGCACCTCGCGGGCGGCGAGCCCGTCGCCGCCGCCGAGGACCAGGACGCGGGCGTGCGGGCCGGTCATCGCGGGGTGGACCAGGGCCTCGTGGTAGCGGTACTCGTCGTAGCCGCTGACCCGCAGCCGCCCGTCGAGGTACAGGTCGAGGGAGCGCGGGGAGCCGGTGGAGGGGCCGGTCAGGACCAGTTCCTGGACGCCGGTCTGCACCGCGACCCGCACCTCGGCGCCGTAGACGGCGGTGCGGGCGACGCGCTCGAAGTCGTCGGCGAGCAGGGTCGCGCAGGCGAGCACGGCGAGCACGGCGGCGTTGACGACGAGGAGCAGCCAGCGGCAGCGCCGGCTGAGGTCGCGGTGGAACAGCCACAGCACGAGCCCGCCGCCGACGACGGCGTTGACGGTGCCGGTGAGCATCGCGCCGGTGAGCTGGCCGAGGACGGGCAGCAGCAGGAAGGGGAAGGCGAGCCCGCCGACGAGGGCGCCCACGTAGTCGGCGGCGAACAGGTCGGCGACGGCCCCGCCGGCGTCCTGTCTGCGGATGCGCTGGATGAGGACCATCAGCAGCGGGATCTCGGCGCCGATGAGTACACCGATGGCGAAGGAGAACGCGACGAGCGCGGGCCGCGACTCGCCCAGCCAGGCGAAGCTCGCGTAGAGGGCCATGGCGGAGAAGCCGCCGAGCAGGGCCAGCGCGGCCTCGATGGCGGCGAAGCCGAAGGCGGGCCGGGCGCGCAGCCGTTTGGCCAGGAGCGAACCGACGCCCATGGCGAAGACCATGACGGACAGCACGACGGACGCCTGGGTGACGGAGTCGCCGATGAGGTAGGAGCCGAGGGCGAGCAGCTCCAGTTCGTACACGAGCCCGCAGGCGGCGCAGACGAACACCGTGGCCAGGACGAGGAGTCGGCCGGTCCGGGGCTGTACGGGCAGGGCGGCCGGGACGGTCTGCACGCCCCGCGGCTCCGCCGCCGGGAGCACCCCGCGGGGGGCGGAACGGTCGATCATGCAGCGAACCGTACGTCACCACCCACGGACACCCTGTCACCCACATGGGTGCAAGTGCGGTGCCGATCCCGCCAGTTGGCGTAACGTGCACCCACCCGGGCCGCGCCCGGCGGAACTAGACCGGGGCCCCCATCCGGACCCCCACCCGGGTGCGGGTGGCCACCAGCTGGCCCTCCTGCGGGTACGCGTGCCAGGTCCGCCAGCGCACCTGCCCCTCGTACCGCTGCGCGAGCATCGCGGTGAAGGCGTGCGGGTCGCCCGGGAAAGTGCCCGCTAGCCCGTTCGGGTGGTCCGCGACCAGCGCCAGCAACTCCTGGGCCCGGCCCGCGAACGACCCCCGCGAGAGGGTCTCGACGCGCGCGGCGAACTCGTACTCCCAGTCCCCCACCCGCTTCGCCACGCCCAGCGGCAGCGGCGTGCGGCTGCCGGGCATGCAGGCGACCGTCTCCGAACAGAGCACCTCGCCCTCCTCCAGGAGCACCTGGTGGGAGGCCCCGAGCAGGCGCAACTCCACCTTCGCGTCCTCCAGCTGGAGGTTCAGTACGGCCAGGGCGGGCAGCCGCTCCCGTCCCAGGGCCCAGGCGAGATCGGCGGCACGCGTGTCGGTGTAGGTGGTCTGGAGGGTCGTGAGCATGAGTCGGCTCCGCAAACGCGCGAGGGAGAGGGGCCGGGGCCCGCCAGCGGCAAACGAACGGGTGGGGGGACACCGGCACTGGTCCACAGGGAGTCCAGGGAGGTCCTCCGAGGACTGGTCTACTCAACCGAGGGAATCATGAAAGGCACGGCACTCACAGCGCTTTTACCCAACTTGACGGGGTTTACATCCCCTCGGGGGCTACCCGGTTCACGTGTTCAACGACAGGCCGTCCGTACGCCTTCGTACGCACCCGAACAAGAAGACGCCCGAAGGAAGTTGTCCCCGCCGGGCGCCCTGTCCACGCGGCCGCGCGCGCCGCGTCCCGTCCCAGTGTCAGCTGCCCCCGCACCCGCCGCCACCGCAGGAGGAACCGCAGGACGAGCCGCAGGAAGACGAGGAACCGCACGAGGAAGAGGACCCGCAGGAGGAGGAAGAGCCCCCGCCGCCCGCCCACCAGCTGCCGCCGGAGCTCCCCCCGCCGCCGAACCCGCCCCCGCCGGAGATCTTCTTCGCGACCCAGACGACCACCGCGGCGATCGCCCCGACGACCAGTACGACGACGACCATGTCACCGCCCCCTTCCGACACCCCGGTCCCCCGGGGAACGGGACCCCCGTGTCCCGCGTGGAGGGGGGATGCCCGTCGGCCGGACCCGCCAAAGCACACTTGAGCAACTCCAGAGGTTCCCCGCAGGATGGCGCCCATGAGCGCACCCGTGAACAGTGACCGCCCCTTCCTCAACCGCCGCCTGGCGGCCTTCGGCACCACGATCTTCGCGGAGATGTCGGCCCTGGCCTCCCGCACCGGGTCGATCAACCTGGGTCAGGGCTTCCCCGACACCGACGGCCCCGCCGAGATCGCCGAGGCGGCCGTCCGGGCGATCCGCGACGGACGCGGCAACCAGTACCCGCCCGGTCCGGGCGTCCCCGAGCTGCGCACGGCCGTCGCCGCGCACCAGCAGCGCTTCTACGGCCTCGGCTACGACCCCGACACGGAGGTGCTGGTCACCGCGGGCGCCACCGAGGCCATCGCCGCCGCCCTCCTCGCCCTCCTGGAACCGGGCGACGAGGTCATCGCCCTGGAACCCTTCTACGACTCCTACGCCGCCTGCATCGCGATGGCCGGCGCCGTCCGCGTCCCCCTCACCCTGCGCGCCCCGGACTTCCGCCCCGACCTCGACGCCCTGCGCGACGCGGTCACCCCGCGCACCCGCCTGCTGCTGCTCAACACCCCGCACAACCCCACCGGCACCGTCCTCACCCCCGAGGAGCTCGCCGCCGTCGCCGAACTTGCCGTCGAACGCGACCTGCTCGTCGTCACCGACGAGGTCTACGAACACCTCGTCTTCGAGGGCGGCCACACCCCGCTGGCCTCCCTGCCCGGGATGCGCGAGCGCACCGTCACCATCTCCTCCGCCGGCAAGACGTTCTCCTTCACCGGCTGGAAGGTCGGCTGGATCACCGCCCCGCCCGCACTGGTCTCGGCCGTCCGCTCGGCGAAGCAGTTCCTCACCTACGTCTCGTCGGGCCCCTTCCAGTACGCCGTCGCCGAGGCCCTCGCCCTCCCCGACACCTACTACGCGACCCTCCGCGCCGACCTCGCCGCCAAGCGCGACCTGCTCACCGAGGGCCTCACCGCCGCCGGACTGCGGGTCTTCCGCCCGCAGGGCACCTACTTCATCACCACCGACATCTCGCCCCTGGGCGAGAAGGACGGCCTGGCCTTCTGCCGCGCCCTGCCCGAGCGCTGCGGGGTCGTCGCCATCCCGAACCAGGTCTTCTACGACGACCGGGAGGCCGGCGCCACCCAGGTCCGCTGGGCCTTCTGCAAGAAGACGGAGGTCCTGCGCGAAGCGGTGGACCGGCTGCGGGCGCTCTAGGCGCCGGCGTGGACGTGTCGACGAGACGGACCCCGGGCGCCCCCGCGCCGGCCGCGCCAAGGCCGGAGACCGCCGCGCCGGGCGGGTCGGCCGGGCGGGCGCTCGCGGTGTTCGCCGTCCTGCGCGGGGCCGGTGCGCTGGTCGTCGCCGTCGGGGCCTGGTGGGCCGGGCGGGACCCCGTGAAGGTGCTCGGCGGCTCCTGGGACTCCTTCTGGTACCTGTCCATCGCCGCCAACGGCTACGGCCGCACCCAGATGTGGCCCGCCTCCGACTCCATCCAGAGCGACGCCGCCTTCTTCCCGCTGTACCCGCTGCTGACGCACCTCCTCGGCGGGGGGCCCGTCGCCGGGCTCGCCGTGGCCTGGACCGCCGCCGGCGCGGCCGCCGTCGGGGTGTACCGGGTCGGGGAGCGGCTGCTCGGGGCGCGGGCCGGGGTGCTGCTCGTCGCGCTGTGGGCCTCGCTGCCGCACGCGGTGGTGCTGACCCTCGGCTACACCGAGCCGCTGCTGTGCGCGCTGGCCGCCTGGGCCCTGTACGCGCTGCTGCGCGAGCGCTGGATGTGGGCGGCCTCCCTCGCGGTGCTGGCCGGGCTGACCCGGCCGACCGGGATCGCCGTGGCCGCCGCCGTGACCCTGCCGGCCCTGCGGGAGCTGCTGCGGGGCAACCGGGCGCCCGCGGTGTGGGCGGCCGGGCTGCTGGCGCCCGCGGGCTGGGCGGCGTACGTGGGGGCTGTCGGGGCGCGTCGGCACGAGGCGCTCGGCTACTTCACCGTCCAGCGGCAGTGGGGCTCGCGCTTCGACTTCGGCGCGGGCACGGTCGGCGTCGTGGACCGGGTGCTGACCGGCGGGAACGTCACCCTGCCGGTGGCCGTGGCGGTGGCCGGGCTGGCCGTGGCGGGCCTGCTCGCGGTGCTCCTGCTGCTGGACCGGGCGCCGCTGCCGCTGCTCGTCTACACCGGCACCCTGCTGGTGATCACCGTCGGCGGGGCGGGGTTCTTCGAGTCCAAGCCCCGCTTCCTGCTGCCGGCGTTCCCGCTGCTGCTGCCGCTGGCCGCCGCGACGGCGAGAGCCCGGCCGCGCACGGCGGTCGCGGTGACCGCCGGCCTGGCCGGGCTCTCGTACGGCTACGGGGCGTACCTCCTGCTCATGGCGAAGGTGCCCCTCTAGCGGGCCGGGGCGGGGACGGCTAGGCGTCGTCCCCGCCGTCGGAGTCGGCGTCGCCCTCCGCGGAGTCGACCTCCTTCTCCAGGCCGAGCTGCTCGATGAGCCACTTGTCGAACTCGATCGACGCGCGGACCCAGCTGACCGTGGAGGACACGAAGTGCTCCAGGCTGACGCCGGTGCCGATCAGCATCTGCGCCTCGCCGATCAGCCGGACGGAGCCGTCGTCGTGCGTGTGGCTGTAGACCTTGGGCCACAGGGTGCGGCGGTTCCAGTCGTCGATCGACTCCAGCAGCTGCGGCTTGTCGTCGATCGCGTGGGGGCGGTCGTAGAAGGTCCGGACGGAGAAGACCTGCTGCTCGCCCTCACCGCGGAACATGAAGTAGGTGCGGAAGTCCTCCCACGGCGCCGCGAGGTCGCCCTCGTCGTCGACGACGTACTTGAGCTCCATCTGCTCCAGGAGCTGCTTGACCAGATCCTGGTCGGGGACGACGGGGCCCGCCGGTCCTGTCGCCTGCGGTTCGGGCTGACCCCCGAAGTTCGGAATCGAGGCCGGGTCGATGCTCACCGTGTACTTCCCTTCGTGCGGATACAGCCATCCTCCACCATCGCGCCCACCCCCTGTCCACCCCCGCACGCCCGATCCGCTCCGGGCGGACACGGGCGCGCGGGGGTCCGCACGGACACGGGGCCTACAGGGCCCGCCCCACCAGCAGGTCCTCGCCGGCGACGTCGACCCGGACGGTGTCGCCGTCGCGGACCTCGCCGGAGAGGATCTCCTTGGCCAGGCGGTCTCCGACGGCCGTCTGGATCAGGCGGCGCAGCGGGCGGGCGCCGTACGCGGGGTCGTTGCCCTTGTCGGCCAGCCAGGCCAGGGCCTCGGGCGTGACGTCCAGGGCCAGCCGGCGGTCGGCGAGGCGCTTCGCCAGGCGGGAGATCTGCAGCTCGGCGATGTGCGCCAGTTCGTCGCGGGTGAGGGCCGAGAAGACGACGAGGTCGTCGAGGCGGTTGAGGAACTCCGGCTTGAAGCTCGCCCGGACCACCTCCAGGACCCGGTCCTTCTTGTCCTCGGGCGAGGTGGCCGGGTCCACCAGGAACTGGCTGCCCAGGTTGCTGGTCAGGATCAGGATGGTGTTGCGGAAGTCGACGGTGCGGCCCTGGCCGTCGGTGAGGCGGCCGTCGTCGAGGACCTGGAGCAGGATGTCGAAGACCTCGGGGTGGGCCTTCTCGACCTCGTCCAGCAGCACCACGCTGTACGGGCGGCGCCGGACGGCCTCGGTGAGCTGGCCGCCCTCCTCGTAGCCGACGTAGCCGGGCGGGGCGCCGACGAGGCGGGCCACGCTGTGCTTCTCGGAGTACTCGGACATGTCGATGCGGACCATGGCCCGCTCGTCGTCGAAGAGGAAGTCCGCGAGGGCCTTGGCCAGCTCGGTCTTGCCGACGCCCGTGGGCCCCAGGAAGAGGAACGAGCCGGTCGGCCGGTCCGGGTCGGCGATGCCGGCGCGGGTGCGGCGCACGGCATCGGCGACGGCCCGTACGGCCTCGGTCTGGCCGATCAGGCGGCGGCCCAGCTCCTCCTCCATGCGCAGGAGCTTCTGGGTCTCGCCCTCCAGGAGGCGGCCGGCCGGGATGCCGGTCCAGGCGCCGACCACGTCGGCGATGTCGTCCGGGCCGACCTCGTCCTTGACCATGGCGTCCTTGGCGGGCCCGGCCTGGGCCTCCTCCTCGGTGGCCTCGGCGAGCTCGCGCTCCAGCGCGGGGATCTCCCCGTAGAGCAGCTTGGAGGCGGAGTCGAAGTCCCCGTCGCGCTGGGCGCGCTCGGCCTGGCCGCGCAGGTCGTCCAGGCGCTCCTTGAGCTCGCCGACACGGTTGAGGGACTGCTTCTCCTTCTCCCAGCGGGCGGTGAGGCCGCGCAGCTCCTCCTCCTTGTCGGCGAGGTCCTTGCGCAGCTTCTCCAGGCGCTCGATCGAGGCCGGGTCGGACTCGTTCTTCAGCGCCAGCTCCTCCATGCGCAGCCGGTCGACGGAGCGCTGGAGCTCGTCGATCTCCAGCGGAGAGGAGTCGATCTCCATGCGCAGCCGGGAGGCGGCCTCGTCGACGAGGTCGATGGCCTTGTCGGGGAGGAAGCGGGAGGTGATGTAGCGGTCGGAGAGGGTGGCGGCGGCGACGAGGGCGCTGTCGTTGATGACGACCTTGTGGTGGGCCTCGTAGCGGCCCTTGAGGCCGCGCAGGATCGCGATGGTGTCCTCGACGGTGGGCTCGGCGACCAGCACCTGCTGGAAGCGGCGCTCCAGCGCCGGGTCCTTCTCGATGCGCTCGCGGTACTCGTCGAGGGTGGTGGCGCCGACCATGCGCAGCTCGCCGCGGGCCAGCATGGGCTTGAGCATGTTGCCGGCGTCCATGGCGGAGTCCCCGCCGGCGCCGGCGCCGACGACGGTGTGCAGCTCGTCGATGAAGGTGATGATCTGGCCGTCGCTCGACTTGATCTCGGCGAGGACGGTCTTGAGGCGCTCCTCGAACTCGCCCCGGTACTTGGCACCGGCGACCATGGCGCCGAGGTCGAGGGAGACGAGCCGCTTGTTCTTCAGGGACTCGGGGACGTCGCCCTTGACGATGCGCTGGGCGAGGCCCTCGACGACGGCGGTCTTGCCGACGCCGGGCTCGCCGATGAGCACCGGGTTGTTCTTGGTGCGGCGCGACAGGACCTGGACGACGCGCCGGATCTCGTGGTCGCGGCCGATGACGGGGTCGAGCTTGCCCTCGCGGGCGGCTGCCGTGAAGTCGGTGCCGAACTTCTCCAGGGCCTTGTACTGGCCCTCGGGGTCGGGGGTGGTCACCCGCCGTCCTCCTCGTGCGTTCTCGAAGGCGGCCAGCAGCTTCTTCGCGGTCGCGCCCTGGGCGGAAAGGACCTCACCGGCCGCGCCGCCCTTGGCGGCGACGGCGATGAGGAGGTGTTCGGTGGAGAGGTAGTCGTCGCCGAGCGCCTTCGCCTGCGCGTCGGCGTCGGCGAGCACGGCGAGCAGGTCGCGGCTGGGCTGCGGGGGCGCGACCGTGGAGCCGGTGACGCTGGGCAGGGCGGCGAGCAGCCGCTCCGCGCCGGAGCGGACGGCGGCCTGGTCGGCCTCGGTCGCGGCGAGCAGGTCGGTGATGTTCTCGTTGTCCTCGCCGGCGAGCAGGGCCAGCAGCAGGTGCGCGGGGGTCAGGTCGGCGTGGCCGTCCTTGACGGCCCTGCTCGTGGCCGCGTTCAGCGCGTCACGGCTCTTGTTGGTCAGCTCGGCGTCCACTCTCGGGTTCTCCTCTCCGGCGGGGCGACTCTTGCGTCCACAACTCTGACTGGTTCAGCGTCCGCAAAGTTGAGTCTATTCCACTCAAGGCAGGATCCGGGCCGGACATATGCTTCGGACCATGCCTGATGCGAAGCCCGTCCACGACGTACTCAACCCGACTCCCGCATACCTCGCCTTCTGGCGGGAGCGGCACATCTGCACCCTGACCACCCCCCGCCCCGACGGCACCCCGCACGTGGTCCCGGTGGGCGTGACGTACGACCCGGAGGCCGGGCTCGCCCGGGTGATCAGCAACCGGCACAGCAGGAAGGTGCGCAACGTGCTCGCGGCGGCGGCGGACGGCGGCGCGCGGGTGGCGGTGTGCCAGATGGAGGGGCGGCGCTGGGCCACCCTGGAGGGCCGGGCCGTGGTGCGGACCGACGAGGCCTCGGTCGCCGAGGCGGTGGAGCGCTACGCGCAGCGGTACGGGCGGACGCCCTCGCCGAACCCGGACCGGGTGGTCCTGGAGATCACGCTGGACCGCGCGATGGGGCGCGCCTGAGGACAACGGCCGGATTCGAGCGGTCCTCGAGCGATTCTCAGCGGATCCTCACCCGGATGTCCTGTTCGCGCACTGGACGGGGACATCACAACGGCGCCATCGTGGTCAGGTCCACGATGGCGCCGTTGTGTGGGGGAAGCACCTGGAGCGATCTGCAACGACGGGGGAATCGCCTCAGGCACTGCGGGGGGTGGCGGTGGTGATATCGGGTTCGAAGAGCTGGTGATCACGCTGGTCCAGGTTGACGAAGACCATGCCGTACCGCACTTCGCAGCGGACGGGCTGCGGTGCGCCCCGGGGGCGGCGCAGGCAGCGGTAGGCACGGACGTCCTCGTCCTCCTCGCGCACGATGACGATCGGCTGGCCGAACAGGGTGACCATCAGCGAGTCGCCGGCGTAGGGGATCGCCGTCGCGAGGTCGATGAACTGCCATCCGGATCGGTACGCCGAAGCCATCTCGCGACGGAAGTCGCGGTCGTCGGGGGTCATCAGGCAGCCTTCGCAGGGAGAGCGGTCCAGCCGGTGTCGACACTGGTCGGCTGGACCGTCCAGCCGGTGTCGTCCTTACCTGCCGGGCTGCTGGTCCAGCCGGTGTCGATGGCCAGAGCGCTCCCCGCGTCACTCCCGACGGCACTGACCGCCCCAAAGACCGCAACAGCGGAGAAACCAACGGCAAGCGCCGAGCGAAGCATTCTCTTATACATGGTCGGCTTCGTCCTCACTTGATGGAATCCTCTCCCCCGCCTGACAGACGATGGCTCATTCAGGCACGTCAACGCCACAGGGACGATGCATCATGTTCTTGCATGTTCAGGACCCTGGGGGGTGGAGATTTGCCCAAAAGTACGACAAACCCGACACATCCCCACCCCATCACGGCGCTCTGCCCGGAGGGCACGCGCCTCTACGCGACGGCGCTCAGCACCGGTCGGATCGCACGGAGTGAGGTGCAGCAGGCACCCTGCTTGCTTGAATTCGCCCTTTTGCAGCCCGACCCCGATGACGCCAACCAGCTGCGGCCGGTTCCGCCGTCCGTCGCACTCGCACAGCGGCTGCACCCGATTGAACGCGAGATCCAGGACCGCAGACGCGCCGCTGTAGATCTCACCGACGTATTCGAGCCGTTCCTGACCATCAGCGCGCAGAACCCGGCGAACACCCACGCCATCACGGTCCTGGAGGGCTTCGAACGGATCAACGCCGCCCTGGACCTCGCGACGGCCGAATGCCACACCGAGGTCCTGACGGTCCAGCCGGGCGGCGCACGGCCCTCCGAGGCCCTGGCGCAGGCCCTGGAGCGGGACGCCCCGCTCATCGACCGGGGCATCAGCATCAGGACCCTGTACCAGCACACGGCCCGGCACAGCCAGGGGACACTGGCGTACGTGGACCGGATGTCCGCCGGAAAGGTGGAAATCCGGACATTGGAGGAGTTGATCGAACGGCTCATAGTGTTCGATCGGACGGTCGCCTTCATCCCCGTCAGCGACGACCGCCGCGTGGCCCTGGAGCTGCGCCACCCCGGCCTGGTCGACTACCTCATCAAGGTGTTCGAGCAGCTGTGGCGGCGCGCCGTCCCGCTGCAGGACGAGGTCACCTACACGCAGACCCCGGACGGGATCTCGGGCGTGCAGCGCTCCATAGCGCAGCTCCTCGTCGAGGGACACGTCGACGAGGCCATCGCCCGCCGCCTGGGGATGAACGTCCGTACCTGCCGCGCCCACATCGCGAAGCTGGCCACCGCCCTCGGCAGCGGCAGCAGGGCCCAGCTGGGCTACCTCATCGCCCAGTCCGGCATCCTGCACACCGGGGGCTCGGAAGGGCCCCCGGGGGCCTGTAGGGACCTCTCCGGGCCGTGACGCGCGTGTGCCCCGCCCGGAAGGTCCCGGGCGGGGCACACGAGGCGGCCAGGAGCCGCCGTCAGTCCATCGGGCGCTTGGGGCGCCAGACGACCAGGGCGCTGCCCGGCTGCGGCTGCTGGTACGGGACCAGGTCGCGGCGGTACGAGGCGTGCACCGCGGCCTCGCGGGCCTGGAGGGCGGCGGCCGCGCCGTCCACCGCGCTGGCCAGCTCGGCCACGCGCTGCTGGAGCGCGGCCACCTGGTTCTCCAGCTCGATGATCCGCTTGATGCCGGCCAGGTTGATGCCCTCGTCCTGGGACAGCTGCTGCACCGTGCGCAGCAGCTCGATGTCCCGGGCCGAGTAGCGCCGGCCGCGCCCGGCCGTGCGGTCCGGGGAGACCAGGCCGAGGCGGTCGTACTGGCGGAGGGTCTGCGGATGCAGTCCGGAGAGCTGGGCGGCCACCGAGATCACGTAGACCGGGGTCTCGTCGGTCAACTGGTACGCCCCGTCACCGAAGCGGGACTGTCGTCGGCGGCCTTCCACGTCAAGCTCCCTTCGCGGACTCGAACAGCAGGGCGCGCGGGTCCTCGGACCCGGTCGCGTCCCGGTACATCTCCAGGGCCTCGCGGGCCTTGTCGGACAGCTCCGCCGGTACCGCGACCTCCACCGTGACGAGCAGGTCGCCGCGGGTGCCGTCCTTGCGGACCGCACCCTTGCCGCGGGCCCGCATCGTACGGCCGGTGGGGGTGCCCGGGGGAAGCTTCAGCGTCACCGCCGGGCCGCCCAGGGTCGGGACCTTGATGTCGGCGCCGAGCGCCGCCTCGGCGATCGTGACGGGCACGGTCACCGTGAGGTTGTCGTCCTTGCGGCCGAACACCGGGTGCGTACCGACGTGCACGACGACGTAGAGGTCGCCCGCCGGGCCGCCGCGCTCGCCCGGGGCGCCCTTGCCGCGCAGCCGGATCCGCTGGCCGTCGGAGACGCCCGCCGGGATCCGGACCTGCATGGTCCGGGAGGACTTGGCGCGCCCGCTGCCCTTGCAGACCTCGCAGGGGTTCTCCGCGATCAGGCCGCGGCCCTTGCAGTCCGCGCAGGGGTCGGTCAGCGAGAAGCCGCCGCCGCTGCCGCGGGAGACCTGTCCGGTGCCGACGCAGGTCGGGCACACGCGGGGCGTGCCGTTCTTGTCGCCGGTGCCCGAGCAGGCCTTGCAGGGGGCCTGCGAGGACATCCGCAGCGGGACCGTCGCCCCGTCCACGGCCTCCGTGAAGGAGAGCGTGACCTCGGACTCGATGTCCTGGCCGCGGCGCGGCTGGGTGCGGGCTCCCGGCCCGGCGCCGGCGCCGCGGTTGAACAGGCCGCCGAAGACGTCGCCCAGTCCGCCGCCGAAGCCGCCCTGGCCGCCGCCCTGGGCGCCCCCGAAGAGGTCGCCCAGGTCGAAGTTGAACGAGCCGCCCCCGCCCGGACCGGGGCGGAAGCCCCCGTTGCCGAACAGGGCGCGGGCCTCGTCGTACTCCTTGCGCTTCTTGGCGTCGCCGAGGACGTCGTTCGCCTCGGAGATCTCCTTGAAGCGCTCCTCGGCCGAGGCGTCGCCCTTGTTGGCGTCCGGGTGGAACTCGCGGGCGAGCTTCCGGTACGCCTTCTTGATCTCGGCCTCGGTGGCGTCCTTCGGGACACCGAGGACCTTGTAGTAGTCCTTCTCGACGAAGTCCTTCGTGCTCATCCCCGGTGACCCTCCTCCCGTCTGCCTACATGGTGTCCGTCAGCCCTCGTCGGGGGCATCCGTGTCCTTGTCGGACGGCGTGTCGCCGTCGGCGGACTCGGACTTCGCGGCGGGCGCCGCGCCCGGCTGGGGCTCGGCCACCGCGACCCGCGCGGGGCGGATCGTCCGCTCGCCGATCCGGTACCCCGGCTGCAGGATCGCCACGCAGGTCGTCTCGGTGACGTCCGGCGCGTACGAGTGCATCAGGGCCTCGTGGATCGTCGGGTCGAAGGGCTCGCCCTCCTTGCCGAACTGCTGCAGCCCCATCTTGGCGGCGGCCGTCTCCAGGGACTCGGCCACCGACTTGAAGCCGCCGACCACCTCGCCGTGCTCCCGGGCCCGGCCGATGTCGTCCAGGGTCGGCAGGAGCTCCGACAGCAGGTTCGCGACCGCGATCTCCTTGACGGCGACCCGGTCCCGCTCCACGCGGCGGCGGTAGTTCTGGTACTCGGCCTGGAGCCGCTGGAGGTCCGCGGTGCGCTCGTTCAGCGCGGTACGGGCCTGGTCCAGCTGCGCCAGGAGCGCTACGTCCTGAGCTGCGTCCCCGGCCGGGGCCGCCTCCTTCTCCTTGGAGGAGTCGGCGGCCTTCGGCTCGGCGTCGTCGGCGCCGGTGGGGACTTCGGGCTTCTCGTCGAAGCCCGGGGTCTCCTCCGACATCAGACCTGGCCGCCCTTCGGCTTGTCCTCGTCGACGATCTCGGCGTCGACGACGTCGTCCTCGGCCTTGGCCTGGCCCGCGTCACCGGCACCGCCGGCGGCCTGGGCGGCCTGGGCGTCGGCGTAGATGGCCTGGCCCAGCTTCTGGCTGACCGCGGCCAGCTTCTCCGTCGCGGTGCGGATCTCGGCCGTGTCCTCGCCCTTGAGCTTGTCCTTCAGCTCGGTGACGGCCGTCTCGACCTCGGTCTTGACCTCGGCCGGGACCTTCTCCGCGTTGTCCGCGAGGAACTTCTCCGTCTGGTAGACGAGCTGCTCGCCCTGGTTGCGGGACTCGGCGGCCTCGCGGCGGCGGTGGTCCTCCTCCGCGTACTGCTCCGCCTCCTGGCGCATGCGGTCGACCTCGTCCTTGCCGAGCGAGGAGCCGCCGGTGACGGTCATCTTCTGCTCCTTGCCCGTGCCGAGGTCCTTGGCCGTGACGTGCATGATGCCGTTGGCGTCGATGTCGAAGGAGACCTCGATCTGCGGGACGCCGCGCGGGGCCGGCGGCAGGCCCGTCAGCTCGAACATGCCGAGCTTCTTGTTGTACGCCGCGATCTCGCGCTCGCCCTGGTAGACCTGGATCTGCACGGACGGCTGGTTGTCCTCGGCCGTCGTGAAGATCTCCGACCGCTTGGTCGGGATGGTCGTGTTGCGCTCGATGAGCTTGGTCATGATGCCGCCCTTGGTCTCGATGCCGAGGGACAGCGGGGTCACGTCGAGGAGCAGGACGTCCTTGACCTCACCCTTGAGGACACCGGCCTGGAGGGTGGCGCCGATGGCGACGACCTCGTCCGGGTTGACGCCCTTGTTGGCGTCCTGACCGCCGGTGAGCTCCTTGACGAGCTCGGCGACGGCCGGCATGCGGGTGGAGCCGCCGACCAGGACCACGTGGTCGATCTCGGACAGGCTGATGCCGGCGTCCTTGATGACGTTGTGGAACGGGGTCTTGCAGCGGTCGAGCAGGTCCGCGGTGAGCTGCTGGAACTGCGAGCGCGTGAGCTTCTCGTCCAGGTGCAGCGGGCCCTCGGCGGAGGCCGTGATGTACGGCAGGTTGATGGTCGTCTCGGTGGACGACGACAGCTCGATCTTCGCCTTCTCGGCGGCCTCGCGCAGGCGCTGGAGCGCCATCTTGTCCTTGGACAGGTCGACGCCGTGGCCGTTGGCGAACTGCTTCACCAGGTAGTCGACGACGCGCTGGTCCCAGTCGTCGCCACCGAGGTGGTTGTCACCGTTGGTGGCCTTGACCTCGACGACACCGTCACCGATCTCCAGGAGGGACACGTCGAAGGTGCCGCCGCCGAGGTCGAAGACGAGAATGGTCTGGTCGTCCTTGTCGAGACCGTAGGCCAGGGCGGCGGCCGTCGGCTCGTTGACGATGCGCAGGACGTTGAGGCCCGCGATCTCGCCGGCCTCCTTCGTCGCCTGGCGCTCGGAGTCGTTGAAGTAGGCCGGGACGGTGATGACCGCGTCCGTGACCTTCTCGCCCAGGTACGCCTCGGCGTCGCGCTTCAGCTTCTGCAGGATGAAGGCGCTCATCTGCTGCGGGTTGAAGTCCTTGCCATCCAGGTTGATCTTCCAGTCAGTGCCCATGTGGCGCTTGACGGAACGGATGGTGCGGTCGACGTTCGTGACCGCCTGGCGCTTGGCGACCTCGCCGACGAGGACCTCGCCGTTCTTGGCGAAGGCGACGACGGACGGCGTGGTCCTGGCGCCCTCGGCGTTGGTGATGACGGTGGGCTCGCCGCCTTCGAGAACGCTGACGACGGAGTTAGTGGTGCCCAGGTCGATGCCGACCGCACGTGCCATTTCGATTCCTCCAGCTGACTTGAGTGGAACAGACTCAAGGATGCCGGAACGCTGCGCCGGCGTCAACAGAGGTGAGCCGGGTCGGCTCAACCTTTAGGTGTTGCTTACGCTCAACCAGCCCCGCCGGCGATGGGGGCGCGGGGGTTCGGGGGCGGAGCCCCCGACTGCGGCGCGGCACCCGAACGGGTTCCGGGGACGGACGGAGCCGCGCGGCGCGCCCGCCGGGCGGACGGGGTTCCGGCAGCGTGCCCGGCATGCACCTGCACCTCACCCCGCCCGCCCGGCCGGCCTGGCTACGGGTGCGCCGACCCGGGGTCACCCTGCGATGGCCGGCCAGGCCCCCCGCCAAGCGGGTGTGCGACCTGATCGGGGCGGTCCCGCTGACCCTGCTGTGCGCGGCCCCGCTGCTCCTCGCGGCCGCCGCGCTGTACGGGGCCACGCGCGCCGGCGTCCTCGTACGGGAGCCCGCGCTCGGCCTGGCCGGCCGCCCCTTCCGCACCTGGCGGCTGCGCACCGACGGCGCCGGCCGGCCCGGGGCGTGGGTGCGGCGGTGCGCCCTGGACGGGCTGCCGCAGCTGCTCAACGTGCTGCGCGGCGAGATGTCGCTGGTGGGGCCCCGCCCCGAGCCCCGCACGGACCACCCCGAACGCCTGCTCGTACGCCCCGGAATGACCGGATTGTGGCAGGTCGGCGCACGTTCCGACCTCCCCTGGGAGGAGATGGCCCTGATGGACCGGCACTATGTGGAGAGCCATTGGCTGGGGACGGACCTCGCGATCCTCGCGAAGACCCCTCGGGCCGCCTTCGAACACAGGCGTGCCTGAGCGACACAGATCACCGCTCACTCACCTACAGTGCGGCGCGGGAAATGGGTAACCTCAAGCCTTGACTCAATAAGTTACCGCTTAGTAAGTCCCGCCCGAGGAGCCCTCCCATGCAACTCGCCGCGATCATCGTGTCGCTGGTCCTGTCTGTGGTCGGCGTCGCGCTGCTCGCCCGAGCCGTGGCGCAGATCTACCGGTTCGTGAAACTCGGCCAACCCGTACCGGCGGGCAGCCGCACCGACCGTCCGAAGGAACGGACGATCACCCTGGTCAGGGAGTTCCTCGGCCACACCCGGATGAACCGCTGGGGCATCGTCGGCTTCGCGCACTGGTTCGTCGCGATCGGCTTCCTGACGCTGCCGCCGACCCTGGTGCAGGCCTTCGGCCAGCTCTTCCAGGCGGACTGGCTGCTGCCGATCGTCGGCGACTGGCTGCCCTTCGAGCTGTACACCGAGTTCATCGGTGTGATGACGGTCGTCGGCATCGCCGTCCTGATGGTGATCCGCCTGCTCAACCTTCCCTCGCGCGCCGGTCGCAAGTCGCGCTTCGCCGGCTCGAAGGCCTGGCAGGCGTACTTCGTCGAGTGGGTCATCCTCACCATCGGCGTCGCGATCCTGTGCCTGCGCGGCCTGGAGGGCGCGATCCACGGCGTGGAGTCGTACGAGCCCGCGTACTTCGCCTCGTACCCGCTGGTCCTGGCCTTCAAGGGGCTCGGCGCGGCCGGCATCCAGAACGCGATCTACTTCACCGCGATGGTGAAGATCAGCGTCTCCTTCATCTGGATGATCACCGTCTCGCTCAACACCAACATGGGTGTGGCCTGGCACCGCTTCCTCGGCTTCCCGAACATCTGGTTCAAGCGGAACGCCGACGGGGCGACGGCGCTCGGCGCCCTCCAGCCGATGACCAGCGGCGGCAAGGAGATCGACTTCGAGGACCCGGGCGAGGACGACGTCTTCGGCGTCTCCCAGGTCGAGCAGTTCTCCTGGAAGGGCATCCTCGACTTCTCCACCTGCACCGAGTGCGGCCGCTGCCAGTCGCAGTGCCCCGCCTGGAACACCGGCAAGCCCCTCTCCCCCAAGCTCCTCATCATGTCGCTGCGCGACCACGCGCACGCCAAGGCGCCGTACCTGCTCGCGGGCGGCGGCAAGACGATGGAGGGCGAGGAGAAGGCCTCGGCCGAGCAGCTCGCCGGCGTCCCGGCCGCGGCCCTCGCGGAGGCCGAGCGCCCGCTGATCGGCACCGCCGAGGAGAACGGCGTCATCGACCCGGACGTGCTGTGGTCCTGCACCACCTGCGGTGCGTGCGTGGAGCAGTGCCCGGTCGACATCGAGCACATCGACCACATCGTCGACATGCGCCGCTACCAGGTGATGATCGAGAGCGCGTTCCCGTCGGAGGCGGGCACGATGCTCAAGAACCTGGAGAAGAAGGGCAACCCCTGGGGTCTGGCCAAGAAGCAGCGCGTGGAGTGGACGAAGGAGGTCGACTTCGAGGTCCCGATCATCGGGAAGGACGCGGAGGACCTCTCCGAGTTCGACTACCTGTACTGGGTCGGCTGCGCGGGCGCCCTCGAGGACCGCGCGAAGAAGACGACGAAGGCCTTCGCCGAGCTGCTGAACATCGCGGGCGTCAAGTTCGCGATCATGGGCGGCGAGGAGAAGTGCACCGGTGACTCGCCGCGCCGCCTGGGCAACGAGCCGCTGTTCCAGCAGCTGGGCCAGGAGAACGTCGCGATGCTGAACATGGCGTTCGGCGAGGACGACGAGGACGAGTCGACGAAGAAGCCGAAGTCGGCGAAGCGGATCGTCTCGACCTGCCCGCACTGCTTCAACACCATCGCGAACGAGTACCCGCAGCTGGGCGGCGAGTACGAGGTCATCCACCACACGCAGCTGCTCCAGCACCTCATCGACGAGGGCCGGCTCACCCCGGTCACCCCGGTCGAGGGCCTGATCACGTACCACGACCCCTGCTACCTGGGCCGGCACAACAAGGTCTACACGCCGCCGCGGGAGATCATGTCGGCCGTGCCGGGGCTGCGCCAGCAGGAGATGCACCGCCACAAGGAGCGGGGCTTCTGCTGCGGCGCCGGTGGCGCGCGGATGTGGATGGAGGAGCGGATCGGCAAGCGCATCAACAACGAGCGCGTCGACGAGGCCCTCTCGCTGAACCCCGACATCGTCTCGACGGCCTGCCCGTTCTGCCTGGTCATGCTGACGGACTCGGTCAACGGCAAGAAGAACGACGGCCAGGCGAAGGAATCCGTCCAGGTCGTGGACGTGGCCCAGCTCCTCCTGGAATCGGTGAAGGCGCCGGAACCGACGGAGGAGGAACTGGCGGAAGCCGCTGCCGCTGCCGCTGCCGAAGCGGAAGCCGAGGCGAAGGCCGCCGCCGAAGCGAAGGCCAAGGCGGACGCCGAAGCGAAGGCCGCCGCCGAGGCGAAGGCCAAGGCGGACGCCGAAGCGAAGGCCGCCGCCGAGGCGAAGGCCAAGGCGGACGCGGAAGCGAAGGCCAAGGCCGAAGCGGAAGCGAAGGCGAAGGCGGACGCCGAGGCGGAGGCCGCGGCGAAGGCCGAGGCTGACGCGGAGGCTGACGCGGAGCCGAAGGTCGAGGCTGACGCGGAGGCTGACGCGGAGCCGAAGGTCGAGGCTGACGCCGAGACGGAGGCGAAGGCCGAAGCGGAGGCCAAGGTGGAGGCCGCCGCCGAAGCGGAGGCCAAGGCGGACGCGGAGCCGAAGGCCGAGGCCCCCGCCGAGGCGGAGGCGGAGCCCAAGGCCGAGGCCGAGGCTGCCGCGGAATCCGCCGCGTCGGAGGACGCCGGGACCGAGACCGACGCGGAGCCCGAGGCCGTGGCCGACGCCGCTCCCGCGACGGAGAAGAAGGCGGAAGCCGCCGAGCCGAAGGCCGAGAGCGGCAAGTAGCGCGCAGAGCAGGAACGGCCGGTCCCCTCGGGGGCCGGCCGTTCCTGTGTGTCCGGGACCGCCGCCCACCGGTCGCCGCCGCGCGGGGCCGTCCCCCACTCCCCCTAGGGGATGTCACAGCTCAGCCGCAAAGGCCCCGTTTCCGCCGCCCCGGCCACGACCGCCCGCCGGAGCAGGTACTTTCGATCACGTGGCTGGATTCAGGATCGGACGGGGCCGGGACGACAACCGCCCCCCGCAGCAACCCCCGCACACCCCGCGGCAGCAGCCGTACGGCCGGCAGCAGGCGCCCCAGGCGCAGGCCCAGGCGCCGTACGGCCATCCGCCGTACCCGCCCGCAGGCGGCCCGCCGCCACAGCAGCACTGGCCGGAGCCGGGCGGCGCGGCCGGCGGTGGCGGCCAGGGCGAGCCGGAGTACTTCGACCCGTACGGCGGCGGCCCCGGCGGGCACCACCAGCAGCCGCACCACGCCGCCCCGCACGGCCCCTCGTACGCCGACAACCCGGGCCACACCCAGGCCTTCTCCCTCGGCGAGGACCCGTACGGCCAGGCCGCGACCTACCACGCGGGCGCCGCGGCCTCCGCCCCGGCCGGGCCGCGCCTGCACTGGAAGGACCTGCTGCGCGGCATCGTGCTGCGGCCCGGGCCGACCTTCCTCCAGATGCGCGACTACGCCGTCTGGGGGCCGGCGCTCGTCGTCACCTTCCTCTACGGCATGCTCGCCGTCTTCGGCTTCGACAAGGCCCGCGAGGACGCCATCAAGGCGACCCTCACCCAGGCGGTCCCGATCGTCCTGAGCACCGGCGTGGCCTTCGTCATCTGCGGGCTCATCCTGGGCGCGGTCACCCACACGCTGGCCCGCCAGCTGGGCGGCGACGGCGCCTGGCAGCCGACCGTGGGCCTGTCGATGCTGGTCATGTCCATCACGGACGCGCCGCGCCTGCTGGTGGCGGTGTTCCTGAGCGGCGACAACATGGTCGTGCAGATCCTGGGCTGGCTGACCTGGCTGGCGGCCGGCGCGCTGTTCACCTCGATGGTCAGCAAGTCGCACGACCTGCCGTGGCAGAAGGCGCTGGGCGCCTCCGCGATCCAGCTGGTCGCCCTGCTGTCGATGATCAAGCTCGGCATGCTCTGACCGGCTGACCCCGCACACGCGGAAGGGCCCGCCGCGCACCAGCGCGGCGGGCCCTTCCTCTTGTCCGGTCGTCCGGTCACCTCAGGCGTCGAGGACCTGGCCCTCGCGCTTGACCACCGGCGGCTCCGTGGACCACGGGAACTCGATCCAGTCGTCGGTCTTCTTCCACACGTACTCGCACTTCACGAGCGAGTGGGACTTCTCGTAGATCACGGCGGAGCGCACCTCGGCGACATGGCCCAGGCAGAAGTCGTGCACGAGCTTCAGCGTCTTCCCGGTGTCGGCCACGTCATCGGCGATGAGGACCTTCTTGTCGGTGAAGTCGATCGCCTCGGGCACGGGCGCCAGCATGACCGGCATCTCCAGCGTGGTGCCCACGCCGGTGTAGAACTCGACGTTCACGAGGTGGATGTTCTTGCAGTCCAGCGCGTAGGCCAGACCGCCGGCGACGAACACCCCGCCCCGGGCGATGCTGAGGATGATGTCCGGCTCGTAGCCGTCGTCGGCGATGGTCTGCGCCAGCTCGCGGACGGCGCTGCCGAACGCCTCGTAGGTCAGGGTCTCGCGTACGTCGCTCATGCCTCGTGCCTCACCTGGGTGCGGTGGAAGTTCTGGAAGGAGCGCGAGGCGGTCGGCCCGCGCTGCCCCTGGTACCGGGAGCCGTACCGCTCACTGCCGTACGGGAACTCCGCGGGCGAGCTGAGGCGGAACATGCACAGCTGTCCGATCTTCATGCCCGGCCACAGCTTGATCGGCAGGGTGGCGAGGTTCGACAGCTCCAGGGTCACGTGGCCGGAGAAACCGGGGTCGATGAACCCGGCCGTCGAATGCGTCACCAGGCCCAGGCGGCCCAGGCTGGACTTCCCCTCCAGTCTGGAGGCGATGTCCTCGGGGAGCGAGATGACCTCGTACGTCGAGGCGAGGACGAACTCACCCGGGTGCAGGATGAACGCCTCGTCGCCCTCGGGCTCGACCATGCGGGTCAGGTCGGGCTGCTCGATGGCGGGGTCGATGTGCGCGTAGCGGTGGTTCTCGAAGACCCGGAAGAACCGGTCGAGGCGTACGTCGATGCTGGAGGGCTGCACCATCGACTCGTCGAACGGGTCAATGCGAACCCGTCCGCTGTCGATCTCGGCCCGGATGTCTTTGTCGGAGAGAAGCACGTCCCGAGGATACGCAGAGCGCGCGGGCCGCCCCCAATCGAGAGCGGGCCCGCGCGCCCGGGAAGCCGTGCGGGACGGCCCTACCGCTTGATGCCGCCCACGGGCACCGCGTGCCGCAGCCGTGCGCACCGCGGACACCGCAGCAGCCGCCCCGGACCGATCCGGCCGGCACCGAGGTGCTGCAGCGGGAAGGAGGCGGTGCTGAAAACGTGCCCTTCGGCACAACGGACGACTGTGTGCTCCATCGAGTCCCTTTCCCCAACGAGCCGTACTGCGATGAATCGCCACATTAGGGGATGAACAAGACCCACTCCAGCCGCCGCTCCGCACCCCAAAGGTACGCCCCAACTCCCGCCCCCGTGACGCCTGGTGCCCCACCGCGAGGACGCCGGCCCGGCGGGTGGATTCACCGGAGGTCGATCATGGGGTACAGTGTGCAACGGTAGGGATCCAGGCAACTGGCCCACTCTGCGGATGTAGTTTAATGGTAGAACATGAGCTTCCCAAGCTTATAGCGCGGGTTCGATTCCCGTCATCCGCTCTCGAACAAAGGCCCAGGTCGACGACCTGGGCCTTTGTCGTTGCCTGAATCGCGAATACTGCTTTCGCGGACGGAGATTTTGGCCGGCACCCCGGGGAGGGTTTTTGCCGGCGACACTCGGAATAAAAAGGGAACCCGCACGGACGGCATCAGCGTGCTAACGTCGAATCCGTTGCAGTTTTGGTACCCGTTTTACTTTCCGGTCATTTTCCGGGCAGGGAATCATCGCGGCGACACGGCGACCGCACAGTGCGGATGCCGCTGCACTCCCCCAAGGAGATATGACATGGCCGCTGGCACCGTGAAGTGGTTCAACGCGGAAAAGGGTTTCGGCTTCATCGAGCAGGAGGGCGGCGGTCCTGACGTGTTCGCCCACTACTCGAACATCGCCGCCCAGGGCTTCCGCGAGCTCCAGGAGGGCCAGAAGGTCTCCTTCGACATCGCGCAGGGCCAGAAGGGCCCGACGGCCGAGAACATCGTTCCCGCCTGACTTTGACGCACCACTGACGCGCCACCGACGCGTCATGCACAGCCGGGGCCCGCATCCTTTTGGGTGCGGGCCCCGGCTGCGTTCATTTCCCAGGGCTTCCCGTCATTCCCGTGACACCCCGGCGAAGCGGGGTCAGTGGTCGGAGTAGCTGACGTCGCCGAGGGTCCAGGCGCTGATGTCCGCGATCGAGACGCGGTACATCCCGCCTGTCTCCGGGATCCCCACCGTGCCCTGGAGGATCCGCGCCAGGTGGAAGTGCAGGTGTGTGGGCGGGCCGTCCTTCGCCGCCGCGGTGGCGAAGACGGCGGAGAACTCGGCCAGCCGGTCGGAGTCCGCCAGGACTTCCGAGACCCGCTGCCGCCACACCGCTTCGGGTGCCAGTCGGCCTGTGATGACAGCGCCCCCGGTCACGACGGTCAGGGACATCTGGTTGCTCTGCGCGGACTCCACCAGCCGGGCGACGTCAACGAGCAGCTCGTCAATCTTCGACATGAGACCCGATCCTACGGGGCGCTCCGCCCCGTCCACAGGTCGTCCCGCCGCACGGGAAGGACGACCGGGGGCGCGCGGGTGCGGGGGCCGCCGCACCCGCGCAACCACGTCGCACTCCGCGCCGGGAGCCGGCCATCCCTCACCGGGGGCAAAAAATCTATCGTGGCCGCAGTAGACATCGGCGCACGGGTGGGTTATGTTTTCTCTCGTAGTCGCAGAGACAGCAGGCCTGGCAGAGACGAACTGCCGGCGAGCAGCAGCAAGGAAGGAACGGAGGAACACGGCGCCATCAGGATCGCCCGGGCGGAAGTCTTCGAACCCGGGTACCGCGGGACATCGATAGCGAGGTGGTCTTCGGTCAAGCAGCTGCGATCCCCGCACCGACGGCAACTACCCGACCGGGTGTGCGGACACAGAAGGCCGGCGCTTCATCAGGGCCGGCAGGTGGTGTAGTAGTTCCTTCAGGGCCCTGGTGCCAGTACTGGCACCAGGGCCCCTCTATGCGTTTCACGGAGAGGTGCAAATGACAGCAGACGACTCGTACGACCGTCTCGACGACGACGACTACCCCGCGTACACCATGGGCCGAGCCGCGGAGATGATCGGCAGCACACAGGGCTTCCTCCGCGCCATCGGCGAAGCCCGCCTGATCACTCCGCTGCGTTCCGAGGGCGGCCACCGCCGCTACTCGCGCTACCAGCTCCGCATCGCCGCCCGCGCCCGCGAGCTCGTCGACCAGGGCACCCCGATCGAGGCCGCCTGCCGGATCATCATCCTCGAGGACCAGCTCGAAGAGGCCCAGCGCATCAACGCCGAGTACCGCCGCGCCGCCGAATCCGGCACGCCCCCGGAGCGGGTGTGAGGCCACCGGGCCGGCGACCCGCCTGACCGGCGTGCCGGTGGGCGGGAGGCCCCGGTAGCCGCCGCGCGCCCCTGCTCCGCCGGCTCCGCGGCGGTCCCGATGCCGAGCGGGCGGGCGGACCCGGCCGCCCCGGGCGCGCTCGGGCCGGCGCTGCCACTGCCCGCCGCGCCGTCCGCCCCCTTTCTTCGCCTTTCCGGCAGGGGCCGGCGTCTACACCTTTGGTTGTAGGGGAATTACACCCTTCCTCAGCCGTTCGTTTCCCTTTATTGCGGCGCCCCGATTCTGCGGGCCACGATGGCCATCGCCACAGCCCGTAACCGCAGAAACGGATGGCTCGGTGCACACGTCGCAACACACCACAGCAATTGTTCCCAGGCCCGCACGGGCGAATTCCAGGACGGCTGGCAGCGCACGGCGGTCGAGGAGATCACCGCACGGCTCGCCGACCCGGGATTTCCGTGCGTGTTCTCGCGCAACGCCCTGCGCAAGGAGCTCCTGAGGTTCGTCTTCGTGGCGGACGGCGGGCCGGACGGCATCCGGCACCTGGCGGGGGCGCTCGGGGAGTACGTCGAGCTGGCCAGGGGCTGGGACGGGCAGCTGGACACCGCGTATCCGCTGGTCGTGGTGTTCGCGCCGGACGCCGTGCCCGGGGACTCCGTCGAGGACCACCACGCCTTCGGCTGGCACGTCCTGCGGGAGCTGCACCGGGCCGACCCCGCGCCCTGGCCCGCCGGGGTCGCCCGGCGTCCCGATGACGAGACCTGGTCCATGTGCTTCGACGGAATGCCGCTCTTCTGCAATATGAGCAGCCCCGCGCACCGGGTCCGCCGCAGCCGGAACCTCGGCGGCTCCTTCGTCCTGGTCGTCAATCCGCGGGAGCGGTTCGACGTGTTCGCCGGCGACACCCCGAGCGGGCGGAAAGTGCGCGCCAACATTCGCGGCCGAATACACCGCTACGACGGTGTCCCGCACGCCCGGCAATTGGGTTCCTACGGAATCGGCGCCCTCGAATGGCAGCAGTACGGCCTGATCGAGGAGAACGCCGGGCGGACCGACGCCTGCCCCTTCCCCCACCGCACCGACGCCGACACGCAGAGGACCTCCTGACCATGATCGAGCTCATCGTCTCCCAGGGCCGGGTGGCCGACCGGAAGCCCCGCATGATCGAGGGCGCGGCCCGGCTCGCGCGCGCCCTGGAGCAGCGGTACGGACTCACCGGCCGCTGGATCGGAGAGCCCGCGCCGGCCGCCGTCGACGACTGGAGCGTCAGCCTCCCGCAGGCCGAAGGCCAGTTGCAGGCCCTCGGCCGGGCGGTCGGGGACGGGATCCGCGCCGGCCGCCGGACGGTCCTGGTCTCCAACACCTGCCCCGCCAGCATCGGCACGCTGCCGGTGGTGGCCCGTGAGGTCCCGGACGCCGTGGTGCTCTACATCGACGGCCACGGCGACTTCAACACCCCGGCCACCGGCACCGGCTACCTGGGCGGGATGGTGCTCTCGGCCGCGTGCGGCCTGTGGGACAGCGGCCACGGGGGCGGGCTGCCCGCCTCGCAGGCGGTGCTGGTCGGCGCCCGGGACATCGACGAGGGCGAGGCCGGGCTGATCGCGACGGCCGGGGTCAGGGTCATCCCGCCCGCCGAGACGACGGCGGAGAACGTCCGGGACGCCATCGGCGACCGCCCCGTCTGGGTGCACATCGACTGGGACGTGCTCGAACCGGGCCACGTGCCGGCCGACTACACCGTCCCCGACGGCCTGCTCCCCGAACAGATCCGGACCGTCTTCGAGACGATCCCGGCCGACCGGCTGCTCGGCGTCGAGCTGGCCGAGTTCGACGCGTCCCCGGACGAGGCGCTGAACGAGCGGGCCGTCGCCGTGATCCTCGACATGGTCGCCCCGGTCTTCGAGACACGGACCGACGCCGAGGTCCTCGCCGGCCGCTAGGCCGCGTTCCCGTTCCCGGCCCCGTTCCCCTCTTCCTTCCCTCCCCCCGCCGCCCAGGAGATCCCCCATGCCCCTGTACGACAGCATCCTCGACACCGTCGGCCGTACCCCGATCGTCCGGCTGAACCGGCTCGCCCCCGCGCACACCACGGTGTACGTGAAGGTGGAGGCGTTCAATCCGGGCGGCTCGGTGAAGGACCGGCTCGCGCTCTCCGTGGTCCTCGACGCCGAGGCCCGGGGGGAGTTGAAGCCCGGGGACACGATCGTCGAGTGCACCTCCGGCAACGTCGGCATCGCCCTGGCGATGGTGGCCGCGGCGCGCGGCTACCGGTTCGTCGCCGTCATGGGCGACACCTACTCGCGGGAGCGGCGCCAGCTCATCCGTGCGTACGGCGGCAAGGTGCTGCTCTTCCCCGGCGCGCTCGGCAGCAGCGGCGGCAACCGGATCGCGGACGAACTCGCGGCGGAGCACGGCTGGTTCCGGGCCCGGCAGTTCGACAACCCGGCCAACCCGGCCTACCACCGCGAGACCACGGCGTCGGAGATCCTCGCCGACTTCGCGGGCAGGCGGCTGGACTACTTCGTCACCGGGTTCGGTACCAGCGGCACCCTCACGGGCGTCGGGCAGATGCTGAAGACCGCCCGCCCCGGGGTACGGGTCGTCGCCACCGAGCCGGAGAACGCCGCCATCCTGGGCAAGCAGGAGTGGAACGTCCACCGGATCCAGGGCTGGTCCCCGAACTTCGTGCCCGGCGTGCTGGACGACCGGGTCATCGACGACCTGGTCACCGTCGACGAGACGGTCGGACGGGACACCTCCCGCCGGCTCGCCGCGGAGGAGGGCATCTTCGCCGGCATCTCCGCCGGCGCCACCCTGGCCACGGCGCTGCGCGTCGCGGAGACCGCCCCGGAGGGGTCGGTGCTCCTCGCCATGCTGCCGGACACCGGCGAGCGGTACCTGTCCACCTTCCTGATGGAGGGCGTCAACGAGGGCTCGGACGACGAGTGGCTCGCGTCGCTCGGCGCCGGACCGGGCGCCGGGAACTGACGTGAGCCGGGAATTCGTTCCGCCGGCCGCCCGGTTCAGCGCCCTGCCCGACGCCTTCCCGCTGCTGCGCGGCGGGACCCTGACCGGTGCGCGCACGGCGTACGAGACGCTCGGGCGGCTGACCCCCGAACGGGACAACGCGGTCCTGGTGCTGACGGGCCTCTCCCCCGACAGCCATGTGGCCTCCCACCCCGGGGACCCGGCGCCCGGCTGGTGGGAGGCCATGGTCGGGCCGGGCAAGCCGGTGGACACGGACCGCTGGTACGTGGTCTGCGTGAACGCGCTGGGCAGCTGCAAGGGGTCGACCGGGCCCGCGTCCGTGGATCCGGCGACGGGGGTCCCGTACGGGCCCGACTTCCCGGAGCTGTCGATGGAGGACATCGCCGACGCCGCCGCGCACACCGTACGGGCCCTGGGCATCGAGCGGCTGGCCTGCGTCATCGGCGCCTCCATGGGCGGGATGAGCGCGCTGTCCCTGCTGGCCCGGCATCCGGGCCTGGCCCGTTCCCACCTGAACATCTGCGGGGCGGCGCGCTCGCTGCCGTTCGCCACGGCGGTCCGCTCGCTGCAGCGCGAGGCGATCCGCTTCGACCCGGGGTGGAACGGGGGCCGTTACGCCGGCCACGAGACGGAGGACTATCCGCACCGCGGCATGCTCACGGCGCGCAAGCTGGGCATGACGACCTACCGTTCGGCCCGGGAATGGGACCGCCGGTTCGGCCGGGAGCGCGTCGCGGCGGAGCGCCGTGCGCAGGGCGGGCCGTTCGGCCCCGAGTTCGCCGTCGAGGCGTACCTCGAACGCCACGCCCGGAAGTTCTCCGGCCGCTTCGACCCCAACAGCTACCTCCACCTCAGCCGGTGCATGGACCGCTTCGACCTGGGCGAGTCCTGCGGATCGGCGACCGGCGAGGCGCTGGCCCGGATCCGGCTGGAGAAGGCGCTGGTGATCGGTGTGGAGACCGACATCCTCTTCCCGCTCGGCCAACAGCGGGAGATCGCCGACGGGCTCGGCGCCGGCGGTACCGACGCCGGGTTCCTGGCCCTGGAGTCGGACGAGGGCCACGACGCCTTCCTCGTCGACATCGACCGCTTCGGCCCGCCCGTCGCGAAGTTCCTCACCACGCTCTAGTCCTGGAGGCCCCGCATGTCCCCCCATCCCTTCCGGCTGGCCCTGGTCACCGGCGCGAACCGCGGCATCGGCTTCGAGACGGCGCGCCTGCTCGCCGCCGAGGGCGTCCGCGTACTCCTCTCCGGCCGGGACCGCGAAGCGGTCGACGCGGCGGTGGAGGAACTGCGCGCGAGCGGTCTCCCGGTGGAGCCGCTGGTCCTCGACGTGACCGACGGCGACGCCGTCCGGGCCGCGGCCGCCGAGGTCGAGCGGTCGTACGGCCGGCTCGACATCCTCGTCAACAACGCCGCGATCCGCGTCGAGGAGTACGGCAGGAAGCCGTCCGAGCAGCCGCTCGCGCAGTGGCGCCGGACCTTCGACACCAACCTGTTCGCGGTCGTCGAGGTGACGCGGGCCTTCCTGCCGCTGCTGCGGCGCTCCCCGGCGGGACGCGTCGTCAACCTGTCCAGCCTGCTCGGCTCCGTCGGCACGCACGGCGACCCCTCCTCGTACGCCCACAGCGACCTGTTCAAGTCGCTCCCGGCCTACAGCGCGTCCAAGAGCGCCCTCAACTCGTGGACCGTGCACCTCGCCTACGAGCTGCGTGACACCCCCGTCAAGGTGAACGCCGTCCATCCCGGCTACACCCGGACCGGCCTGAACGACGGCGAGGGGGACCTCACGCCCGCGCAGGGCGCGCGCACGGGCGTGGCGATGGCCCTGCTCGGCGACGACGGCCCCACCGGCACGTACACGCACCGCGGCGCGACCGTCCCCTGGTAATCCCGGTACATCAATGGAGCACATCTATGGGCAACCACGTGGCCCTGGCCACCGACATGACCAGCCTTCCGATCGACTACGACATGCCGCTGCTGCTGGAGGCGTGCCGGGCGGCCGGAGTGCGGGCGGAGATATGCAGCTGGGAGGACCCGGCCATCGACTGGGGGGCCTTCGACGCCGTACTCCTGCGGTCCCCCTGGAGTTACGTCGAGCAGCTGCCGCGCTTCCTGCGCTGGTGCGAGCACGTCACCGCCGTGACGCACCTGCTCAACCCGCTCCCGGTGGTGCGCTGGAACCTGGACAAGAGCTACCTGGGCGATCTGGACGCGGCGGGGGTGCCCGTCGTGCCGAGCAGTTTCGTCGCCCCGGAGGCCGAGCCGGCCGACGCGCTGCGCGCCTTCCTCGAACGGCATCCGCAGGCCGCCGAGTTCGTGGTCAAGCCGACCGTGGGCGCGTACTCGCGGGACGTGCAGCGCTACTCCCGCGCGCAGGAGCCCGAGGCGGTCCGGCACATCGCCAAGCTGCTCCAGCAGGGCTGCGACGCGCTGATCCAGCCCTACCTGGACGCCGTCGACCGGGACGGCGAGACCGACCTGATCTACTTCGACGGCGAGTACAGCCACGCCATCCGCAAGCGGGCGCTGCTCCTGCCCGACGGAACGGTCGACGTCCCCACGCAGGACGCCCGCACCGCGCGGGACGCCGCCCAGGACGAGCGGGCGGTCGCCTCGGCGGCGCTGCGGGCGGTGGTGGCACGGCTGGAACTGGAGCGGCCGCTGCTCTACGGCCGCGTCGACCTCATCCGCGACGGGGACGGCAGGCCCGTGCTCCTCGAACTCGAAGTGTGCGAACCGTCGCTGAGCATGCCCTTCGCGGAAGGATCCGCGACCCGGTTCGCGCGCGCCCTCGCCGCACGGCTGGAAGACATCACCCGAGACCGCAAGAACGGATGACCATGGCTACCCGACAGACTCCGACAGCCCCGGCCCCGGCCGCCGCACCCGCCGCGCCCGCGACCGGTGCGCCCGCATCCGGTGCGTCCGCATCCGGTGCGTCCGCCGCCGCACCCGCCGCCTCGGTCGTGCCGCGCGGCACCCTCTACGCCGCGCTCGGCGTGCTGAGCTTCTCCTTCAGCTTCCCCGGCACGGTGTGGGCCCTCGACGGGTTCGGTCCGTGGAGCGCCATCGGGGTGCGCGGCGTGCTCGCCGCCGTCATCGCGGGGACGGCGCTGCTGGTGACCCGGGCACCCCTGCCGGCCCGCGGGGACCGGGCCGCGCTGGCCGTCGTGGCCGGTGGCTGCGCGATCGGCTTCCCGCTGCTCACCACGCTCGCGCTGCAGACCTCGTCGACGGCGAACTCGGCGATCGTCATCGGCGCGCTGCCGATGGCGACGGCGGCGTTCTCCGCGGTGCTGACCCGGCGCCGACCCTCGAAGGTGTTCTGGGCCGCGGCCCTGACCGGCGGCGCGACCGTCATCGCGTTCACGCTCACGCAGAGCCACGGCAAGCCGACGATCGCCGAGCTCTACCTCTTCGGCGCCCTCGTCGTCTGCGCGGCCGGGTACGCCTTCGGCGGGCGGCTCTCCGCACGGATGCCGGGCTGGCGGGTCATCGCGTGGGGCGTGGTCCTGGCCGCTCCGGTCAACCTGGCCGTGTCCCTGTGGGCGCTGCCGCACGAACCGGTGCACCTGACGGCGAAGGCCCTGGTCGGCATGGCGTACATCGCGGCCGTCTCCCAGTTCGGCGGGTTCGTCGTCTGGTACAAGGGCATGGGTCTCATCGGTGTGGCCCGGGCGAGCCAACTCCAACTCGCGCAGCCGCTGTTGACGCTGGTGTGGGCGGTGCTGCTGCTCGGTGAGGAGATCGGTGCGGCGGTGCCGCTGACGGCCGCCGTCGTGCTCGCCTGCATCGTGGTGACCCAGCGGGCCAGAACGTCCTGAACCGGCTGAACCAGCGGTCCGGCGCACCCGAAACCACGAAATCCGTGGCTGCGGGTGCGCCGGACCGACGCATTCTCACCCCTCGGACGGCCTTTTCCTTCGGATCTTGTGGGTGCTACGTTCTCCGCGTCCCAGCCGCCGGACCGAAGAGGAGGCGCGAGTTGAGCCGCCAGGCAGCCGCACAGCAACTCCGTGACGCCGCGCCCGCCGTCATCGAGACCTACCGGGCGGAGCTGCGACGCCTCGGCAGCCCGCTGGCGACCCGCGATGACGCCTGGGGGCAGTGCCGGTACCAGGCGCAGAACATCCTGGCGGAGTGCGCGCAGTCGCTGGAGACGGGCCGGCCGGCGGAGGTGACCGGGGTCGGGGAGTACTCGCGGCTCCTCGGGGCGCACCGCGTCACCCAGGAGATCCCGGTGTCCGAGTCGGTCCGGGCGGCGGAGGTCCTCTGGGAGGCGATGCGCGAGGCGGTGGCACGGGCGGCGGCCCTGATGCCGCCCGACGGACGGCACGCGGTGCAGCAGGAGATCAGCACCATCTTCCGGGCGGTCACGGGAGCCCGCCTCTACCAGGGGATCCGCGGCTACGAGGAGGCCGCGCGGCCGACGGCCCCCGCCGACGGCCGGCCGGGGCGGCCGGCGCCGGCCGCCCCGGGCGCGGAGCTGGAGCCGCAGGCCCTGGAACTGCTGACGCTGCGGGAGCGGGAGATCCTCACGGCGGTGCGCGAGGGGCTGACGAACCGGCAGATCAGCCGCCGTTTCGAGATCACCGAGGCGACCGTCAAACGCCATCTGCACAACGCGTACCGCAAGCTCGGCATCAGCTCCCGGGTGCAGGCGCTGAACAAGATGTTCCAGGAAAAGGGCTGACCGCGCCGCGGGCGCGGCGCGGTCGGGGTGATCGGGGCGGTCGGGCGGGGCGGGGCTGAGGGGGGTTTCACCCAGTGGCGTGGAGGAGGGCCAGGCAGGCCGCCACGGCCAGGTTCGCGGCGTACTGGGTGACCATGAACGCCCGGTAGGCGCCGCGTCGTTCGGCGCGGCCCGCGTGCTCCCGGCGGGCTCCGCGCAGCACGCGGACGACCACCCAGACCGAGCCGAGGGCCACCGGCACGGCCGCGGCGAGCGCGGGCTCCGCCCACAGCAGGGCCAGCGCCGGTGCGGCCGCGCCGACGGCGAGGGCACCGCCCACCGCCAGGGCCCGGGCCGCGGCCGGGCCCCGGACGACCGCGACCGTGCGGCGGCCGCCGGCCGCGTCACCGCTGACGTCGCCCAGGTCCTTGGCCACGGCGCCGACCAGCGCCATCCACGCCGACATCACCCCGGCGACCAGCACACCCGTCGCGGTCCACCCGCCGCCGGACGCCGCGACCCCGGCCCCGTACGCGCTCACGCCGAGCCCGAACACCACCAGTGCGCAGCGTCCGCTGGAGCACTTGGCCTTCACCGGGCCGGCCGAGTAGGCCCAGCCGAGCCCCAGGAAGGCGGCCGTCCAGGCCACCACGCCCGGCCCGGCGAGCCCGCCGAGCAGGAGCGCGGCGCAGGCCAACAGCACCGTGCCCCGTGCGGCGGTGTGCTCGGGGAGGTACCCGCGGGCGATCGGGCGCCGCGAGCCGTTGACCCGGTCCTCTTGGACGTCGGTGACGCCGTTGAGCAGGTACGCGCAGATCACGGCGCACCACAGGGACGCCAGTCCGAGGACGGGCCGGCCCGGCGACTGCGGCGGCTGCGCGGCGCAGACGGCACCGACGGCGAACCGCAGGAGGAACGCGACCTGGACGACCGGCCGGGCCTCCTGCCAGCACAGGCGGACGGTCTCCGCGAGGGAGTGCCAGCGGATGTCCAGGACCCGCGGCGGCCTGGTGACGATCAGTTGCCCACTGAGATTGATCACGGGCGCCACCCTAGGAAGCGGCCCGCCGCACCGGCCATACAACCATCGGCGTACACAGGTGCACGCCCGCTCCGCCCAACGGCGCTTCCGGGACAGCTGGTTGGGCCCGGGGTCAGTCCGCGTACACGCGCGGCGGGAGGGGTTCGCCGGCCCGGGGGCCGACGACGAGGGCGAAGCCGTGGTTGGCGGCCACGGCCCGGGTGTGGGCCGCCGAGAGGGAACCGTGGCGTTCCAGGGTGAGGGCGGGCAGGCCCGAGCGGCCCTTGGCGGTGGTGTGGTGGAAGGAGAGGACGGTCGTGGACGCCGTCGCGTGGTGGGGGTGGCGGCGGCGGGCGGCGGCCTCGTCGCGGTGGGCGAGGAGGGTGACGCCGGGCTCGTCGCCGAAGTCGGCGAGCACGCCGTCGGCACGCCAGTGGGCCGGCTCGTACGCGGCGCCGGTCCGGTGCCGCGAGGGGTTCACCGAGGTGATCGCGAGGAAGTCGCCGTCGGTGCGGTCCAGGGCCGCCGCGAGGAAGTCGTTGGACGGGCAGTGGTAGCCGGGGGCGATGAGCCGCACCGTGGGCACGCCCTCGTGGGTGGCGGTGAGGTGGTCCGGGACCCGGGGGGCGGCCGGGCCGCGGAATCCGAAGGGGCCGAGGTTGAAGAGGTCTTCGATCAGGTCCTCGACCTGCCGGCGCCGCACGGCCGTCGGCAGCCGGCTCCAGTCGAAGAGGGCGGGGACGTGGTCGCGGACGGTCGTGACGCTCGCGACCTGGGCGGGCGGACGGCCCTTCATCCGGTTGATCCGCTCCACCACCGCCCGGTCCGGGCGGGCGGTGAGGGCGTAGAGGTTGCCGAAGCCGTGCGCGACGGCCCGCCCCTCGGCCAGGGAGCGGGCGGCGGCGCGTACGTCCTCGGTGTTCTCCAGGGTGGGCCGCCTGGGATCGGTCGTCCGTCGGTGGGTCATGGCCGGCCTCCGCCTCGTGATCGTTGGTGGATGCCAAACGAGGAGGCGGACGGACGGTCACCGGGCGGTGGAGCGTTCCAGGGTGTCGGCGTCGTCCATGAAGGTCAGCATGCGGGCGTTGACCACGTCCGGGTGGTCGATCTGGGGGCCGTGGCCCGTGGCGGCGATGATCTCGGCACGGGCGCCGGGGATGAGCCGCGGGACACGTTCCATCTGCCGCTTCGGGTGCACCAGGAGGCTGCGCTTGCCCATGATCAGGTAGAACGGGGTACGGATGGAGCCCAGTTCCGCGTCGGACAGCGGCAGCGGCGCGGGGCGGCGGATGCGGAAGGCCCGCACGCCGGCCTGGATCCATCGCCGCAGCTCCGGGACCGCCAGGACCGGCTGCTCCAGCCACTTGGCGAGGGTCGGACGCAGCGCCTTGGGGGCGAAGGTGGCGAAGAGGCTGACGAAGATCCAGACGAAGAAGCGCAGGCCCACCTTCTCCAGGCCGCCCGGGTCGAGCGCGGTGACCGAGGCGAGCCGGCCGGGCCGCAGGTGCGCCTGGTTGATGACGAGCCAGCCGCCGTAGGAGGAGCCCACGAGGTGGATCCGGTCCAGGCCGAGCGCGTCGAGGGCCTCGTCCATCCACTGGGCGGCGCGCTCGGGCTGCCACATGGGCTCGCGGTGGACGCTGCGTCCGGGGTCGCCGGGGGTGTCGAGGGCGTAGACGGGGCGTTCGGCGCTGAGCGCGGGGGTGTTGGGGTACCACATCGCGGAGCAGCCGCCGGAGCCGTGGATGAGGACGATGGGCGTACGGGACTCGGCCGCCGGGTCGGTGGGCCCGTAGCGGTAGACCCGGGTGGTGCCGAAGCTGGTCTCGACGTCCTTCTCCCAGCGGGCGGGGGCGCCCATCGCGAAGAGGGCGTCGCAGGCCTCGAAGTAGCGGTCGCGGAGCTCGTCGCTGACGTAGCGGCCGATGTCACGGCGTACGCGGGTCCTGTTCTCGGGCACGGCGGCACCTCCGTTGTAGTTCCGTTCTTCGTGATACGACCGTACCATATTGATGGTACGGCGGTACCATGAAGAAGGCGGCCGATGAACGGAGACAGCGGATATGCCCAAGCGCGTGGACCACGAGGAACGGCGCGGCCAGATCGCCGAGGCACTGGTACGGGTCGCGGGACGGCGCGGGCTGCACGCCGTCGGCATGCGGGACGTCGCCGCCGAGGCCGGGGTGTCGCTGCGGCTGGTGCAGTACTACTTCGAGACCAAGGAGAAGCTGCTCCTCTACGGGCTCCAGCACCTCACCGGCCGGTTCACGGCCCGCGTCGGCGCGCGCCTCGCCGCCGCCGGCCCGGCCCCGGGACCGCGGGCGACCGCCGAGGCGCTGGTGCTGGCCTCGCTGCCCACCGACGAGGAGAGCCGCACCTTCCACCTCCTGTACTCCTCGTACGCGATCCTCTCCGTGACCGACGAGGCGCTGGCCGCCCAGCCGTTCATCGACAACCCCGACGCCGCCGAGGACGCCCTGGCCGGACTGATCGTGGCGGCGCAGGAGGCGGGCCTGGCCGACCCGGGGGCGGACGCGCGGACGGAGGCGATCAGCCTGCTGGCCATGGCGGCGACCCTGGGCACGAGCATCCTGGTCGGCCAGCGCGGGCCCGAATCGGCCACCGCGGTGCTGCGCCACCACCTGGACCGGATCTTCACCGCGCCGGAGGGCACCGCTTAGGCCGTCTCTTCCGGAGACGACCTAGCGGGAGGCCTTCGCAGCCGCGTTCCTGGGCCGGCGGAGGGTGTAGATCACGGTGGAGATGCCGATCGCCAGGGCCAGGATGCGGGGCATCGGCTGTACGTCGTGGGGCAGCGCGCCGATCGCGACGACGACGGCGAGGGTGAGGGCGACGACCAGGGCGACGGTGATCACGGGACGGGACTGCATGGCGGTTCTCCTTCGGGAGGGGAGGGGCGTGCGGGAAGGGGCGCCCCGTGCGCCGGGGGAAGGCGCACGGGGCGGGGTCGGGTCAGGCGCGGGTGAGGAGGCCCTCGTGCCACAGGCGGCGGACGACGTCCTCGGCCAGGGGCAGCTCGGCCGGGGTGAAGCGCGGGCGGGCCAGCAGCTCCGCCAGGACCGGGGCGGCCGCCTCGGGGAAGGTCAGCACCCGGTCCGCCAGGCGCAGGAGCAGGTGCCCGCCCTCCACCACGGCGCTGAGCACCGTTTCGCGGTGGACCTCGAACACCGTGTCAGGGGTGATCGGCTCGTCGGCCAGCACCGCCGAGACCTGGCGCAGCGGAGCCGGGAACTGCCGGATCGCGGCCCCGGCGAGGAGCGCGGCCAGTTCCTCGTCGGAGGTCCCGGCGAACCAGTCGGCCAGGCCCCGGCGCAGGTCCGCCACGGCCTCGGCGGCCGCGGCCGGGTCCCGTACGAAGTCCGCGGGGAACGTCGTCCGGCCGGGCACCTCCACGACGCGCGAGAGCAGTTCGCCCACCGCCCAGTGCTCGGTCCACGCCGTGAGGCTGAGGGTCAGGTGCAGGGAGGAGACGCCCTCGCTGCGCGCCGAGTGCACCCAGCCGCGCGGCAGCCACAGCACGTCACCGGGTTCGAGGGTGAGCACCTTCCACGGCTCGATGCCCTCCAGCCGCTCCGTCGTCCACTCGGGGCGCTCGCGCAGCCGGTCCCACGACTCGTGGGCGAGCGGGGCCGGCAGGACCGGCTCGCGCAGGGTCCACACCTTGGTCCCCTCGACCTGCACGATGAAGGAGTCGCGCGGGTCGAAGTGGGCGGCGAAGCCCTGGGACTTGGGCGGGGTGACGTACGCGTTGACGTGCACGGGCCGCGAGGTGTCGTGGGCCAGGGCGCGGGTGAAGCGGGCGAGGGGCTCGCTGTACTCCTGGAGGCCCTGCATCACCAGCGAGGCGCCCTCGGCGAGTTCGCCGGCCGTCCTGCGCACGTCCGGCGCGTCCGCGTACATCAGCGTCGGGCGGGTGTAGCGCTGGTCGGCGATCTGGGCGCCGCCGCTGATCACCCGGAAGTCGGGCAGGCGCCGGCCGGAGGTCGCGAGGGAGGCGTCGAGGGCCGCCCAGCCGAAGAGGTCGGAGAAGTCCCCGGGGGCGCGGAAGACCACCGGCTCGGCCGGGGTGTCGGCGCGGAAGGCCTCCGGGTCGGCGGTCAGCCGGCCGAGCGCCGCGAAAGCCGGCCGGGACAGGGCCGAGGGGGTGGTGGTCGTGGTCGTCGTCATGCCGTCCTCGCTGCGGTCGGGAGGGTGGTCGGGGCGGGGGTGGCGGCCGGGGCGGCCGGGGTGGCGGTACCGGCCTGGCGGGCCAGCAGCAGGTAGCTGCGCAGCTCGTCGAGCGTGCCCAGGCCGAGCCGGTTGTGGAGCATGTGGACGTGGGAGAACACGATCCGCGCCAGGTACGCGCCCGCCGAGGCGAAGGGCCCGGTGACCGCTTCCGACAGCGCCGTCCGCCAGGGGGCCAGCGGGCCCGGGGAGGAGGTGGCCCGCGCGATCAGGTCGTGGCCGTCGGCGGTGAGCCGGTCGGCCGCGATGACGCACTCCGCCTCCAGCGCCGTCAGCACCTCCTGCGGGTAGCCCGCCTTGAGCGCCCAGTCGCTCCAGGAGCCCGCCCCGAAGGCGGCGAAGAGACCCGCGTCCAGCACGGAGGCGGCCACGGCGGTGGCCCGCAGGGCGAGCGCCGTCCGCGCCCGGTCCGAGGGCCCGGTGCGCAGGAAGGCCAGGCACAGCGCGCTCGAACCGCCGAAGAGGTCCTCGGAGACGCCGATGAGACCGGGACCGCCGTAGCGCCCGTACTCGGGGACGTACGGGGTCTCGTACACGCCGGGTGCCAGCAGCTCCCGCTCCTCGACGGGGACCCCGCCCTCCCCCGCCGTGGCCAGCCGCCGGGACTGCACGGCGAACCGCGCCGGGTCCACGGGCGTCTCGCCCGGCAGCAGGACGTTCGCGGCCGCGAGCCGCTCCCGCAGGACCCCGCCCAGCGCGGCCGCCTCCGGGGCCGGGAGGTCACGGGCGCGCAGGCGCACGTGCGGGCCGCCCTGCCAGTAGCGCATGAAGAACCAGCTGCCGGACGGGAGTCCGGCCATGGCGGGACCGACCACGTCGGTGACGACGCGGTCGCCCACGGAACGGTCGGAGGCCGCCATGTGCAGGTGCCAGGAGGTCCAGGAGCGGTCCGGGGTGTTCGGGGTTTCGTTCATGTCACAACCTCAGGTCCAGGGGGAGTCCGTTGAAGCGCGGGGTGCCGCTGATGACGGACAGCAGGACGGTCTCGTCGGGCGCGAGCCCCAGCGGCCGCTGGACGGCGAGCCCGTCGAAGGCGCGCGCCGGGCGGGCGTAGAGCCCGTGGGCGGCGGCGTTCAGGCACAGGCCCTGGGTGATCCAGCCGGCCACGTACTGGGCCAGGGTCCAGGCGCCCGGCCCGAGTTCCGCGACCAGCGCGTGCTGGCGGACCGAGCAGAACCAGACCGCGGAGGCGTGGCGGACGTCGCAGCCGTTGCCGGGGGCGAGCTTGTAGCCGTAGTCCCGCTCCAGGTCCGCCAGGGCGCCGGGGCCGGGGCGGTGCGGCACCAGCCGGCCGCCGGTGAGGCGGTGGACGCCGTCCTCGAAGCCGTCGGTGGCCTGGACGGCCACCGTGACGGTGACGTGCTCCGCGACCCGGCGCAGCAGTTCGCCCGGCGGGGCGACGGCGGCCCAGGCGGCGGCGCCGGTGAGGGAGCCCCGCGACACCCGGCGCGGACGGCCGGCCATGCCGGTGAGGCCACGGGGCATACGGCCGGAGCCGCGCTCCCAGAGGGCCTCGGCCCAGGAGAGGCCGCGGGCGGCGGCGTCCTGCGGGATCGCGGGGGCGAGGGGGGCCGGTTCCCGGTGGGGGAGGGTGGACTGGGTGCGGTTGACCGCCAGGATCTGGTCGAGGGAGAGGTCCGCGGAGGCCGCTGCGCGCGGCTGCTCCCCGCCCCGCCCCTTCTCCGTTTCCGGGGGCTCCGCCCCCGAGCCCGTTGCGGGGGCTCCGCCCGGACCCGCCAGGTCCACCGTCAGGGGCCAGCTCCATTCGCCGTCCGCCAGGCCCAGCTCCGTCAGGGCCCCGCCCGACGTCGGGAGGGTCAGCCGGCCCTCCACGCCGAAGAGTTCCAGGCCCACCGCCAGGGCGCGCAGCGAGATGCCGAGTTCCAGTTCGGTGAGGGTGCCGCGCAGCGGGCCGTAGAAGGCGGGAAGGCGGGTGTAGCGGCCGGCCAGCAGGATGCGGCGGGCGGTGTCGCCGGCCGCGCCCGGGAGCTCCGTCAGGGCGTGCCGGTGCACGTCGAGGACCCGGGCCGGGCCCTCCCCGGTCAGGAAGGCGTGCACCGGGAAGAGGCTGCGGACGGAGGGCAGCGCCCGGTGCTCGAAGTACGGGTTGGTCAGCTCGGCCCGCTGGAGCCCGAACGCCGCGAGCAGCGCCCGTTCCGGCAGCCGGTCCGCCCCGGCCACCCGTCCCGCCGGGAACGCGGCGCGCTCCAGGAGTTCGGTGGTCCCGTACGGCAGCGCGGTGCCGGGCGCCCCGGCCGCCCCGTCGGGAAGCGGCCCGGAGGCCTCGGCGACCTGGGCCGGGGTGGGGAACTGCGAACGGCCGGTGCCCTGCGCGTGGGCGTAGCGCAGCACGCGGCGGGACAGGGTGTCCGGCGTCGTCGACACGCTCATCGGGGTCCTGCCTCTCAGGGGAAGGGGTGGGGGTCGTACGGGGCGCCGCGGTGCTCCTGCGGGGTGCCGCGCAGCGCTGCGGCCAGCCGGGGCAGGCCGGCGAGGCGCTGCTGGGCGTGGCCGAAGCACATCGGGAGGATCCCGGGCACGACCGCCTTGGCCACGGCCAGGCCGAGGTCGGTGTGGTCGCGGGTGGACTGGTCGACGAGGACGATCCGGTCCAGGCCGGCGTCCGCGAACCGGGCCCGTACGAAGTCCAGCGCGCCCCGTACGGTGCCGCCGGCGGCCCGCAGCAGGCGGTCCGGCCAGTCCGGGAAGGCCTCCTGGAGCGTGACGCGGGGCCCGCCGAGGACGGCCGTGACGCGGGGCAGGGTCTCGGGCCGGTTGTACAGGTCGACGTGGTCCTCCAGCACGTCGACCTGCCAGGGGTCGGTGACCATCGCCGCGCCCGCCTCCGGGTCGGCCGGGGGCCGGGTGCACATCTGCGTGAGCTCCCACAGCGCCGCGCGCACGGCGGACTCCGGGTCGGCGCCGGAGCCGGCGGCGGACCAGCTCGCGGGGTGGCCGCCGGTGCGGTTGACGGCCATCGCCCACACCAGGGGGATGTCGATGTCCTGGGTGGCGACCAGCAGATGGGCGTCGTAGCCGTGGATGTCGATGGTGTCGAGGAGCCGGCGCGAGACCGGGTCGGCCAGGCTCGCCGGGTCGATGGCGGGCAGCGGCCGGGCCCGGTGCCAGGACAGCAGGAACGCGTCCCGCTCCGCGAGTTCGAGGAGGGAGTGCAGGGCCGCCTCGGTGAGCCCGGAGCCGAGGGCGCAGCCGCTGGAGGAGTCCGGGAAGTGGCTGCGGCGGCGGTCGGCGTGCTGGTCGCGGCGGGCACCGTGACGGTCGTGGCGGTGCAGGTACTCGTAGCGGTAGAAGCCGATCTCGGCCGGGACGAGCGTCGGTTCGCCGGTGGCGAGGTCGTGGCCCCACACCCAGTCCATGGGGGTGTCGGGGGTGCTCGGGATGACCCGGGAGAGGGGGTGGGCGAGCTGCTCCTCGGTGTAGGTGCCGAGGGTGACCGGGTCGAGGGCGCGGTCGGCGACGTCGCGGTAGGAGAGGCCGGTGAGGACCTGCCCGTGGTGCGGGAAGCTGCCCATGCGCTCGTACGCCTCCAGGACCGCGACGGACTCGGCGCGGTCGAAGGTCAGCGCCCGGCCGTAGCCGTACGCCGGCGATTCGGGCAGGACGGCGTTGCTCATCGCGTACGGGGCGTCGAGGTCGCGCATGACCTGGAGGACCGGACCGAAGCGGGGGTCGACCAGGCGGCGGCGCAGCACGCCCGGGGCGAGCAGCGCGTCGCCGCCGGTCCCGCGGACGGGGTCGTCCGGCGAGGCGGCGGGGTCGTCGAGGACCAGCCGGGGCGGCCGGGCCGCCGGGTCGGGGGCGGTGGCGGGTCCGGCGCAGACCGGGCAGTTGAAGGTGCGGACGACGCGGTGGCGGGAGACGCCGGAGCCGCCCACAGCGAGGAGCTCGCCGGGGGCGAGGGGGTGTGCGGTGAGGGCGTCGAGGGCGGCCGCGAGCGCTTCGGCGAGGAAGGGCCGGGGCGGGCGGGCGCCGCGCAGGGGCTGCTCGATCCGGTCGGCCAGCGGGTGGTCGACGGCGATCCGGGACCGCGTCTCGGCGCAGCCGGGGCAGCCGGAGTCGGTGCCGGGCACCCAGAGGGGGCCGACCTGGGCCTCGTCGCCGAGGATCCGGACGGACAGGTACGGCCGCCCGTCCGCGAGGGCCCGCCGGTGCAGGTCCCGCTCCCGGTCGAGGTCCCAGCCGGTGTGCAGGACGACGGAGCCCGCGTCGAGTCCGGCGGCCCGGGCGTAGGCGCCGAGGAGCCCGACCAGATCGGGGAGGGCGGCCGGGGGCGCCGGGGGCGATGTTTCACGTGAAACGTCGACCGGGGCCGCCGTGTTGGGGGCGGTCGTCATGCCAGGGCCTCCTTCGGGAGGGCTTCCGTGACCGAGTCCGTGGCCGGGCGGGCCGTGACCGTGCCGAACCACAGCGGGGTCTCGCCCGACACCGGGTCGGCGGCGCGGGTCCCGGACGGGGTGAGCCAGAGCCGGGTCTGGGCGGCCAGGGCGGTCAGCGCGGCGGGGCCCGCGTGCAGCAGCGCGGTGGTGTCGGGCCCGGCGGTGACGAGTTCGCGCCCGCGGATCCGCCGGGTCTGGACGCGGGTCAGCGCGGTGCTGAGCGCGGCGACGGCCGCACGCGCGCGGTCCGGGCCCCAGGCGGAGGCGACGTCCTGCCCGGTGGCGCGGTCGTGGACCACGGCCAGCTGCCAGTCCACGCCCGGCACCGTGAGCAGGCTCAGTCCGACGCCGACGAATTCGTGGTCCTCCAGGGTGCGCCAGAGCACCTGGGCGGCCTTGTCGAGCTCCTCGAACGCGGGGGCGTCGCCGGCGGGTTCGGCCCGCCCGGCGAGCAGCCGCAGGGTGCCGTCGAGCAGCCAGCCCTCCTCGGTGGTGCCGGCGGCGCCGACGGCCTCCGGGCCGGGGTGCTGCTGGGCGCGCAGGGCGGCGAGGGCGGCGGCCACGGAGGAGGAGCGCTGGTCGGCGCCCCAGGCGGCGACGGAGCCGGCGGTGCCGTCCCGGTGCTCGGCCTCGGCGATGCCGAGCGGCAGCTGCGGCAGGTTCTCGGGCGTGACCAGCGCGAAGGGTCCGGTCCACCGGGCGGCGACGTCCTGAACCCGCGCCACGACCTCGTCCAGACCGGCACCGGACCCGACCGGCCCGGGCGCGATGGCCGAGGCGGCCGGGGCGGCGGCCCCGGCGGGCGCCGGAAGCGGGGGCAGGTCGATGCGGGTGGCGTTCAGTTCGGCGCCGTGGACCACGTAAGCGCTCTCGCCCACGGCCCCGGCGGTGCCGGTCAGCACCCGGTAGGCCAGCTGCCCGGCGAGGGCCCCGGCCAGCGCGCCGGCCGCCGCGCCCAGCGGGGCGGCGTCGGGGGTGCGGACCCAGTGGCCGACCCGGTCGGCCACCGCCTCCAGCCGCCCGGCGGGACCGGAGACCTCCGGGCCGACCAGGTGGAAGCGGGAGTCCTGGCGGACCGGCACGACGGGGCAGCCCGCCGGCAGCAGCGCGCCCACCCGCGCCAGCTCCGCACCGAGCAGCTCGCCCGGGGCGCACACGATCGCGACGTCCGCCCGCACCGGTGCGGCGGACTCCGGGGCCTGCGTCAGCAGCTCGGCGCCCAGGCGGGCGGCCGTGTCGGCCGCGGTGGTCGCCTCCGCGGCCGGGACGGCCAGGATCAGGCGGCCGACGCCCGTCCGGGCGAGGCCCCGGGCGGCGGGCAGGACGGAGGCGGCCGGACCGGAGACCAGCACGGTGGCCGCGCGCAGCCGGGCGAACGCCGCGTACGGGTCCTCGTGCAGGGTCTCCAGGTCGGCGAGGACGTCGCGGTACCGCTCACGGGTCTCCGCGTCCGGCTCCGGCACGCTCAGGGCGTCCAGGTCGAGGAGGAGGCCCTGCCGGCTGAAGGTGTTCAGCAGGGTGGCGACCACGGGCCGGGCGGCCTCGTTGCCGAGGGCGGCGACCAGGGAGTCCTCGTCCGCGCCGTCCTCCAGCAGCGGCACGCACACGTCGGCCACCCGGAACAGCGCCGCCGGACCGCGCACCACGAACGAGGTGCCCTCGGCCCCGAAGTAGACGCCGTCCCGCACCGGTGCGTAGTGCAGGGCCGGGCGCAGCCTCATCCTCATCATCGCTCTCCCTGGTCCTTGTCGTAGGTGAACCGTCCGCCGGACGGCCTGCTGATCTCGACCGCCCACTCGTAGGCGTGCGGTGACGTGCCCGCGGCGGGCAGGGCCTCTTCCACGAAGCCGCTGCCGTCCCGGTCGAGGAAGCGCGGCAGCACACGGCCGAGCAGCGCGCTGGTCAGGTCCACGTACTGCGGTTTGCGCTGCTTGGCACCGGATCGGCCGGAGCCCGCGCCCGCGGCCGCGGCGGGGGCCGGCTTGAGGACGACCTCGGCCGGAACCCCGTGGCGGGCGCGCCAGCGGGTCAGCGCCAGCATCCGGTCGGCCTCGCCGGGCCCCTGCTTGACGGCCTGCGCGAAGTCCTCGCCCGGGTACCAGCGGCGGCGCTGGAGGACGACGGACCCGGCGAGCAGCCGGGGCGTCGCCGGCTCGGCTGGCACCCCGCCGGGGCCGGGGCCGCCGAGGCCGCCGGGCATCCCGAGGTCGGGGAGCAGCCGGCCGCCCATGACCAGCCAGTTGGCCAGGCGCAGCGGGGGCGGCAGCAGCTCGGGGTGGCCGGTGCCGAGGGTGACGAGGTGCAGCGGGCGGCCGTCGGCGTCCTCGACGTGGAGCCGGTCGAGGTCCGGGTCGTGGACGAGCCGCAGCCCGTACCAGTCGTCGGCGCGCAGCCGCCGGTCGAGGACGGGCGCGTGCGCGTTGACGCTGACCCCGTGCAGGCCGCGGTCCTCGGCGAGGACGGTGCCGCCGGTGCCGTGCCGCTCCGTCAGGCGATGGCGCAGCCGGTGCAGGGCCTCCCCGCCGAGTGCGGCGTCGTGGCCGAGGAAGCGGCCGTAGAGCATGCCGTGGCCGGGGTAGGAGTCGTTGACGACCAGCCGGTCGCCGGCCGGCTGGACGAGGACGCTGTAGGCGACGGCGTCCCGGCGGAACCGCTCGGGCAGCGGGGCGGCCAGCTCCGCGAGCCACTCGGCGTCCCACACCACTTCGGTGTCGCCCGCGCGGGCGGCGAGGTCGGCGCGGAGCTCGCCGAGCATCCGGGTGCGCAGCGCGCGCAGCGGGGCGAGGCTGTCACTGCCCGCGATCACGCGCTCGTTGACCGTGCGCACCAGGTGGCGGGCGTGGTCGGTGAGGCTGACGGAGGCCCCGCGGCCGTGGAGTTCGACGAACACGTCGGTGAGCACGGCGCGGATGTCGTGGAGCCGGTCGAAGGCGGACAGGAACTCCATGGCGTGCGCGAGGTCGCGCAGCTGCCGGTCGAGTCCCCGGGTGTCGACCCGGGCCGGGGGCAGCACGTAGTTCTCGGAGACCAGGAGGACGGCCGGGCGGCGGGCCTCCTCGGTCAGCGCCGTGGTGAGGGCGCCGATGCCGCGCAGGGTGTCGGCGCGTTCGGCGTGCCCCGCGTCGGCGAGCCCGGCCAGGGCGGTGCGCAGGGCTTCGTGGCGCGCCGACCCGGCGAGCGGGTCGGCGGCGCAGTCCTCGGGGCCGTCGGTGGTGCACAGCAGCCCGGCGTCCAGGGAGCCCAGGACGACGGCGGCCGCCCGCTCGGGGGTGGTGCCGAGGGTGCGGGCGAGGTCGCCGGCGATGGCGCCGACGGTGCGGGGGCCCATGTCCGTGGCGTTCAGGAGCCGGCGCAGGGGTTCGGTGAGGGAGGTGGACAGCAGCCGGCTGCTGTCCACGCCGGCCTTCACGAAGGAGATCCGGTCCGGGCCGGGGCCCGGGGAGAGGCTGGGCGACTGCCGGACCCAGGTGCCGGGGCCCGGCGGGAGCGCGGGGTCGGCGGTGCGGGCGACGTAGCCGAGCATGGCCTGGTCGAGGTGGGGGAAGGAGCGGGCCCCGGTGAAGGCCACCTCGTCGGGGCGGGCCCCGTCGGGGGAGGGCACGGCCAGCCCGACCGCCGTGAAGCGGGCGAGCGGGCTGGTGCGCATCATGGCCCGGGTCACGTACTGGAGCAGCCCGCGCTCGGACTTGGCGGCCCGGGAGAGGGTGCCCTCGCGGTAGCCGACGGCCGCCCGGTGGACCTCGGGGGCCAGCAGCGCCAGCGAGCGCAGCAGGTCCTCGTCCCCGAGGAGGCCGGAGAGGGTGCCGCGCTCGCGGGCCAGGGCCCCGGGGTGTTCCCCGGCGGCCTCGGCGAGGAGGCCGTCGCGCAGGACGCGCAGCTCCAGCCAGGCGAGGAACTCGGCCGGGGCCGGGTCCGGGAGGGTGGCCGGGACCCGGTCGTTGTGCACGGCCCGGCGTACGGCGACCAGTGCGGCCCGCTCGTCGGCGGGGGCCGCGCCGATGCGCTCGTACAGGGCGTCGGTGCAGGCGGTGGCCCGTACGGCCAGTTCGGCCTCGACGCGGGCCAGCTCGTCGAGGATCCCGGCGAGGGCCGGGTCGGCGAGCCGGGTGCGGCGCAGGGGGTTGACGCGCAGCATCCAGACGGGCTCGGTCCGCTCCGCCGGGGGGCGCCCCGGGGTGTCGGCGGAGGCGCTCACCGGGGTGTTCTCCCCGGCGGTGGCCCCCGGTGCGGTGCCGGGGCCGCTCACCGGGGTGTCCGCCCCGGCGGTGGGCTCCGCGGCGGTGGCCCGCAGGGCGGCCGCCGGGCGTTCTTCTGTGACCGTCACCGGAAGTCCTTCCGGATCCGGTGCGTGCGCGCGGCGACGCACAGCAGGAGGCCGCCGGCGATCCAGGCGCCCAGGACCAGGGCCACCCGCCCGAGTTCCCAGCTGTGCGCGGGCTCCAGCGCGGCCATGTCGTCGGGCAGGAGGGCCGCCCGCATGCCCTGGGCCATCCACTTCAGCGGGAAGACCGCGCCGATGTGCTGCACCGTGTCCGGCAGGCCGGAGAAGGAGTAGTAGACCCCGGAGACGAACTGGAGGAGCACGAACGGGAACTGGACGGCGGCCGTGATCGTCCGCCGGTCGGTGATCAGCGAGCCGACCGCGATGCCCATCAGGGCGGTGGCGGCGGAGCCGAGGAGGAACACCCAGGCCAGGGTGGCCCAGCGTCCGGGGGTGGTGGGCAGCGGGAAGTCGAACACGGCGACGGCCAGGGCCAGTACGGCGACGGACTGGAGCAGCGCCAGGACGAGGACCAGGACCGTCTTCGCCAGGAAGTAGCCGCCCGTCGCGAACGGGGTGCCGCGCAGCCGCTTCAGCGAGCCGTCACCGCTCTCCAGGGCGATGCCGGTGGCGAGGACGCCGAACGCGGCCGACATGACGCCCGAGGCGAGGACGCCCGCGACGACCACGTCGTGCATGGGGACGGTGTGGTCGCCGGCCTTCATCGTGAAGATGGAGCCGAAGAGCAGCATCAGGACCACGGGCAGGGCCATGTTCATGGCCACCGCGGTGCGGTTGCGGAAGAAGACCCGCAGTTCGGCGCGGGCGCGCAGGACGCCGGTGCGGAAGACGCCCGGCAGCGGGCCGCGGGCGGCCACGGCGCCGACCGGGGCCTTCGCGGCGGCGGTGGCGCCGGCGCGGGTGGCGGGGGCGGCGGCCGGGGCCGGTGCGGTGGCCTGGAGGGCCGGGGTGGGCGTCATCGGGTCCTGCTCCTTTCGTGCGGGTCCTCGCCGGCGCGGTCGCGTGCGGCGTCCTCGATCAGCCGCAGGTAGCGGCTCTCCAGGGAGGGGCGGCGGATCTCCAGTCCGGGGACGTCCGTGCCCAGGCGGGCGCGCAGTTCCTCCAGGACGGGTCCGACCTCGGCGGTGGTGACGGTCCGGGTGCGGCCGTCCTCGCGCCAGGACACCTCGGTGCCGGCGTCGCCGCCGCCCAGTTCGGCGGGCGGGGCGACCTCCCGTACGTGGCCGCCGGCGAGGACCGCCACGCGGTCCGCGAGCCGTTCGGCCTCGTCGAGGTAGTGGGTGGTCAGCAGGACGGTGGTGCCCTCGTCGCGGAGCCGCTCGATCATGTGCCAGCAGTCGCGGCGGGCCTGCGGGTCGAGGCCGGTGGTCGGCTCGTCGAGGAACAGCAGCTCGGGGCGGCCCACGACCGCGAGGGCCAGGTCCAGGCGGCGGCGCTGGCCGCCGGAGAGGGAGCCCAGGAGGGCCTTGGGGCGGTCGGCGAGGTCCACCAGCTCCAGCGCCTCCCGGACGGGCAGCGGGTCGGAGTAGCACAGGCCGATCTGCTCGACGAGTTCGCCGACCCGCCAGCCCTCGTGGTCGGTGCCGCTCTGCTGGACGATGCCGATGCGGTTGCGCCAGGCGCGTCCGGCCTGGCCGGGGTCCTCGCCGAGGACGCTGACGGAGCCGCCGGAGCGGTGCCGGAAGCCCTCCAGGATCTCGATGGTGGTGGTCTTGCCGGCGCCGTTGGGGCCGAGCACGCCGAACACCTCGCCCCGGCGGACCTCCAGGTCCACCGAGCCGACGGCGACATGGGACCCGTACGCCTTGTGCAGGCCGGAGGTCCGGATGGCGAGGTCCGCGTCGTCCGCGGGTCCGCCCGCCGCCGCGCGGGCGGCGGGGCCCGTGCCGGTGTCCGTCCCGTCGGGGGTTTCGGTGCCGGGCCGGGTGAGCGTGCTCACGCCGCCTTCCTCTCCGCTGCGCGCCGCAGCCGCTCGCGCCAGTCCTCCCCGTACACCTCGTCGACGGTCTCGGCGATGGCGAAGCACAGGTAGTAGCGCTGGATGGGTGTCACGCCGAGCAGGGGGAGCCGGCTGTAGAACAGGTTGATGAGGAGCCGGTACGAGGCGAACCAGGACGGCGTCCGGTCCGCGACCCGGCTCTCGGCGATGGTCGCGTGGAACTCGCTGCGGCCCTCTCCGACGGGTCCGCGGTGTCCCGGCGGGGCCGTGGACGCGCGGTCCATGACGGGGGCCAGCCCGTCGAGCAGTGCGGCACTGAGGTCGCCGCGGGCCGCCGCGGTGTCGAAGACCCCCATGCCGTAGGCGAACGCCGCCCGGAACTCTGCGGCTTCGGCGCTCTCGGCCCCGTCCCGGGCCCGCTCGACGACCGCGCGCAGCATGGGCGCGTCGGCCTCGCGCCGGCGGGCGAAGGAGGGGCGCGGGTCCTTGACGGAGCCGGCCCAGTGCAGGAAGGCCTCGGCGTGCGAGCGCAGCGAGAACACCCCGTAGGCGGGGCCGCCGGGGTGGGCCGTGCACAGGGCGGTGAAGGCCTCCGCGAGGGCCGTCACGGGAACGCCCCCGTCCCGGCGGGCGGCGAGGTCCAGCAGCCGGGCCAGGGGGGTGAACATCCGGGTCAGCGCGAGGTCGCGGGGGGCTTCGAGGGCCTCGGGCCAGGTGATGCCGGAGTGCCGGTCGAAGAACTCGACGGTGCCGCGCGGGCGGAGCGGAAGGTAGGGGGGCTCGACGCGTTCCAGCCGGCCCAGTTCACGGGCCTGGGCGAGGTACTGCTCCCCGGTGATGGGCTCGGGGAGTTCCTCCAGCCGCCAGTCGACGGAGCCGGCGATGTCCTGCCACGGGATCCCGTCCGGGCCGCGGGCGATGAGCTCGACGTGGGGGCCGTGCTTCCAGCCACGGGCCAGGTAGGCCACGGTGGCGTTGTGCTCGATGCGCAGGGTGCGCACCAGCGGCGCCATCACCTGCGAAATCCATGCGGGTTCGATCGGTGATTGCGCATGAAAGCGCATGCCGATCGTGCGCTCGTCCGGGGCGCCTTCCATGGGTGTCACCTCTCGTTCTCGGATCCGGCGTCAGCAGCAGGACGAACCGGACGACGAAGAGCAGCACAGCCAGCTGCCCAGGTTGGAGGCGCCCATCTCGGGAAGGGCGACGCCGTCGACGACGTCGAGAATCTCCAGGTCCTCCAGCTCGAAGGAAGCGAAGTCCTCGGCGGTCAGGTTGTCCATGCGAATTCCCTTTCTTTTTCTCGGCTTCCACGGATACAGCGGGGCAGGCGCCCGCCCGCCGTCTCGCGACGGTGGGCGGGGCGCCTTGCTCGGACCTGCCTGCGGCGTACCGCCTCGTCAGCTCAGCAGCAGGACGAGGAGGACGACGAGGAGCAGCACAGCCAGTCACCGCTGGAGGCGCCGACCTCGGGGAGGGCCGCACCGTCGGCGACGTCGAGGACCTCGATCTCCTCCAGCTCGAAGGAAGCGAAGTCCTCGGTGCCCAGGTTCTTGTCCATGTGAATTCCCTTTCAGGTTTTCCGTCTGTCGGGCCGGTCGGCCTGACGAGAAGAATCATGGCCCGCCGCAATCGGCTTCCGGAAGCCTTTCCGGGCTTCCCCTGACACAGGTAACGGGGCCCCGTTACATTCGTCATGCCGGCCCTTTCGCGTGTACGCGCACGCGATTCCCCTCATGTTTTCGGGGCGCCCGGAATGACAAATGTCACGACCTCGCGTGACCGGTGTCAGCGCCTTGCCGGAAAGCCTTGTACGGGCCCCCTCCCGCGGTCGAGCATGCGGGTGACTCTGCTTCACAGGGAACGGAATGACGGCGTGACCGGACCATCCACTGCGCAAGGGCACTACGTCTCCCGGATCCTGGACGTACTCGCCCGCACCCCTCGGCGGTCCCGTATCCGGGGCCGGGCCGGCGCCCTCGACGGGGCCGCGCTCGTCCGCTCCGCGCTCCGGGCCCACGACGCGCTCCGCGCGGCGGGCGCCGGGCCGGGTGCCATGGTCGGGATCCTCACCGCGGCCAACCACCCGCTGACCTTCACCGCCCGGTACGCGGCCCACCTGCTGGGCGCCGGGGTGATGTACGTCCGGTCGGTGAACCCCGGCTCGGACCTGCCGCTGCCAGCCGCCGAACAGGCCGCGCTCCTCGCGGAGTGCGGGGTCGGGGTCCTCGTGACGGACCCGGCCCACGCCGCCCGCGGCGCCGAACTCGCCCGTCTGCTCCCGCAGTCGCCGGCCGTCGTGACGCTCGACACCGCGGACCCCGCGGACGCCGACGCCACGGACGCCGACGCCGACCCGGACGCGGACGCGGACGCGGACCCGGACGCGGACGCGGACGCCAGCGGCGGTGTCCCGGCTCCGCGGACCCCCGACTGCGCGGTGGTGACGTACACCAGCGGCAGCAGCGGCCGCCCCAAGGGCGTACGGCAGTCCTTCACCGCCTGGAACCGCCTCGTACTCGGCGACGCCGCCTCCCTCGCGGGGCGGCCGCCGGAGCGGATGCTGATCGTCACCCCGACCAGCCACACCGTCGCCGTCATGGCCGACGTGGTCCTGGCCTCCGGCGGCACCCTCGTGGTCCACGACCGCTTCGAGGCCGGCGAGGTGCTGCGGGCCCTGGCCGCCGAGCGGATCACCCGCGTCTACCTGACCGTCCCGCAGCTGTACCGGCTGCTGGACCACCCGGACACCGCCGGCACCGACCTGTCCGCGCTGCGCCAGCTCATCTACAGCGGCTGCGTGGCCTCCCCGGCGCGGCTGGCCGACGCCGTACGGGTCTTCGGGCCACGCCTCGTGCAGTGCTACGGCTCCACCGAGGCGGGCCGGATCACCCTGCTCGACCAGCTCGACCACTTCGAGCCGGAGCTGCTGCCCAGCGTGGGCCGGCCCTTCCCCGGCGTCGAGGTCCGCGTCCGCGACCCCGGAACCGGCCGCGAGGTCCCGGCGGGCGGCACCGGCGAGGTCCAGGTGCGCTCCCCGTACGCGATGGCCGGCTACCAGGGGCTGCCCGCCGAGAGCGCCGCCGTGCTGCTGCCGGACGGCTGGCTGCGGACCGGCGACCTCGGGCACCTGGACGCGTACGGCTGCCTCCACCTGGTCGACCGCATCGGCCGGGTGATCAAGGCGGCCGGGGTCAAGGTCCGGCCCGCCGAGGTGGAACGAGCCCTGCTCACCCACTCCGCCGTCGCCGACTGCGCGGTGTTCGGCGCGCCCGACCCCGTGACCGGCGAGGCCGTGCACGCCGCCGTGGTGCTGCGCGTCCCCTGCGAGCCCGACGAGCTGCGCCGGCACGTCGCCGAAGCCCTCTCCCCCGCCCACGCCCCCGCGCGGATCGTGCGGTGGCCCGAACTCCCCCTGACCGAATCCGGAAAGCCCGACCACAGGCGCCTCGCGGGCGCGGCGGTCTCCGGCGCGGCCTCGAACCGATGAAGAAAGCGAGCTGACATCGTGACGACTTCCACGACCCCGACCCTCCTGGCGTCCCCCCAGGCCCACCTGGCGTTCTTCACGGACCGCGCCGCCGCCGCGATCGCGGACGGCAAGCGGGAGTTCCTGGAGCTCGGCCGCCGGGCCGGCCGCTTCCCCAGCGCCTCCACCTCCACCGACCCGGCCGACGCGACCGCCGAGATCAGCGTCTGGTGCAGCAACGACTACCTCGGCATGGGCCAGCAGCCGAAGGTCATGGCGGCCATGCGCGACGCGCTGGAGCGCTTCGGCGCCGGCTCCGGCGGCTCGCGCAACATCGGCGGCACCAACCACGTGCACGTGCGGCTGGAGGAGGAACTCGCGGCGCTGCACGGCAAGGAGGCGGCGCTGATCTTCACCTCCGGCTACACCGCGAACGACGGCGCCCTCACGGTGATCGCCGGAGCGGTGCCGGACTGCGTGGTCTTCTCGGACGAGCTGAACCACGCCTCGATCATCGACGGGCTGCGGCACAGCGGCGCCGCCAAGCGCATCTTCCGCCACAACGACACGGCCCACCTGGAGGAGTTGATCGCGGCCGAGGACCCCGAGCGCCCGAAGCTGATCGTGCTGGAGTCCGTGTACTCGATGTCCGGCGACGTCGCGCCGATCCGCGAGGTCACCGAGATCGCCCGCCGGTACGGGGCGACGGTCTTCCTCGACGAGGTCCACGCCGTGGGCATGTACGGGCCGCGCGGCGCCGGCATCGCCGCCCGCGAGGGGCTGGCCGACGAGATCGACGTGGTGATGGGCACCCTCGGCAAGGGCTTCGGCACCGCCGGCGGCTACATCGCCGGCCCGGCCGCCCTGGTCGACGCCGTACGGACCCTGTCGCGGCCGTTCGTCTTCACCACCTCCCTGCCCCCGGCGGTCGCGGCGGGCGCGCTGGCCGCCGTACGGCACCTGGCGGGCTCGGACGCCGAGCGGACCGCGCTGCACCGCAACGCGCGGCTGCTGCACGGGCTGCTGCGGGAGCGGGGCATCCCGTTCCTGTCGGACGAGTCGCACATCGTGTCCGTGCTGATCGGCGAGGACGCCGCCTGCAAGAAGGCCTCGGCCCTGCTGCTGGAGCGGTACCGGATCTACGTGCAGTCCATCAACGCGCCGAGCGTGAAGACCGGCGAGGAGATCCTGCGGATCGCGCCGGGGGCGCTGCCCGAGCCGGCCGAGGTGGAGAAGTTCGTCGAGGCGCTCGACTCCGTCTGGCTCGAACTCGGCCTGCCCCGGACCGGCGCATGAGCTCCCCGTCCCCGGCGTCCTCCCCGCCCCCGTTGCCCTCGCCGTCCTCGTCGGTGGCGTCCGTCCTGGCAGAGTCGGCCGCCCGCAGGCCCGCGCATCCCGCGCTGGTCTTCGGGGACCGCTCCTACTCCTACGCGGAGCTGTGGGACGGCGCCCTGCGGTACGCGGCCGCGCTGCGCGAGCGGGGTCTGGGCGCCGGGGACAGGGTGGCGCTGCTGCTGCCCAACACCCCGGCGTTCCCGATGGCCTACTACGGGGTCCTCGCCCTGGGCTGCACCGCCGTACCCGTCCACGAGGACTCCCGGGCGCCCGAGATCGCCCACGTCCTGCGGGACTCGGGCGCGGCGGCGCTGGTCTGCGCCGCCTCCCTGCTGCCCGGGGCGGCGGCCGTCGCCCGGGCGGCGGGCGTGGCGCTGCTCGGCGTACACGACGGCGACGGCGACCCGTGGGACGACTCCGCGGAACTCCCCCGGCTCGACCGGGAGGCGGAGCGTGCGCGTCCGCTCGACGGGGCCGTCCCCCGCGCCCCCGGGGACATCGCGGTCGTCCTCTACACCTCGGGCACCACCGGCGCGCCCAAGGGCGTCATGCTCACGCACCACAGCGTGCTCATGAACATCACGACCACCGCCCGCACCCCCTTCGCCTTCGACGGGGACGACGTCCTGCTCGGCACGCTGCCGCTGTCCCACACCTTCGGCCAGATCTGCGGCATGGGCGTCTGCTTCCACGCCGGCGCCACCCTGGTGCTGATGCCCCGCTTCTGCGGCACCCGCGCCCTGGACCTGATGGCCGCCCACGGCTGCACGGTCGTCATGGGCGTCCCCACGATGTACCTCGCCCTGCTGGACGCGGCCGGACGCGATCCCCGCCGCCCCCCGCTGGAGCGCGCCTATTCGGGCGGCTCCTCGCTGCCCCCGGCGGTGCTGCGGCGCGTCGAGGAGGTGCTGGGCGCCCCCGTCTACGAGGGGTACGGGCTCACCGAGACCTCCCCCAGCGTCAGTTACAACCAGCCGGGAACACCGCGCCGTCCCGGGACGGTCGGCCTGCCGATCCCCGGCGTCGAGGTCGGCATCGCCGCGCCGGACGAGGCGCGGCGGATCCGGCTGCTGCCGGACGGGGAGCGCGGGGAGATCGTCGTACGCGGGCACGGGCTGATGGCCGGCTACCTGAACCGTCCGGAGGCCACCGCGGAGGTGCTGGTGGACGGCTGGCTGCGGACCGGGGACATCGGGCTGCGCGAGGAGGACGGCTACCTGCGCGTCGTGGACCGCAAGAAGGACGTGGTCATCCGCGGCGGCTACAACGTCTACCCCCGCGAGGTGGAGGAGGTCCTCCTCGGCCATCCGGCGGTGGCGCAGGCCGCGGTGGTCGGGGTGCCGCACGAGCGGCTCGGCGAGGAGGTCTGCGCGGTGCTGCGGACCGTGCCGGGCGTACGGCCGGACCCGGGCCTGGCGGAGGAGATCACCCTCTGGAGCGGGGAGCGGCTGGCACGGTACAAGTACCCGCGCCGGATCGTGTTCACCGAGGCCTTTCCCGTGGGGCCCACGGGAAAGATCCTGAAGACCGAACTGGCCGGATTCTTCCGCTAGACCGCCGCGACCGGTCGCCGTGGGAGGGCCGGTACACCCGCTGCGAGAAGATGTAAAACCCACGCACTCAGGAGGCAACACCCGTGGAGAAGACCGCCGTCCGCCCCGTCCTGCGGACCCGACGGGACCAGCTCAAGAACGGTGGCCGGGCATCGCTCATCGGCACCGCCTTCGGCGTGATGTGGTTCGCCCTGGGACAGGCCGTCGTCCACGGCGCCGCCCGCCCGTACGTCCTCGCGGCCGGAGCGGTCCTGTTCGCCGCGAGCGCCGCCACGGCCGTCCGCCTCTTCCTCCTGGCCCGGAGCACCCCGGCCACCGCGAAGGGCACCCCCCCGGCAGCGGGCGGCGGCGGCCCGAAGTTCCTCACCGTGCTGCTCATCGAGGTCGCCGTCCTCGGCGCGGGCAACAACTACATACGCACCACGCTGGACCGCCCCGAGATGATGCTGAGCTGGTCGGCCCTGGTGGTCGGCGCGCACTTCTTCCCGCTGGCCAGGACCCTGCGCGCGCCGATGCTGCGCTGGCTCGGCGCGGCCATGCTGGCCACCGTCGCCCTCGCCGCGGCCGCCGTGTTCGGGCTGGGCGCGGACGAGCAGGCCTGGCGGTACGTGCCCGGGCTCGGCTGCGCGGCCGTGCTGTGGGGCGGTACCGCGCTCTCCGGGCTGCGGGCGCGGAAGGCCTGAGGCACGGCCGGCGGGGCTCAGATCCAGCCCTGCTCCACCGCGATGCGGGCCGCGTCGAAGCGGTTGCGGCCGCCGAGCTTCTTGATGGACGCCGAGGTGACGTTGCGTACGGTTCCGGCCGCCAGGTAGAGCTCGGCGGCGATCTCCTTGACGGTGGCCCCGCCGGCCGTGAGGCGCAGCACCTGGGACTCCCGGGTGCTGAGCTTCGTCGCCGGTCCGGCGCCCGGCAGGCCGAGTCCCATGGCGCTGCCGGCCAGCGACGGGGCCATCGTCACGCAGCCCGCCGCCACGCCCTTGAGGGTGGCGATGAGCCGCGGCAGTCCCGTATCGGTCGGGACGATTCCGTGGACTCCGGCCGCCATCGCCCGGCCGACCGCGGCAGGGCGATTTCCGGCCATCATCAGCACGATTCCGCACGAGGGCACCCGCGCCCGTACCGCCGACGCGAGGCGCAGTACGTCATCGCCCACCGGGGTGTCTTCCAGGAGAACGACATCGGGTGAATGCCGGTGGACAAGTGATAGGACGTGCTGAGGGTCGCTTTCCGCGGCGATGACCTCTATGCCGCCGGCCGACCGGAGGGCTTCGACGAGAGCCTCCAGAAAGAGAATCCGGCTGCCGCCGACAATGACGCTGATAGCCATGCTGAATCCCCTGAATGAACCGTGGGGCCGTGTCCTACCGTTCGGTTTCCACGGTCCAGCCACTGAGCTGTTGGGTTATCTCCAGTGCCCGGCGGCAAATGCTGTCGCCTGACGCCGGTGGTTCCAGTACGTCGGAGACGGTCTGGAACAGGACGAGCTCGACGCGCCCGTCACGGGGGCGGACCGCCACGTGTTCCAGGCCGTCCGCGGGTGTGGCCACGGACCTCAACAACGAGGCGAGCAGCAGCGGATCCGGCGGACCGCCCGCCAAGCCGGTCGGTGCGCGCAGGGAAACCGCGGTCATAAGCATGCGAGTCGACTAGTCCCAGTTCTGGTTGTACGAGGTGATGGCGAAGGTCTCGGGCCACGCGTCCGCGTCGGGGGCGACGATGTCCCAGTTCTGGTTCCCGGCCTCGACGGCGACCCGGTTTTCCCCGCCCTGCCCGGGGGCGTGGCCCGCACCGAAGAGGATCAGGCCGGCGGCGAGAGCGACGGCGGAAACGGCACCGGAGACACGACGGAACTGCAGCATGGTTTTCCCCCTGGAAAAGCGTTCGTAAAGCGAGGAGCCGCCCGGGCGTCCCGCACCGGGCGCTCCCTCGTTCTGCGACCAGCTTGCTTTACGCCGGACCCCATCCGGAAGCAGATCCGCTGGCAGGAAGAACCCCGTGGCAGCTCGGTGCCAACCTCGCAACGGAGCACGCGCGGAAGTAGCCATCCACCTGCGGCGTCTCATATGTTGGCGGTATCGGCGCGGCTCAGTGCAGAGTGAGCGGCGGGGGACCGAAGAGGAACGACCATGCTGGAACTATTGGGACTGGACCCACAAACGGCGGACGTGTACGGACTCATGCTGGCGAACCACGCATGGGGCGTCACGGAGATCGCGCGCAGGCTCCGCATCACGCCCGCCGACGTGCGTGAGTCACTGGAGAAGCTGACCGATCTGCGCTTGTTGCACAGATCCGCCACGGGGGAGGAACTCCAGCCGTCCGACCCCGCGTTGGGCCTGCGGGAACTGCTCAACGAACGCAAGCGCGAGCTGGAGAGCAGACAGGAGGCAGTGGCCCGCTGCGAGGCCGACATGGCCCAGCTGGTCAGCACCTACAGCGAGCTCTACACCGGCCAGACCCAGCGCGTCGCCCAGCAGTTCCTCGGCGTCGAGTCGGTGCAGAACCGGATCAGGGAGCTCTCCAACGAGGCTACCTCCGAGTGTCTGACCTTCAACCCCGGCGGGGCGCAGTCTCAAGCGAGCCTTGAGGCCAGCAAGCCCCTGGACCGGGACTCCCTGGACCGCGGCGTCCGGATGCGCACGGTCTACCTGGACAGCGTCCGCAACGACGCGGTCACCACCGACTACGCGGAATGGCTCACCGACCTCGGCGGCGAGGTGCGCACCGCGCCCTCGCTGCCGCTGCGCATGCTCATCTTCGACCGCAAGACGGTCATCGTCCCGGCCGACCCGGAGAACACCCGCAAGGGTGCGGTCCAGCTGACCGAGCCGGGCGTCGTCGTCGGCCTGGCCGGGTTGTTCGACCAGATCTGGGAGTCGGCCGTACCGCTGGGCACCCGCCAGGACCGCGACGACCGGGGGCTGACCCGGCAGGAGAAGGAGCTGCTGCGCCTGCTGGGCAGCGGGCTCACCGACGAGGCCGCCGGCCGGCAGCTGGGCCTGTCCCTGCGGACGGTCCGCCGGATGATGGCCGAGCTGATGAAACGTCTCGGCGCCGGCAGCCGCTTCGAGGCCGGCCTGCGCGCCGCCCAGCGCGAGTGGGTGTGACGGCCTGACGCCCGCGCGCCGGGCCGCTCCGGCGGCCCGGCCCCGGCCGGAGGGCGCCCCGCGGCCTACGGCTCCGGCAGGGGCGCCGGGAGTTCCAGCCAGACCGTCTTGCCCGGGCGGGCGTCGGAGAGGGGGGAGGACCCCCAGTCCCGGGCCAGGTGGTTCAGCAGGACCAGGCCGTGCCCGCCGGGGCGGGACCGGTCCTGCGCGGGGCGGGGCCGCGGCGGCTCCGGGCTGTCGTCGGTCACCTCGACCCTCAGCCCGCCGTCCGGCCCGTGCCGCAGGACCAGCTCCCTGGGGCCTCCGGCGTGCAGGCAGGCGTTGGTGACCAGCTCCGACACCAGCAGGAGCACGTCCTCCTCCGCCTCGGTCCCCGGCGCCCAGCACCAGTCGGCGAGGGCCCGCCGGGTGAAGTCCCGGCACCGCGTGACGACGCCCGCCGTGGCGCCGCCCAGGACCAGCCTCCGCGTCTGTTCCGCCACCGGCGCACTCCCGTCTCGGCCTCACCCGACCCCTCGGCGCCGCACCTACCCCCGACCAGGAGGGACAAATCCCACGGTTTCGGCCACCAGGCCGCCACAGCGGCCCCACGGCTCCCCTCGGGAGCAGCCCCGCACGGCCGGAAAAGGACCCGGCGGGGGCCCTCGTGCCGCTCTCCAAGCGGGGTCCCGAGAACGAGCGAGCGGCCCCCACCAGGGGTTTTCGGCCGTTCTCCCCCGTGGAGCGGCCGTCGCGGGGACGCTAATCCGGCCGCTCGTCCACCGTCGAGGACCACCGGCCCGATCCGTCAAGTCCTGCCGGGCCGTCCCGGGGCCCGCCACGGGCCCGGGCAGCCCGGTGTCCGGATCGTGGACAACTACCCTCACCATATGAACGCAGCCGCCGACGCCCTCCGCACCGTGAAAGACGCCGACAGGAAGCACGTCTTCCATTCCTGGTCGGCCCAGGAGCTCATCGACCCGCTCGCCGTCGCGGGCGCCGAGGGCTCGTACTTCTGGGACTACGAGGGCAACCGCTACCTCGACTTCTCCAGCGCGCTCGTCTACACCAACATCGGCTACCAGCACCCCAAGGTGGCCGCCGCCATCGCCGAGCAGGCCGGCCGGCTCTGCACCGTCGCGCCCGGCTTCGCCGTGGACGTCCGCTCCGAGGCCGCCCGCCTGATCGCCGAGCGCACCCCCGGCGACCTGGACAAGATCTTCTTCACCAACGCGGGCGCCGAGGCCGTCGAGAACGCCGTCCGCATGGCCCGGCTGCACACCGGCCGGCCCAAGGTGATGTCCGCGTACCGCTCGTACCACGGCGCCACCAGCACCGCGATCAACCTCACCGGTGACGCCCGCCGCTTCGGCAACGACACCGCCACCGCCGGCGTCGTCCACTTCTGGGGGCCGTTCCCCTACCGCTCCCCCTTCTACGCCGGCGGCGAGGCCGAGGAGTGCGAGCGCGCGCTGCGCCACCTGGAGGACACGGTCGTCTTCGAGGGACCTCAGTCCATCGCGGCGATCATCCTGGAGACGGTCGGCGGCGCCCCCGGCGTCCTCGTGCCCCCGGCCGGCTACCTGGCGGGCGTCCGCGAGATCTGCGACCGCCACGGCATCGTGTTCATCCTCGACGAGGTCATGGTCGGCTTCGGCCGCACCGGCACCTGGTTCGCCGCCGACAACTGGGGCGTCACCCCCGACCTCCTCTGCTTCGCCAAGGGCGTCACCAGCGGCTACGTCCCGCTCGGCGGCGTCGCCATCTCCTCCGCCATCGCGGAGACCTTCGCCCGCCGCCCCTACCCGGGCGGCCTGACCTACTCCGGGCACGTCCTGGCCTGCGCCGCCGCCGTCGCCACGATCAACGTGATGGAGGAGGAGGGCGTCGTCGAGCAGTCCGCCCGCACCGGCACCGAGCTGCTCGGCCCCGGCCTGCGCGCCCTCGCCGAGCGTCACCCGTCCGTCGGCGAGGTCCGCGGCCTGGGCACCTTCTGGGCGCTGGAGCTCGTCCGGGACGCGGCCACGCGCGAGCCGCTCGTCCCGTACAACGCCTCCGGCGCCGACAACGCCCCCATGGCGGCCTTCGGCGCGGCCCTGAAGAAGGGCGGCCTGTGGCCGCTCCTGGCCGGGAACCGGATCCACGTCGCCCCGCCCTGCAACATCGCGGCCGACGACGTGGCCAAGGGGCTGGCGGTCCTCGACGAGGCCCTCGCCGTCACGGATGCGCACATGTCCTGACCTGCGCGGTTGTGGGGTCGCCCAAGCGGCGGGTGCCGGTGTTCGGAGGTTCCGTGCGCTGGTCAAACCCGCCGTACACATGGTGCAATCCCGTCAGTACACAGGTACGACTCAGCACCTACGGACCGGGATGCACGTCAGTCCCGGGGCGGCCCCCGAGAGGGGTCGAACGGCGGGGAGCGGGACGCCCTCCTCGGGGGGCGGGCGCTGGACGCCGGGCGTACGGGATCCAGACCAACGGACTCCGTGTTCCCGAGTACCCGAAGGAAACAGCATGAGCAAGCACGTCCTGGGCCAGAACCAGTACGGCAAGGCCGAGAACCGCATCGTCGTGGTGACCCGCAAGGGCAGCGACGGCTCCTGGGCCGAGATCCGCGACCTGAACGTCTCGGTCGCCCTGCGCGGCGAGTTCCGCGACGTCCACCTCACCGGCGACAACGCCAACTGCCTGCCGACCGACACCACCAAGAACACGGTGTACGCCTTCGGCAAGGAACACGGCATCGCCTCGCCCGAGGCCTTCGGCATCCTGCTCGCCAAGCACTTCGTCTCCTCCCAGGCCCCCATCCGCGAGGCGCAGATCCGGATCGAGGAGTTCGCCTGGGAGCGGATCCCCGTCCCGACGCGCAAGGAGCAGCACTCCTTCGTCCGCAAGGGCCAGGAGGTGCGCACCGCGCAGGTCACCTACAGCGAGACCACCGGCCTCCAGGTGATCTCGGGGCTGAAGGACCTGACCGTGATGAACTCGACCAACTCCGAGTTCCACGGCTTCATCAAGGACGCGTACACGACCCTCCAGGAGGCGTACGACCGCATCCTGGCCACCAAGGTCACCGCCCGCTGGGCGCACTCGGCGCTGGCCGCCGACGACGCCGGGCACGACTGGGACCAGTCGTACAAGAAGGCCCGCAAGCACCTGCTCGAAGCCTTCGCGGAGACGTACTCCTACTCGCTCCAGCAGACCCTGAACCAGATGGCCGAGCGCGTGCTCGACAACTGCCCCAAGGTCAACGAGGTGCGCCTGAACCTCCCCAACAAGCACCACTTCCTCGTCGACCTGGAGCCCTTCGGCCTCAAGAACGACAACGAGGTGTACTTCGCGGCGGACCGGATGTACGGCCTGATCGAGGGCACCGTCCACCGTGACGGCGTCCAGCCGGTGATCGCAACCTCCGACTGGATCGTGGCGTAACGCCCTTCGCCCCGACGGCTTCCGCCCCGACGGCCTTCGGCCCGGACCGCGTCGCGGGGTCCGGGCCGTCCGTCATCGCGCGGCGCGCGGCCGGCCGACCAGCAGGTTCCAGCGGCCCGCCCGGCCACTGAGGACGGTCTCGGTGTCCGGGCGCACGTCGAGCCGCCAGAAGGCCGCCGCCGGCAGTTCCAGGGCGGCCACCACCACCGCCCGTACGACGGCCTGCGCGACCACCGCGTGGTGCCGGCCGGGCTCCAGCCCCGCCAGGTGCTCCCCCGTGCGGGTGATCAGCGCGGCCACCGACTCCCCGCCGCCGGGCGGGGCGAACTCCGGGTCGGTGAGCCAGCGCCGCACCGTCTCCGGGTCCTCGGCGGCGACCTCGTCCAGGGTGCGGCCCGCCCACTCCCCCGTGTCCGGACCGGCCAGGCCCTCGTGTCCCGGGCAGGGCCGCGCGGGCGCGAACCGGCCCTGGCGGGCGGCGTCGTCGAGCGGGGGCGTGGTCAGGTGCAGGCGCACCGGGGGCGTCAGGGGCATAAAAAGAGCGTAAAGCGCGCGCCCAGGGCGTGAGACGGCGGCCACACGCCGTGGTGTTCACGCCAGGACCGCGCTACCGTCACGGACGACATGAAGAAGGTATGACGGAAGTACCGGTGAGAATCCGGCACGGTCGCGCCACTGTGAATCCTCCCGCCGCTACGCGGGAGGGAAGTCAGACCCGCCCGCCTTCGACGAGAGCACCACTGACCGGGACGCGTGTTCCCCTGGAGGTACTGCCATGGCCCACTCCGCCGTGCCCGCTTCGGCCCCTGTCGCCGTCGCCCCCATCTCGCTTTCCGCGCTGGCCCCCTGGGCCGTCTTCGCCGCCGTCGTGACCCTCTTCCTGCTGTACCTCGTCGGCGTCGAGCAGGGTGCCGCCGCGATCTTCCAGGGCGAGAACGTCCACGAGTGGATGCACGACGGCCGCCACCTGCTCGGCTTCCCCTGCCACTGACCTCCTGCTGATCCTCCGACGATCACGCAAGGAGCTTCCACGTGAACACCGTCTCCCCCCGGGCCCTCCTGGTCCGGGGCATGCTGGCCGGCCTGCTCGCGGGCGTCGCCGCCTTCCTCGTCGCGTACCTGCTCGGCGAATCCAAGGTGGACGCGGCGATCGCCATCGAGGAGGCCGGTGAGGCCGCGCACGACCACGCCGAGGCCGCCCCGGTCAGCCGGGCCCTCCAGGCGACGGCCGGCCTCGGCACCGGCACCCTGCTCTACGGGCTCGCGCTCGGCGGCATCGCCGCGCTCGTCTTCTGCTTCGCCCTCGGCCGGATCGGCCGCTTCGGCCCCCGCGCCACGGCGGCCCTGGTCAGCGGCGGGCTGTTCGTCACCGTCGCGCTGGTGCCGTTCCTCAAGTACCCCGCCAATCCCCCCGCCGTGGGCGACCCCGACACGGTCGTCCGCCGGACCACCCTCTACCTGCTGATGATCGCCCTGAGCGTGCTGCTGGCCTCGGGCGCCCTGATCCTGGGACGGCGGCTCGCACCGCGCCTGGGCAACTGGAACGCCTCGGTCGTCGCCTCCCTCGGCTTCGTGGCGGCCGTCGCCGTCTCCTACGCGGTGCTGCCGGGGATCAACGAGGTGCCGGAGGAGTTCCCGGCGGCGCTGATCTGGCAGTTCCGGCTCGCCTCGCTGGCCATCCAGGCGACGGTGTGGACGACTTTCGGCCTGGCCTTCGGTTTTCTAGCCGAACGCGCTCTTGCCCCGGCCGTCGCGCCCAAGGAGGCTGTACAGCCGACGAGTTGAAGTCGGCACTCCGCTTGCGGGCGTGCCGCGGGCGGAGGGTGGGGAACCGGGACATGCAGTCCGCGATCCGGGAATGGCGGGGCTGGACCGGCGCCGCACCATTCTGGCTGAACTCGGCACTGCTGAGCCTGGCCCCCTTCACCGCGGTCCCCCTCTTCGCCCAGATCGGCGTCATCACCGCCCTGGCCGCCCTCGGCGGGCTGGCCCGCCAGCTCTGGTACGGCGACCACGGCCACCCCGCGATGCACCTCGCCGCCGCCCTCATGGGGGCGGCGGCGGTGGTTTTCGTGGTGTTCTGATCCCGCCCGCCGCTCCGCCCTCCCGCGGCCCCCGTCAGCGAACTGCCCCTCGTCCGAGGAAGAATGGGGCTTTTCGAGCGGAACGGGGGTCGGTGTGACAGCGGCAGGGCGGGACATACCCGAGGAGTACCTGACCGGGTACGTACGGATGCTCGGGGAGGTCTCGGCCACCGGCCGCCGGCCCGCGCGCGAGGAGCTCGACGCCCGCCGCGCCCTCGGGGAGAGGGCCGCCGAGGCCGGTCACGGTCTGTCCGGCCTGGTCGGCGCCCACCTGGCCGCCACCCGCGCCGCCCTCGCCGGCCGGGCCGCCCCGGACCCCCTGATGCACGCCGCGGAACAGGCCGTGGACGCCTTCACCGAGGGCTACGAGCGGGCCCGGCGGCTGGCGGTGCGCCGGGAGGAGGCCGCCCGCCGCGAGTGCGTCGACGACCTCCTCCTCGGCCGGGGCGACCCGGACCGCCTCGGCGAGCGCGCCGAGCACCTCGGACTCCGCCCGGCCCGGACGTACGCGGTGGCCGTGGCCCGCGCGGCCACCCCGTACGCGGACGGGAGCCCCGGCGTCCGGCGGCTGGAGCGGGCCCTGGAAGGGGCGGCGCTGCTCGCCACCAGGGAGGGCCGGCTGGTCTGCGTGACCCCCGGCGAGGAGGACGGGCTGCCGGCCCGGTTCGCCCGGCGGGCGGAGGCGGACGGCGGCCCCGGCGGGCTCGTCGCGGTCGGGCGCCCGCATCCGGGGGTGGGCGGGGTGGCCGCCTCCTACGCGGAGGCCCTGCGCGCCCTCGACCTCGCGGACCTGCTCGGCTTCGAGGGGCCGCTGGTACGCGCCGCCGAGCTGCTCGTCTTCCCCGTACTGACCCGGGACCGGGCCGCCCTGGCCGACCTGGTGCTGAGCGTCCTCGGACCGCTGCGGGCCGGACGCGGCGGGGCGGGCCCGCTGCTGGACACGCTGGCCGTCTGGTTCGACGCGGGCTGCGTGACGGCGGAGGCGGCCCGGCGGCTGGGGCTGAGCGTACGGGCGCTGACGTACCGCCTGGAACGGATCCACAGCCTGACGGCCCACGACCCGGGCAACCCGACCCACCGCTACACCCTCCAGACGGCCACCCTCGGAGCCCGCCTGCTGAACTGGCCCGCGCACCCCCTCCCGTAGCGACGCCCTCACCCTTTCGGCTGTACGGCCTCCCGCTTTCGCCGCCACCCCCGTCCCCCACCGCCAGCTGCGAAGACTCCCGCCGCACCCCCCGACACACCGATGACGGACCGTCAACTCGCGCATACCGTCGACGTGCCGTCCCCCCGCGACTGGGCCACGCTCCCAGGAACCGGCCGCCCGTGCCGGCCTCCTGGAGGAATGCCATGTCCCGCGCCCGATGGGCGGCCGCCGCGCTGACGGTCACTCTGCTCTGTACCGGCATCGGCCTGTTGCGCGGAGGAGAGGGCGCGGAGCCGGGGACCTCGGGCGTCACCGACGCACTGCCCTCACGGGCGCTGGGCCTGTCCGGCCACCGCCGCCTCGTCCGCGAGCTGGAGCACTCCGGCACCCACGGGCACGCCCCCGCCCACCGGAGCCGCACCGGAGCCGCCGGGCCGCTGCGCCCCTCGCGTCCGCTGCGGCTGCGGATCCCCAGCCTGGGGGTGGACCTCCCCCTGGCCGAAGGCGAGCCGAGCGGTGACACCACGGCCGGCTGGGACGCCGTCGGCCCGGCCCCCGGGTCGGCCGGGACGGCCGTGGTCACCGGCAACGGCCTCCCGCTCGCCGAGCTCCGGCGCGGCCGCACCATCGAGGTGCCGCGCGCGGACCACCGTACGGCCGTGTTCACCGTCGAGCGGGTCTCCCCGTACGGGGTCACCGCCCCCGACCGGGGCGGACGGGCCCGGCTGCGGCTGGTCAGCGGCGAGACGTCCGTCCTCGCGCGGCTGACCGGGCCGCTGCGCAGCGGCTGAGCCCGGTGCCTCCGTCCGCCGCGTCCGCCGCGTCCGCCGGGGGAGGTGTTCCCGTCCCCCGGTCGGGGGCTTCTCGGCGGCGGCCGGGGAGTCACATGGGCCCGAGGGGCATGGAAGCACCATGAGCGGTGCGCGGTACGCGCGGTGGGTGCCGGCGCGGGCCCTGACGGTGGCCTGCGTGGTCCTGCTGTGCCTGTTCGGCGCCGGAGCGGCGGCGGCCGCCGCCGCGGGCACCGATCCCCGCGCCGCCGCCTCCGCCCCGGCCGATCCCGCCGAGGGGCAGTCGGACCCGGCGGCGGATCCCGACGCGCGGGCGGACGTACGGACGGTCGTGCGCGCGGCGCCGGCCCTGCGCGGGCTGCCGACCGGGACGTTTCACGTGAAACACGCGGGCGAGTCCACCCGTGTGGCCCAGGGCGGGCCGGCCACGGCGGCCGTGTCCCCGCGGACGGTGCGGAGTGTGGTCCTGCGCTGCTGAGCGGGCCGAGCGGCAGAACTCCCCCACACCCACCCGGACCACCGTGAGGTTCCGTCATGCCCATCGACCCGTACGCCGCCCTGAACGCCCTGATCCGCGCGGAGGCCGCCCGCTTCTCCCCGGCGGCCCGTGAGGACCGGCCCGCACCGCAGGTCCCCGCCCGTCAGACCGCCCGCGACACCACGCCTGAGGCCCCCGGCACGGCGGCCGGCGGCGAGCCGCAGCGGCCCACCGCCGACCCGGCCGCGTAAGCCGGTCCGGCCGCCTCGGCGGTCCGGCCCGGCCGCGAGGCGGCGCCGGTTCCCGTGCCCCCGGCGAGGGGGCGCGGGAGCCGGCGCCACGGACCGGTGCGCGGGGTTCAGGGCTCCCGCGTGTAGTACCGGTAGAAGGCCACGATCCCGACGCCGAGCCCCGAGAACAGGCCGACGACGGCCGCGCGGAGCACGGACTGGTTGGTGAGGCTGTGCAGGTAGCCCACGGCGATCCCGATGAAGACCCCGTACGCGGCGGCGTGCACCTCCCGCTTGAGCCGGGGGCCGACCCGCGCGAGGGCGAACATGATGCCGGCGAAGATCACGCCGCACAGGATCCCGTAGAAGACGTTGCCCGCGTCGACCGGGCCCATCTGGCGCTTGATGAAGGCCGCCCAGACCCCGTACACGAGGCCGAGCAGCAGCGGGCGGGCCAGAGCGCTCTTGCTGATGTCGTGCGCTTGCGCCGACGCCCTCGGGCGGTGGTGCCGCCGGGGGGCGGTGGGGGCCGCGTGTGCCATGGCGGGGCTCCTCTCTTCCAGCCTCCAGGGCACACCCGCCGTCCCGGGGCGGCAAGTGGATCACCCGTCCGGGCGCGGGCCGGGCCCCGCCGCGTCCCCGTACGGAGCAACCGGGGTGGCGCCGGGCCCCGCGTCCGCCTTCCCTGGTGACGTGCGCACCTGTCTGTCGGCGGCCCTCATCGTGCTCGTGGCCCTCCTCGTGCCCGCGAGCGCGGTCGCGTACTGGGCCGACCGCCAACTGGGTGACGCCGACCGCTACACCGCCGCCATGTCCCCGCTCGCCACGAACCCCGCCGTCCAGGGGGTGGTCGTCACCCAGGCCGCCCGCGCCCTCTCCGGCCAGATCGACGCGGGCCCCTTCCAGGGCGGGGTCGACGCCCTGCTCGGGGAGGCCCTGCGCTCCTTCGCCGGGACCCCCGCCTACCGGACCGCCTGGGACGCGGCCAACCGCGCCGCCCACACCGCCTTCCTCGACGCCCTCACCACCGGCCACGGGGACGCCGTCACCATCGACGTCGCGCCGGTGACGGCCGCGGTCAAGGGGGAGCTGGTGGCCGACGGAGTGCCGTTCGCCGACCGCATCCCCGAGACGCACCTGTCGGTGAAGGTCATGGAGTACGACGACCTCGGCGCGCTCCGGAAGGGGTTCCGCATGCTCCAGGTCGCCGGGGTCTGGCTCCCCGTGCTGACGCTGCTGCTCGCCGCGGCGGCCGTGGCCGTCGCGGTGCGCCGCCGCCGCGCCGTGCTGGCCACCGGCCTCGGCGTCGCGGCCGGGGCCGTCCTGCTGGGCGTCGCGGTCGCCGTGTGCCGCCGGCTGACCCTCGACGACCTCCCCGCCGACATCGACCGGGCCGCCGCCGGGGCGGTGTACGACGCGCTCACCGCGTTCCTGCGGACCACCGCCTGGGTGGTCCTCGCCGTCGGACTGGCCACCGCGCTCACCGCATGGCTGGCGGGCCGGCTGCGCCGCACCCCATAAGCTCGGAACATACCCATCCTCCGCAGAACGCCCCAGAAGAACCGATTCGCGAGCGGTGACACGGAAGCGGAATGACCACCGAACGACGCACCGAGCACATACCGCCCGGCCGGACCCGGGCCCACCCCCTGGCTCCCCCCGCCTGGCTCCTCGCGGGACTGCGGCCGAACCGTGCCCCCGTCCCCTGGGCCGCGGTCGCCCGCGCCGGGATCGCCCTGTCCGTCCCCCTCGCCGTCGGCTTCGCCGTGGACGAGCCCGAGTACGGGGCGCTCGCCTCGATGGGCGCCCTGTCCGGGGTGATCGGCGACACCGCCGACGCCTACCGGATGCGGATCCTGAACATCGCGCTCCCGCAGCTGCTCGGCGCGATCGGGGTGGCCCTGGGAACCCTCGTGTACGGGCACGGCTGGGTCGCGGTCGCGGTCCTCACCCTCGTCGCCCTGCTCTCCGGGATGATCTCCTCGATCGGCACGGTCGCCTCCGCGTCCGGACTGGTGTTCCTGCTCAACGCCGTCGTCGGGGCCGGGCTGCCGATGCCCGAACCCTGGTGGACGGCCCCGCTGCTGCTCGCCACGGGTGGCCTGTTCGTCCTGCTGCTCACCCTGCTGGGCTGGCCGCTGCGCGGCCGGCAACCCGAACGGGCCGCCGTCGCCGCCGTCTACCGGGCCGTCGCCGACGCCCTGGAGGCGGCGGGCGGACCGGCCTCCGCCTACGACGAACGCCGGCAGCAGGTCACCCAGACCCTCAACCAGGCCTACGACCTCGTCCTGGGACGCCGCGCCCGGGTGCACGGGCGCAGCCCCTCGCTGGTGCGGGTCCTCGCCCAGCTGAACGTGCTGATCCCGCTGGTCGAGGCCGCCCCCGCCGCCCACCTGCGCGGCCGGCCGCTGCCCCCGGAGGTCCCGGCGGCGGTACGGGAGCTGGCCGGCGCCGTGGAAGAGGGCCGCACCGGGGTGCCGGTCCTCGACCTGCCCGCCCCGCGGAGCCCCTCCGAGCGCGCCGTGGACGCCGCCCTGCGGCACGCGGCGACGATCGTGCCCCTCGCGGAACCGGACCCGTACAACGTCGACGACCGCCTCGGCCGGCCCGCCGCCCTGCGCGTGCGGACCGGGCGGGTGGTGCGCGACATGATGCTGTCCGCGGCCTCCTGGCGCTACGGGCTGCGCCTGGCCCTGTGCATCGGCCTGGCCCAGTCGCTGGTCTCCCTGGTGGAGGTCGAGCGCTCGTACTGGGTGGCGCTGACGGTCACCTTCGTCCTCAAACCGGACTTCGGGTCGGTGTTCTCCCGCGCCGTGCTGCGCGCCCTGGGGACGGCGGCCGGGCTGGTCCTGGCCGCCGCCGTGCTGGCGGAGGTGCCGCGCGGCTGGTGGGACGTCCCGGTGATGGTGCTGCTCGCCGCCCTGATCCCGGCGTTCTCCGCGAAGGGGTACGTCTTCCAGACCGCGGCCATCACCCCGGTGATCCTGCTGCTGTCGGACCTCCTCAACCACCAGGGCTTCGACCTGATCCGGCCCCGCCTGCTGGACAGCCTGATCGGCTGCGCCATCACCCTCGTCGCCGGCTACCTGCTGTGGCCCGAGAGCTGGCACACCCGGATCGGCGACCGTCTCGCCGACGCCGTCGACGACGCCGCCCGCTACGTGGAGTGCGCCTTCGCCCCCGTGGCGGACGAGGCGGCGCTGCGGGCGGCCCGCCAGTCCCGGCTCCAGGCCCGGCGGCGGATCTACCGCGACCTCTCGGGGGTGCGCAGCGAGTTCCAGCGGGCCCTGACCGAGCCCCCGCCCACCGGCAGCCGCGCCGCCGCCTGGTGGCCGCTGGTGGTGGCCGTGGAACGGATCGTGGACGCCACGACGGCGGCCCGGGTCCGCGTCAACCACGGAGCCTCCGACCCGCCCCCGTCCGAGGTGGCCCGGATCGCCGGCCAGCTGCGCGCGCTCGCGGACGGCATCCGCAGCAGTCCCACCCTGTACCGGGTCGACATCCCCGCGGAACCCGAGGAGCCGAGCGTCCTGTCCCCCCTCCACCAGGAGGTGGCGGCCGCCCGGGCCATCGCCCAACCGGAGCACTGACCGAATGCCCCGGAACCCGTCGCACGGCAGCATCGAAGCATGCGCCCACGCCACCGTCCGGCCGCCGCGGCCCTGGCCGCCGCCCTGGCGGTCACGGCCGCCGGGTGCGCCGACGTCGAGGGCCTGAAGAACCAGGGCGACCTCGGCACGGTCCACGCCCCCAGGACCCTGTGGAAGGGCTACTTCCCCGACCCGCCGGGCCCCGGCCAGCAGCCCGGCGCGGCCGCCGTGGTCCCCGGCCTGCCCAAGGTGCCGGGGCTCAGCATGCGCGGGGTGGACGCCCTGGCCGTCGTACGGGCCGACATCACCTCCGCCACCGCCGAGGACGGCGGCACGGGCCGCCTCGTGGACCCCCGGGCCGTCCGGCGGCTCGCGCTCTGCACACAGGCTGTGGACGGCGGCCCCTCCTGCCCGGTGCGGCCCGGCGTCCTGCACGACCTGACCGGCAACGGCCGGGAGGAGCTGATCACCGCCCTGGACGTGGACGGCCGCCTCTCCGAACTGCGCGTCTACACCGTCCAGGACGACGGCCGGATCGCCCGCATCCTCTCCAGGCGCGGGGTCCTGGAGGGCGTGGAGGTCGCCGCCGAACACCTCGCGGTCCGCGAACCGACCTCGAACCCGGTCTACACCTCCGTCTCCGACTACGTCTGGGACCCCCGCACCAAGAGCATGAGCCTGTCGCAGCTCACCCTCGACGACTGCCCCACCCTGACCGACGTCCCGCTGAGCGCGGACCGGCAGCGATGCGCGCGCTGAGCAGCCTCCGCTGGAGGATCGCCCTGACCACCACCCTGGTCTGCTGCACGGTGGCCGCCGCCCTGGGCATCGCCGTGCACAACGTGGTCGCCCGGCAGGTCGTCGGGGAGGTCCGCAAGGAGGCGGACCGGGAACTGGAGCACGCCCTCGGCCACTACGAGTACGGCACCGCGCACGGGGACGTCCACGCCGCCCTCGATCCGCCCGGGCTCCCGGGCCCGCTGCGCGACCTCGTCGCCCACGGGCGGACCGGCAGCATGGTCGGCACCCACCAGGGCGAGCCCGTCATGTGGGCGGCCGGGCCCGCCGACCGGCAGGCCCTCGCGGTCTGGATCCCGTACGAGAGCACCCGCACCCGGCTGCGTGACCTGGACACCGCGATCCTCGCCTCCTCGGCGCTTGCCGCCGGGGTGGTGGCCCTGGCCGGCCTGTTCCTCGCCGACCGGATCAGCCGCCGCCTCACCACCACGGCCGCCGTCGCCCGCCGGATCAGCGCCGGCGACCTGGACGCCCGGGTCGGCTTCCCCGCCGGACGGGACGCCCTCGGCACGCACCGCTCCCGCGACGAGGTCCGGGACGTCGCGCGGGCCCTGGACTCGATGGCCGCCTCGCTCCAGGAACGGCTGGAGGCGGAGAAGCGGTTCACGGCCGACGTCGCGCACGAGCTGCGCACCCCGCTGACGGGTTCGCTGGCCGCGGCCGCGCTGCTGCCGGAGGGCCGGCCCAAGGAGATGATCGAGGACCGGCTGCGGGCCCTGCACCTGCTCACCGAGGACCTGCTGGAGATCTCGCGGCTGGAATCGGGGGTGGAACGCGCCGACCTGGCCCGGGTGGAGCTGGGACGGGCCGTGCGGCGGGCCGTCGCCGGGTCGCGGCTCGCCGCCGACGTCCGGGTGGTGCGGGACGCGGTGGTGCTCACCGACCGGCGGCGCCTGGACCGGATCCTCACCAACCTGCTGGTCAATGCCCACAAGCATGGCCGGCCTCCGGTCGAAGTGACCGTGGAGGGGCCCGTGGTCGTGATCCACGACCACGGCTCCGGCTATCCCGCGGAACTGGTCGAACAGGGTCCGCAGCGGTTCCGCACGGGAGATCCCGGCCGGGGCCGCGGTCACGGTCTGGGTCTGACGATCGCGGCGGGCCAGGCGGCCGTCCTCGACATCACGCTCAGCTTCACCAACGCCCCCGACGGCGGCGCCCTGACCACGCTCCGGCTCCCGGTGGGGCGGCTGCCGGAGGGGAGTTGAAGGGCCCCGTTTCACGTGAAACGTCTCGGACCGCCGAGCCGGTGCCGCGGCGGGGGGATGAACGGTGGATGAACCCGGCACGGCGGAGGGCCAGTTCGTGCGGTCGGACAGGTTGGGTGGTAGGACGGGCACCACGAAGGGCGCCCCTGCCGTCGTTCCAGCCAAGGGGCCGATAACCTTACGTGTCCACTCTGGGCAGGGATCAACCGCGCAGCACGGACAAATGACGCACGCACTCATGCGAAAGGCCTGGCCCATGGGTATTCGGAGCTTGTTGCGCAAGGTGTTCGGAAGGACTTCGGAGACGGCCGCCGCCGAGACGTCGGACGCCCCGGCGGCGGCCGTCCCCAACCAGGCCGAACGCACCCCCCTGGACGCGGCGGCCGACCTGGTGGCGGCGTCCTTCGACAACCCGACGGTCCCGCCGCAGTCCGCGCCACGCGACCGCGAGGCGGGCGCCCTGCTCACCGCCCCCGCCACCACGACGGACCCCACCGTCCCGGAGGCCCGCCGGCCGTCGCCCCCGGCGCCCCAGGACCCCGCCCCGGAGGCCCCGGAACCGGCCGCCGCCAAGGCCGCCGTGGAACCGGAACCCGCCCCGCGGGCGGAGGAGCCGACCACCCCCGAACCGGAGGCCACCGCCACCCGGCCGGAGGCCGTCGCCGTCGAGCCGGAGCCCGAGGCCGAACCGGCCGCCGCCGAGGCCGTCGTGGAGACGGAGCCCGAGCCCGAGCCGCAGGCGGAGGAAGCGGCCGAGGTCCCCGAGCCCGAGGCCACCGCCACCCAGCCGGAGCCCGAGGCCCAGGCCGAACCCGAGGCCGCCACCGAGCCGGAGCCCGCCGCCGAGCCCGAGGCCCAGGCCGAACCCGAGCCCGCCACCCAGCCGGAGCCCGAGGCCGCACCGGCCGCCCCCGAGGCCGAACCGGCCGCCGCCGAGGCCGTCGTGGAAACGGAGCCCGAGCCCGCGCCACAGCCGGAGGAGGCGGCCGACGTCCCCGAGCCGGAGGCCGAGCCCCTCGTGGCCGAGGCCGGTCCCGCGCTGCCCGCCTCGGCGGTGCGCCGCAAGGGCGGGGCCGTTCCGGCGGCGTACAAGGCCGCCGGGCAGGTGCTGCGGAGCAAGGGCAGGGCCGGGGCCCGGGCCAAGGTGTACCTGGTCCTCGACCGGTCCGGCTCCATGCGCGGGTTCTACAAGGACGGCAGCGTCCAGTACCTCGCCGACCACGCCCTCGCCCTCGCCGCGCACCTGGACGAGGAGGCCACCGTCCACACGGTGTTCTTCTCCACCGAGCTCGACGGCACCGCCGAGCTGACCCTCGACGCCCACGACGAGGCCTGGGTCGAGGCGCGCCACGCCGAGCTCGGCCGGATGGGCCGCACCAGCTACCACGTCGCCGTCGAGGCCGTCGTCGAGCGCTACCGGAAGGACGGCGGCACGGGCCCGGCCCTGGTCGTCTTCCAGACGGACGGCGCCCCCGACAACGTCCGCCCCGCCCGCCAGGCGATCGCGGACGCCGCCGCCACCGCCCCCGGCATCCACTGGCAGTTCGTCGCGTTCGGCGACCACGACGCCAAGGCCTTCGACTTCCTGCGCAAGCTGGACGCCGAGAACGCCGGCTTCTTCCACGCCGGCCCCGCCCCCGCGGAGCTGACCCCGTCCGCCCTCCTCAAGGGCCTCCTCGACCGGTTCTGACGGCAGACCGCAGACCGCAGACGGCCGACGCGAAGGGCCCGGGATCCGCGAGGATCCCGGGCCCTTCCCGCTACAGGAGCGGCGGCGTTACCGCGCGGCGTCCGGGTGGACGGCCTCGGCGACCGGCTTCGCGTCCGCGGCCTTCGTCTCGACCGGCTTGCGCAGGGCGATGTTCAGCTCGCGCAGGCGGCTCTCCTCCAGCACCGTCGGCGCGCCCATCATCAGGTCCTGGGCGTTGCCGTTGAGCGGGAAGGCGATGGTCTCGCGGATGTTCGGCTCGTCGGCCAGCAGCATCACGATGCGGTCCACGCCCGGGGCGATGCCACCGTGCGGCGGGGCGCCCAGGCGGAACGCGCGCAGCATGCCCGCGAACTCCCGCTCGACCGTCTCGGCCTCGTAACCGGCGATCTCGAAGGCCTTCAGCATGACCTCGGGCTCGTGGTTGCGGATGGCGCCGGAGGACAGCTCGATGCCGTTGCAGACGATGTCGTACTGCCAGGCCAGGATGTCGAGCGGGTCCTTCTCCTCCAGGTCCTTCATGCCGCCCTGCGGCATGGAGAACGGGTTGTGGGAGAAGTCGATCTTGCCGGTCTCCTCGTCCTTCTCGTACATCGGGAAGTCGACGATCCAGCAGAAGCGGAAGACGTTCTCCTCGAAGTGGCCGGCGCGCTTGGCGGCCTCGACCCGGACCGGGCCCATGATCTTCGAGACCTCGTCGAACTCGCCCGCGCCGAAGAACACGGCGTGCCCGGCGGCCAGGCCCAGACGCTCGGTGAGGACCTTGACGTTGTCCTCGGTGAGGAACTTGGCGATCGGGCCGGTCAGCGCACCGTCCTCGCCGACGCGCACCCAGGCCAGGCCCTTCGCGCCCAGCGAGACCGCGTAGTCGCCGAGGCCGTCGAAGAACTTGCGCGGCTGGTCGGCGGTGTCCGGCACGGCCAGCGCCCGCACGTGCTTGCCGGCGAACGCCTTGAACTCCGAGCCCTCGAAGACGTCGGTGATGTCGACGAGCTCCAGCTTGGCGCGCAGGTCGGGCTTGTCGTTGCCGTACTTGAGCATCGACTCGCGGAACGGGATCCGCGGGAAGGGGGAGGTGACCTCGCGGCCGTTGCCGAACTCGGTGAAGAGCTCGGTCATCAGCTTCTCGATCGGCTGGAAGACGTCCTCCTGCTCGACGAAGGACATCTCCACGTCGAGCTGGTAGAACTCGCCCGGCGAACGGTCGGCGCGGGCGTCCTCGTCGCGGAAGCAGGGCGCGATCTGGAAGTACCGGTCGAAGCCGGAGATCATCAGCAGCTGCTTGAACTGCTGCGGCGCCTGCGGCAGGGCGTAGAACTTGCCCGGGTTGAGGCGGGACGGGACGACGAAGTCACGGGCGCCCTCGGGGGAGGTCGCGGTGAGGATCGGGGTCGCCATCTCGTTGAAGCCGAGGGCCACCATCTTCGAGCGGATCGAGGCGATCACGGCCGAGCGCAGCATGATGTTGCGGTGCATACGCTCGCGGCGCAGGTCGAGGAAGCGGTACTCCAGGCGCCGCTCCTCGTTCACACCGTCGTCGGTGTTGATCGTGAAGGGCAGCGGGGCGGCGGCGCCGAGCACCTCGACCTCGGAGACCTCGATCTCGATCTCGCCGGTGGCGAGCTCGGGGTTCACGTTGTCGGCACCGCGCGAGACGACCTTGCCGTCGACGCGGACGACCGTCTCCTTGCTGACGCTGCCGAGGGCCTCGTTCGCCGCGGTACCGGGGCGGGCCACGAGCTGCGTGATGCCGTAGTGGTCACGCAGATCGATGAAGAGGATGCCGCCCAGGTCTCGACGATTGTGCACCCAGCCGCTCAGCCGGACGTCGGATGCGACGTCGGAGGCACGAAGCTCGCCGCACGTGTGGGACCTGTACCGATGCATCAGTCATCCAGTTCTACGCGATTTCAAGGTGGACTCAACCGTCCCAAGGTTACCGTCCGGGAGCAACCCTCACCGGGCGCGCCGGGAGCAGGGCCGCGCGGGACGCCGGACGGGCGCCGCGGCCGCATGACCTGTAAAGATGGCCGGGTGCGCACCGAGGACGTCCTGGCCGCCATCGCGACCGGCCTGTGGCGGTGGGACAACGCGTCCGGAACGGTCACCCTCGACGGCGAGGCCGCCCGGCTGCTCGGGCTGCCCGCGGAGCCCGTGGTCCTGCCCGAGGCGGCCGCCCGCGCGCGCTTCCACCCGGTGGACTGGAACGAGATCAACGGCATCGTGAACCTCGCCGTGGCCGAGGGCACCCTCGCCGAGGCCCGGCTGCGGATCATGGACGAGGACGGACGGGTGCTGCGCACGGTCCGCAGCCGCTCCAAGCCGCTGGAGAACCGGACCGCGGACGGCCGCGTCGACTACGAGCTGATCGGCACCATCCAGGAGATCGCCGAGCCGCAGCCCGGCACCACGGCCGCGCACACCCCGATCACCGGCGACTGGCGGCGCTCCCGCGAGGCCTTCCTGCTGGACGCCGGGCGGGCGCTGGCCGAGGCCCGCTCCACCGCCGAGGTGCTGCGGGTGGCGGCCTCGCTGTCCATGCCGGGCTTCAGCCCCGACGGGCTGGCCGTCTTCGGGACGGAGGGCGAACGGCTGTCCGTCATCGGGCACCACGGGCACGCCCCGGGCGACGAGGGCCCCTTCTCGGACATGCCCCTGGACACGGACTACCCGGCGGCCGAGGTCGTCCGGACCGGCCGGGCGATCTACCTGCCCACGCCGGAGGAGTACAAGCGGCGCTTCCCGGTCACCTGGCCGCTCGCCCGGGACTTCGGCCGGGCCTCCTGGGCCTTCCTGCCGCTGATCGTGGCCGGCCGGACGCTGGGGGCCTGGATGGCCGCGTTCAAGCATCCGGTGACCTTCTCGCCGGACGAGCGGTCGGTGCTGACGACGGTGGCCCGGATGCTGGCCCAGGCCCTCCAGCGGGCCGGGGTGGCCGAGTCCGAGCGGGAGCTGACCACCGGCCTCCAGCGGTCGATGATGCCCCAGCTCGGCCCCGACATCCCCGGTATGACCATCGCCGCCCGCTACGTGCCCACCGGCGGCGGGCTCCAGGTCGGCGGCGACTGGTACGACGTGATCCCGCTGCCGTCGGGCCGGTTCGCGCTGGTCATCGGGGACGTCCAGGGGCACGACGTACGGGCCGCGGGGCTGATGGGCCAGCTGCGGATCGCCGTACGGGCCTACGCCTCCGAGGGCCACCGGCCGGACGCGGTGCTCTCGCGCGCCTCCCGGTTCCTGGCCGGGCTGTGCTCCGCGCCCGCCCCGGACGAGGACCCCGCCGCCGGGCCCGGTGCCGGACCCGACGCCGACTTCGGCAGTCCCCGCTTCGCGACCTGTCTGTACGTGGAGTGCGACCCGGGGACGGGGACGCTGGAGATCGCCCGCGCCGGGCACCCCGACCCGGTGGTGCGGATGGCCGACGGCACGGTGCTGATGCGGCCGACGGCCGGCGGGCTGCCGCTGGGCATCGTGCCCGACACCGACTACCCCACGACCCGCTTCGCGCTGGAGCCCGGCGAGACGCTGATGCTGTGCACCGACGGGCTCATCGAGACCGGCGGGCACGACCTGGACACGGGCTGGGCTCGGCTGCGGGCGATCCTGGAGACCGACGCGCAGGACCGCACCGGCCCCGCCGAGGGCGGCGGGGACGCGGACAACCACCTCGAACGCCTCGCCGACCTGCTGGTCCAGGCCGTGCACGGGCCGTCCTCGCACCACACCACCGGCCCGCTGGCCGACCGCCGCGAGGACGACATCGCCGTGGTGCTGCTGTGCCGCGAGAGTCCGAGCTGCGGCTGCGGGACCGTCGCGGCACACCCCGTACGGCCCGCCCGGCGCACGGTGCTGACCGTGGCCCAGGCCGAGCCGGCCCGGATCGCGGGCGCCCGCCGGCAGGTCCGGGAGCTGCTGCACGACTGGGCGGACCCGGAGCAGGTGGACTCGGCGGTGCTGATGGTCTCCGAGATGGTGACGAACGTGCTGGTCCACACGGACGGCGACGCCCTGCTGGTCGCGGAGGCGGCGGGCGAGCCGGGCACGCGGCGGCTGCGGGTGGAGGTGGCCGACGGGAGCGACGAGCTGCCGCACAAGCGCCACCCGGGCGAGATGGCCTCCAGCGGGCGCGGCGTGCTGCTGATGGAGATGCTCGCCGACGCCTGGGGTGTGGATCCGCGTGGCGAGGGCAAGTCGATCTGGTTCGAGCTGTACGAACGGTCCAAGCCGGACGGTGACGAGGACCGGGAATCCCCCCGGTCCGCCCCCTGACCGCCCGGCGCCCGGAATCCGAAAGGCGGTCCGGCCATGCCCGCACCGACCCCGAGCACGTCCCTGCTGCCCGAGCCGGCGCGGCGGCTGGCCGCCTGGTGCGCCGTCGTCCTGCTGGTGACGGGTGTGGCCGCCGTCGGCGTGTGGCTCTGCGTGCTCTTCAAGACGGCCGTCACCCCGGTGCTGCTGGCCCTGCTGGGCACGGCCCTGCTGGGGCCGCTGCACCGGAGGCTGGTGCGGATGCGGCTGAGCCGCTCGCTGGCCGCCGCGCTGACCTGCCTGGCGGTGGTGGCGGTGGTCGGCGGCGCGAGCTACGTGGTGGTGGCCGCGCTGATCGAGACCGGTGACCAGATCGTGGGCGCCCTCAAGCGGGCCGGGGAGGGCCTGGCCGAGCACTTCGGGGCGGCCGGGACCTCGCTCCAGGACCTGGCGGCCCACGCCAAGGAGCTGCTCGCCAAGTTCGGCGGCACGGCCGCCTCCGGGGTGATCAGCGGGATCAGCGTGGTCGGCGAGGTGATCGCGACCGCGATCCTGGCCCTGCTGCTGATCTTCTTCTTCCTGCGGGACTCCGATCGGGCGATCGGCGCCCTGCGCTCCCTGGCCCCGCGCTCGACCGGGGACACCGTGGAGGCCATGGCGCGCCGCGCCTACCGGGCCGTCGAGGGGTTCATGCGGGGCACGACCTTCATCGCCGCGATCGACGCCGTCTGCATCACCGTGGGGCTGCTGGTGCTGCGGGTGCCGGGGGCGGTGGGGCTGGGCGCGCTGGTGTTCGTCGGCGCGTACATCCCGTACCTGGGCGCCTTCATCTCGGGCGCCGTCGCCGTGCTGGTGGCCCTCGCCGACCGGGGGTGGGTCATCGGGCTGTGGGCGCTGGGCGTGGTGCTGGCCGTGCAGGTGCTGGAGGGGCACGTGCTCCAGCCGATGATCCAGAGCCGGACGGTGCAGATGCACCCGGCGGCGGTGCTGCTGGCGCTCACCGCCGGTGCGAGTGTCGCCGGGGTCCTCGGGATGCTGCTCGCGGTCCCGCTGACGGCGGCCGCGTTCGGGGTCCTGTCGGAGCTCCGGGGCCGGTACGCCGCCACGGGGCCCGAGGGCCCCGCGCGGGCGGGGGACGGCGGTTAGGCCGTCTCCTCCGGGTCGGCCTGGCCGGCGCCGCGGTGGCCGAGGCCGGTCACGTCGGTGCTGGGGATGACGCCCAGGCGGCCCGCCTGGAAGTCGTCGAAGGCCTGCTGGAGCTCGGCGTGGCTGTTCATGACGAACGGCCCGTAGTGCGCCATCGGCTCACGGATCGGCTGTCCGCCGAGGACGACCACCTCGAAGGTCTCGCTGCGGGAGTCCTGCGCGTCGTCGGCCCGGATCGTCAGCCCGTCGCCGGAGCCGAAGACCACGGTCTGGCCCATCCGGAACGGGCGGCGCTCGGCGCCCGCCGCACCGCTGCCGGCGAGGCCGTAGGCGAGGGCGTTGAAGTCGTGCCGCCAGGGCAGCGTGACCTCGGCGCCGGCGCTGATCGTCAGGTGGATCATCGTGATCGGCGTGTGCGTGGCCCCGGGGCCGGCGTGGCCCGCGAGGTCGCCCGCGATCAGGCGGATCAGGGCGCCGCCGTCCTGCGAGGCGAGCAGCTTCACGGTGCCGCCGCGGATGTCCTGGTACTTCGGCGCCAGCATCTTGTCCCTGGCGGGCAGGTTCACCCACAGCTGGAGGCCGTGGAAGAGGCCGCCGGACATGACGAGTTCCTCGGGCGGGGTCTCGATGTGCAGGAGGCCGGAGCCCGCCGTCATCCACTGGGTGTCACCGTTGGTGATGACTCCGCCGCCGCCGTGGGAGTCACGGTGGATGAAGGTGCCGTCGATGATGTAGGTGACGGTCTCGAAGCCGCGGTGCGGGTGCCAGGGGGTGCCCTTGGGCTCTCCGGCCGCGTAATCCACCTCGCCCATCTGGTCCATCATGATGAACGGGTCGAGGTACTCGTACTTGATCCCCGCGAACGCGCGGCGCACCGGGAAGCCTTCGCCCTCGAAACCGGAGGGCGCGTCGACCACGCCCAGCACGGGCCTGGCCTGGGCACCTTCGACGGGAGCGATGACGCGCGGCAGCGCGAGCGGGTTCTCAACGGTCACTGCGGGCATGGTCAGGACCTCCTTCTGCGTCGAGTTTAGTTGAATCTCGAACTTCCTGCCACCCGCCCACAACAGCGCACCCCCCGGGAGCATTCCCGGGGGGTGCGGCGGCGCCTTCCGGGCGCGACTCAGCCGTACATGCGGCGCATCGCGAAGTCGACCATCTGTTCGACCGCCTTCGCGTCGAAGACCATCCGGTGGTCGCCCTCCATGTCGAGGACGAAGCCGTACCCGGTCGGCAGCAGGTCGATCACCTCGGCGCCGGTGATCACGAAGTACTTGGACTCCTTGCCGGCGTACCGGCGGAGCTCCTTGAGCGTGGTGAACATCGGGATGACCGGCTGCTGCGTGTTGTGCAGGGCCAGGAACCCGGGGGTCTCGCCGCGCGGGCAGTAGACCTTCGACGTGGCGAAGATCTGCTGGAAGTCCTCGGCGGACAGCGACCCGGTGGTGAAGGCCCGTACCGCGTCGGCGAGCGACGGCGGCGAGGGCTCGGGGTAGAGCGGCTGCTCGCCGTACCCGCCGGCCATCTGCTGCGGGGCGGCGTACTGCTGCTGTCCCGCGCTCACGTTCTGGTCGTAGCCGTACATGGACCGAAGCCTACCGAGCGGGCCCGGCCCCCAGGCACCCTCCAGCCGGACCCGGTTGACGCTGGTCACAGTCGCCGCAGAAGGGTTGCGCCTTATTACTCGTGGGTAGCATGATGAGGTTACCGATTGGTATGTACGAGGAATCTGTCTCCCCGAGCCTTAACGGAGCCGTCGCCATGGGGCACTACAAGTCGAATCTCCGCGACATCGAGTTCAACCTCTTCGAGGTGCTCGGCCGCGAAAAGCTGTACGGCACCGGCCCGTTCGGCGAGATGGACACCGAGACCGCCAAGAGCATCCTGTCCGAGCTGACCCGCCTCGCGGAGAACGAGCTCGCGGAGTCCTTCGCGGACGCCGACCGCAACCCGCCGGTCTTCGACCCGGCCACCAACACCGCCCCGGTCCCGGCCTCCTTCAAGAAGTCCTACGAGGCCTTCATGGACTCGGAGTACTGGCGCCTGGGCCTGCCCGAGGAGATCGGCGGCACCACCTCCCCGCGCTCCCTGATCTGGGCCTACGCGGAGCTGCTGCTCGGCTCGAACCCGGCCATCTGGATGTACTCCTCCGGCCCGGCGTTCGCCGGCATCCTGCACGCCGAGGGCAACGAGGCGCAGAAGAAGATCGCGCAGATCGCCGTCGAGAAGCGCTGGGGCTCCACCATGGTCCTCACCGAGCCCGACGCCGGCTCGGACGTCGGCGCCGGCCGCACCAAGGCCATCCTGCAGGAGGACGGCTCCTGGCACATCGAGGGCGTGAAGCGCTTCATCACCTCCGGTGAGCACGACATGGAGGAGAACATCCTCCACTACGTCCTCGCCCGCCCCGAGGGCCACGGCCCGGGCACCAAGGGCCTGTCCCTCTTCCTCGTCCCGAAGTACCACTTCGACTGGGAGACCGGCGAGCTGGGCGAGCGCAACGGCGTCTACGCGACGAACGTCGAGCACAAGATGGGCCTCAAGGCCTCCAACACCTGCGAGATGACCTTCGGCGACCAGCACCCCGCCAAGGGCTGGCTGATCGGCGACAAGCACGACGGCATCCGCCAGATGTTCATGATCATCGAGTTCGCCCGCATGATGGTCGGCACGAAGGCCATCGCCACCCTCTCCACCGGCTACCTCAACGCGCTGGAGTACGCCAAGGAGCGCGTGCAGGGCCCGGACCTGGCGAACTTCATGGACAAGACCGCGCCCAAGGTCACCATCACGCACCACCCCGACGTGCGCCGCTCGCTCATGACGCAGAAGGCGTACGCCGAGGGCATGCGCGCCCTCGTGCTGTACACCGCCTCCGTCCAGGACGCGATCCAGCTCAAGGAGGCCGCCGGCGAGGACGCCTCCGCCGAGATCGGCCTCAACGACCTGCTCCTGCCGATCGTGAAGGGCTACGGCTCCGAGAAGTCGTACGCGCTGCTCTCCGAGTCCCTGCAGACCTTCGGCGGTTCGGGTTACCTCCAGGAATACCCGATCGAGCAGTACATCCGCGACGCCAAGATCGACACCCTCTACGAGGGCACCACGGCCATCCAGGGCCAGGACTTCTTCTTCCGCAAGATCGTCCGCGACCAGGGCGCCTCGCTGAACGTCCTCTCCGAGACGATCAAGAAGTTCCTCGCCGAGGGCGTGGGCGGCGAGGAGCTGGCCCCGGCCCGCGACGCGCTGGCCAAGGCCGCCGTGGACCTGGAGGCCATCGTCGGCCAGATGATCGTCGACCTCACCGCCACCGGCGAGGACGTCAAGAACATCTACAAGGTCGGCCAGAACACCACCCGCCTGCTGATGGCCTCCGGCGACGTGGTCGTCGGATACCTGCTGCTCAAGGGCGCCGCCGTGGCCGCCGAGAAGCTGGCGACCGCCTCCGCCAAGGACGTGCCCTTCTACACCGGCAAGATCGCCGCCGCGAAGTTCTACGCGGCCCAGGTCCTGCCGGGCGTCTCGGTCCAGCGCGCGCTGGCCGAGGCCGTCGACAACTCCCTCATGGAGCTCGACGAGGCCGCCTTCTAAGGCAGCCCCCCTGCTGTACGCGGTGTACGTACGCGCCGGTGGCCGGACCCCTCCTGTCGAGGGTCCGGCCACCGGCGTGTCCGGGACCGGGGAACCCGGTCGTGCGACGACCGGGTTCCCCGGTTGTCGGCGGTTCGTGGGACGCTCGTAGACATGAGTCCACAGGAGCAGCAGCACAGCGGCAGGGGGTACACGGTCCCCACGGGGCGCCCGTACGCCCTCAAGGAGCTCCAGGCCAACGTGGGCGCCCTCGGCGACCGGATCAAGGACCTCTACGACGGGGCCCACCCCGCCGAGTACGACCCCGTGGCCGACGCCCTCTACGTGGCCTTCCAGACGGCCGCCGGCCTCGCCCCCGCCAAGAGCTACACCGGCTGCCCCGAGCACCCCAACGGCGCCCTCGACCCCGAGGCCCCCGAGGGCTGGGGCCGCTGCCTCATCTGCAACGACCGCCGCCGCCTCGGCCGGCGCCTGCGCGGCGGCCCCCCGGCCGCCCCCGCCGCCCCCGTGGAGCAGCGGCGCCTGGGCTACCCCGTGCCCGGGCCCCCGTACACCCTCGACGTGCTGCGCGACTACCTGCGCGGCATCGACGAGCAGCGCTTCCACCTCACGCTCGGCTCCCCCGACCAGGACTTCGTACGCCTCGCGGACGACCTCCACCGCGCGTTCATCGTGGCCCGCGAACTCTCGCGGCCGCGCAACGCCTCGGGGTGCTCCGAACACCCCGGCGCGCCGATCGACCCCGATGCCCCGCCCGGCGAGGCCTGTATCTTCTGCGCCGGACGCAAAAGACGTGCTCAGCGCCCGCCGCAGGCCCCCGAGATGCTCCCGCGCATCCGACGGGGCGAGCGCCGGCAGCTGCAGCGCCGATTCGAGCGTCCGCCGGGCTGAAATCGGCCGGGCCGCGGGCCACGCACCCCTCGGCCCTCCGACCCCTCGGCTATCCGCCGCAGTCCGGCCATGGCGAACACGACCGTCGTTAAGGTGAACCACATGAGCTCTCCCGCCCGCTTCGACCGCGGCCACACCGACGATCTGATGACCTTCCTGACGGCCAGTCCGTCGCCGTACCACGCCGTGGCCAACGCGGCCGAGCGGCTGGAAAAGGCAGGCTTCAGGCAGTTGTCGGAATCGGACGCCTGGGACTCGGGCACGGGAGGCCGGTTCGTCCTGCGCGGCGGCGCGCTCATCGCCTGGTACGTGCCCGAGGGCGCGGCCGCGCACACCCCCTTCCGGATCATCGGCGCGCACACCGACTCCCCCAACCTCCGCGTCAAGCCGGTACCGGACACGGGCTCCCAGGGCTGGCGGCAGGTCGCCGTCGAGATCTACGGCGGCACCCTCCTCAACACCTGGCTCGACCGCGACCTCGGCCTCGCCGGCCGGCTGTCACTGCGCGACGGCACCGACCGGCTGGTCAACATCGACCGCCCGCTGCTGCGCGTCCCCCAGCTCGCCGTGCACCTGGACCGCTCGGTCAACTCCGACGGCCTCAAGCTCGACAAGCAGCGGCACATGCAGCCGATCTGGGGCCTGGGCGACGCCCACGAGGGCGACCTGATCGCCTTCCTGGAGGAGGAAGAGGGCCTGCCCCAGGGCTCGGTGGCGGGCTGGGACCTGATGGTCCACTCGATCGAGCCGCCCGCCTACCTCGGCCGCGACCGCGAACTCCTCGCCGGGCCCCGCATGGACAACCTCCTGTCGGTGCACGCGGGCGTCGCGGCCCTCGTCGCCGTCTCCTCGTCCGACAAGCCGGACCACATCCCGGTGCTGGCCGCCTTCGACCACGAGGAGAACGGCTCCCAGTCGGACACCGGCGCCGACGGCCCGCTCCTGGGCAACGTGCTGGAACGTTCAGTCTTCTCGCGCGGCGGCACGTACGAGGACAAGGCCCGCGCCTTCGCCGGCACCATCTGCCTCTCCTCGGACACCGGGCACGCGGTCCACCCCAACTACGCGGAACGCCACGACCCTTCGCACCACCCGCGCGCCAACGGCGGCCCCATCCTGAAGGTCAACGTCAACCAGCGCTACGCCACCGACGGCAGCGGCCGGGCGGTCTTCGCCGCCGCCTGCGAGCGGGCCGGGGTGCCGTGGCAGACGTTCGTCTCCAACAACTCGATGCCGTGCGGCACGACGATCGGCCCGATCACCGCGGCCCGCCACGGCATCCAGACGGTCGACATCGGCGTGGCGATCCTCTCGATGCACTCGGCCCGCGAACTGTGCGGCTCCGACGACCCGTTCCTCCTGGCGAACGCCCTCCTGTCCTTCCTGGAGGGCTGAGCCCCCCGGGAAGGACAGGAGTCCTCCGGCCCTCCGTCAGCCGTCCATCCCGGCCAGCACCAGCGGCAGGCGGGCGGCGGCGCCCTCGGTGACGACGACCGGGACGCCCCAGTCCTGCTGGTGGACGTGGCAGGCCGGGTACTCGTTCGCCGGGTCGTCGTCGCAGGACGCGGCCATCGCCGAGACGTGCAGGACCCCTTCGGTGACGTCGGGGTTCAGCACCAGGTCCCGGAACAGGTCCGTCCCGGCGCCCTCGCCCGCCGCCAGGAGCTCCGGCGGGGTGGAGGAGACCAGCAGGCGGGTGGAGGGCCCGTACCGGGTGTCCAGCTTCTGGCCCTGCGGCGCCTGGAAGACCACGTCCAGCCGGAGCGTGCCGGGAGCGACCTCGGTGGCCGCCCGCCGGGTGCGGTGGGCGACCGCGTCGACCCGTACGGCCTCCTCCGGCAGCCGCAGCCTGGTCAGCCGGTGCCGGGCGGACTCCACGACCACGATGTCCTCGCCCACCAGCACGGCGGCACTGGGCTCGCGCAGATCGGTGGCGAGCGTCGTCACCTGCCCGGTGGCCGGGTCGAACCGCCGCAGGGCGTGGTTGTACGTGTCGCAGACCGCGACCGAGCCGTCCGGCAGGGCCGTCACCCCGAGGGGGTGCTGGAGCAGCGCCTGGGCGGCGTCCCCGTCCCGGTGCCCGAAGTCGAACAGGCCGGTCCCGACGGCGGACCGCACGGCGTACCCCTCACCCTCCTCCTCCACGTAACGCAGCGCGCTGGTCTCGGAGTCGGCGATCCACAGCCGGTCGCCGGCGGCCGCGAGCCCGGACGGCTGCGCGAACCAGGCCTCGGCGGCGGGCCCGTCCACCAGGCCCTCGTTGGTGGTCCCGGCGGCGACGGCGACGGTGCCCGCCTCCGGGTCCCAGGTCCACAGCTGGTGCACGCCGGCCATGGCGATCCACACCCGGCCCTGCCACCAGGCCACGTCCCACGGCGAGGACAGGTCCACCTCCAGGGCCGGCCCGGACGTCGCAGACCCCTGCCACCACTGCCGCCCGGTCCCGGCGACGGTCTCCACCGCCCCCGTGGCGGGGTCGAACACCCGCAGCGCGTGGTTGACGGTGTCGGCGACGACGACCCGCCCGTCGGGCAGCAGCGCCAGCCCCTGCGGCTCGCTGAAGGCCTGCGGCCCGAAACCGCGCTCCCCGCTGCCGATCCGCCGCACGACGGTCTCCCCGTCGGCGTCGAGCTCCACCAGCTGGTGCCGCGTGGAGTCGGACACGAGCAGGTTCCCGGACGGCAGCACGACCGCCTTCCCGGGGAAGCGCAGGTCCGTGGCGACGGGCTCGGGCGCCACGTAGGGCCCGTCCCCGCGCCGCAGCGTCCCCTTGGCCCCGTGCTCGGCCTCCAGCTCCTCCACGAGCCGCTCGATGGCGTGCGCGTGCCCCTCACCGGCGTGCTGCGCGACGACGTACCCCTCGGGGTCGATCACCACGAGCGTGGGCCAGGCCCGCACGGCGTACTGCTTCCAGGTGGCCAGCTCGGGGTCGTCGAGCACGGGGTGGTGCACCTCGTACCGCTCGACGGCGTCGACGACGGCGGCGTGCTCGGCCTCGTGCACGAACTTCGGCGAGTGCACCCCGATGATCACCACGGTGTCGCGGTGCTTCTCCTCCAGCTCGCGCAGCTCGTCGAGGACGTGCAGGCAGTTGATGCAGCAGAAGGTCCAGAAGTCGAGGATGACAATGCGCCCTCGCAGATCGGCGAGGGTCAGCTCCTTGCCTCCGGTGTTGAGCCAGCCCCCCTTGCCGATCAGCTCGGGAGCACGGACACGGGCACGGCGGGGCGCGGGCGCGGGGGTGGGCGCCGGGGCAGCATCGTTCATCCTTCAAGCTTGCCATTGGCGCAATCGAACAAGAATCGCGCGTGTTAGGTTGCCGCGCATGTCGACGGCAGCGGTCATGTCCACGAGTGAAGGCGCGAAGGCGGGCGAGGGGGTCGAGGTGCGGCCCGTCGGGCTGCCTTCGCTGACCGGGTTGCGGTGGACCGCCGCGCTGATGGTGTTCCTGTACCACGTCCACGTCGTGGAGTACTTCGGCGGGCGGGCGCAGGGGCTGGTGGGCGCCGCCTTCGGGGCGGGGAACACCGGGGTCTCGTTCTTCTTCGTGCTCTCCGGCTTCGTGCTCGCCTGGTCGACCGCGCGGACGCCCACCGGGCGGGGTGTCGTGCGGTTCTGGCGGCGCCGGTTCGCACGCGTGTATCCGCTGCACCTGGTGACGGCCGGCGCGGCGCTGCTGCTGCTGTTGCTGCCGGGGGCCGGGGAGAGGCCGGCGGCCGGGCCGGTCGTCGCCAACCTGGCGCTGGTGCAGTCCTGGGTGCCGCAGGTGCGGTACTTCCAGGGGCTCAACCCCGTCAGCTGGTCGCTCGCCGTCGAGGCCTTCTTCTACCTCTCGTTCCCGCTGCTCGTGCGGCCGCTGCGGCGCACGGGGTGGCGGGGGAGCGCGGTCGTCGCCCTGGTGTGCCTGGCCGCCGTGATGGCCGTGCCCGCCTGGATGGAGCTCAGCGGGCTGCCCGACGGGACGATCTGGTCCAGCTACTTCTTCCCGCTGTACCGGCTCCCCGAGTTCGTGCTCGGGATCGCCTGCGCCGAGCTGGTGCGGGCCGGCCGCTGGCGGGGGCCCGGGCTGACCGTGGCGGTGGCGCTCACCCTGGGCGGGTACTTCCTCGGCTCCCAGACCGACTACCCCTTCCACGCGGCCGCGTGCACGATCGTCGGCTACACCGCCCTCATCGCCGCCGCCGCGCAGGCGGACCTGCGCGGCGAGCCCTCGCCCTGGCGGGGGCGGCTCGCCGTCAGGCTCGGCGAGGTCTCGTTCGCCTTCTACATGGTCCACATCCTGGTGATCCGGGCCGGCGAGAGCCTGTTCGGCGGGCATCCGAAGCTGGGCCTGTGGAACGGCGGGCCGCTGGTGCTCCTCGCCGCCTTCTCCGTGTCGCTGGCCCTCGCCTGGGCCCTGCACTCCTGGGTGGAGGTCCCCGGTCGGCGGCTGCTGCTCAGGTCCCGGCGGCGAGGAACGACGTCAGTGAGCTGACCAGGGCCTCGACGAAGGAGTCCTGGACGGCGGCCGGGAGGAGGTCCAGGGAGAGGTACGGGTTGAGGTCCTCCAGTTCCACCAGGAGGAGCCCGCCCGACGGGGCCCGGCAGGCGTCCACGCGCTGGATGCCGTGGTCGAGGGTGTTCCAGGCGATGAAGCGGCGCGCGAAGGCCAGGTCCTCGGGGGTGGGCTCGTACGGGACGAGTTCCCAGCGGCGGTCCGGGTCGGGGGCGTACAGGGCGTACTGGAAGGCGTCGTCGACGAAGTAGAAGGAGACCTCGTACGCGAAGTCGATCCGGGGCTGGATGAGGGAATGGCCGGGGCGGCCGGCGGGGGCCGCGGTGAAGGTCAGGCCTATGGAGTCGGCGCCCTGCCTGGGCTTGACGGCGTACGTGTCCGCCGGGGGCAGGAGGTGGAGGTCCGCCGGGTCGTCGACGGTCGGGATGACCGGGTAGCCGGCGGCCGTCAGGTCGAGGAGGTACTGCTTGCCCGCCATGTCGGCGCGGCCGGTGAGCGGGTTGTAGACGCGGGTCCCGGTGGCGAGGGCGGCCGCGCGGAAGGCGTCGTAGGCCTCCTGGTAGTGCAGTACGGGGCCGCTGTTGCGGACGATCACCGCGTCGAAGCCGGGCATCAGGGCCCGCGCGTCCCGCGGATGGCACAGGGCGAGGGGGAAGTGCTCGCGCAGCCGGGAGGTGAGGAGGACGTCCTCGTCGCCGTAGCGGCGGCCGCGCGCCGGGTAGGCCAGGTCGGTCACGTAGAGAAGGGGCATGGCGGCAACCTATCCCGGGCAACGATCCCCGCATGAAATACCTCGTTCGGGACAAACTGCTGGCCATCGGCGACGACTACTGGATCGAGGACGAGGACGGCCGGCACGCCTTCCTCGTCGACGGGAAGGCGCTGCGGCTGCGCGACACCCTGGAGCTGGAGGATCCCGACGGGCGGGTCCTGATCACGCTGCGGGAGCGGCTCTTCGGCGGTCTCGGCCTGCCGGGCCTGCGGGACGCGATGACCCTGGAGCGGGACGGGAAGCGGCTCGCGGTGATCCGCCGCAAGCGGCTGTCGCTGCTGCGCAACCACTTCCGCGTGACGATGTCCGAGGGGACGGAGCTCGATGTCAGCGGGCGGATCCTGGACCGGGAGTTCAAGGTCGAGTACGAGGGCGAGCTGCTCGCGCTGATCTCCCGGCAGTGGTACCGGATCCGCGAGACGTACGCGGTGGACGTGGTCCGGGAGGAGGCGGACGCGGCGCTGATGGTCGCGGTCGCGGTGTGCGTGATCCGCATGGCGGAGCGGGAGCGGGAGGAGGGGGAGTGAGCCCCGGCGGGGGGCGCCGCCGCCCACGGCGTCCCCCGTCCGTGCCGTCAGCGGCCCAGGGTGCGGTCCTTCAGGGCGGGGAACTGGTCGCGGGTCTCCGCCACCTTCGCCGGGTCCAGCTCCACCGTCAGGACGGTCTCGCCCGGGCCCGCCTCCGCCAGGACCTCGCCCCACGGGTCGACCACGAGGCTGTGCCCGGACTGCTCGACGCCCGCGTGCGTACCGGCCGTCGCGCAGGCCAGGACGTACGCCTGGTCCTCCACCGCCCGCGCCCGGTTGAGCAGGGTCCAGTGCTCGCGGCGGCGGGCCGGCCAGCCGGCGGAGACGACCATCGTCGTGGCCCCCGCGTCGACCAGGCCCCGGAACAGCTCGGGGAAGCGCAGGTCGTAGCAGGTGGCGAGGCCGAGGGTCTGCTCGGGCAGGGTCACGGTGGTGAGGGTGTCGCCGGCGGACATCAGCACCGCCTCGCCCTGGTCGAAGCCGAACCGGTGGATCTTGCGGTAGGTCGCGGCGAGTTCGCCCGCCGGGGAGAGGACGAGCGCGGTGTTGTAGAGCGAGCCGTCGCCGGCGCGTTCCACGACCGAGCCGGCGTGCAGCCAGACCCCGGCGTCGCGGGCGGCCTTGGACATGGCCTCGTACGTGGGGCCGTCCAGCGGCTCGGCCTCCGTCTCGAACTGCTCGTAGGCGAAGGCGCCCACCGTCCACAGTTCGGGCAGCACGACGAGGTCGGAGCCGGCCTGCTCCCGTACGAGTTCGGCGGCCCGGGACCGCCGGGAAGCCACCGACTCCCCCTCATTCACCGCGATTTGGATCAGCGAGGCGCGCACACTACCACCGTCCTGGCATGTCAGCCGGTCAACTCAAGGCCTACGATCGTCACACGAAAGCGCTGTCGGGGTGCTCATCGGCAGCGTAGTTTTGGGAATAGTCCACAACGCGCCACTGAACAGCCAGCGAGGGGTCCCGTTGACCGTCCATCCCAGTCTTGAGCCCTACGTCGACGCGTGGACACACTCGATCGAGGCGATAACCGAACTGGTCCTCCCCCTGACGGAGGGCCAGTGGAACCTGCCGACGCCGTGCCCGGCCTGGTCCGTCCGTGACGTGGTCTCCCACGTCATCGGCATGGAGCTGGAGCAGCTCGGCGACCCGCGGCCGATCCACACGCTGCCGCGCGACCTGCGGCACGTGGTGGACGAGTTCACCCGCTACATGGAGGTTCCGGTTGACGTCCGCCGGCACCACACCGCCCTCGAGATGACCTCCGAGCTGGAGTACACCGTCATCCGCCGCCAGCGGCAGCTGCGGGGTGACAAGCGGGATCCGGCCACGACGCTGGTGCGCGGACCGAAGGGCGACCAGATCCCGCTGGAGCTGTCGCTGCGGCTGCGGGCGTTCGACGTGTGGATCCACGAGCAGGACCTGCGGGCGGCGCTGGGCGCGCCGGGCAACTGGGACGCCCCGGGGGCGCACGTGGCGCGGGACATCCTGCTGTCGGGGCTGCCGAAGGTGGTGGCGAAGGGCGCGGGCGCGCCGCCGCACACGGCGGTGGTGCTGGACGTGCACGGCGAGCTGGAGTTCCTGCGGACGGTACGGGTGGACGCGGCGGGGCGGGCCACCCTCGATTCGACGCCCTCGCTGGGCCCGGCGGTGTCGCTGTCGCTGGACTGGCCGACGTACGTCCGTCTCGCGGCGGGGCGGGTGCGGCCGCGCACGGTCGCGGACCGCGTGAAGGTGGACGGCGACGCGGAGCTGGCGGACGCGATCCTGGCGAACTTCGCCGTCACGCCGTAGCCCGCCCCCGCCGCCCCGCCGGGTCAGCGCGGTGCCGAGGGGGCGGCCTCCCGGGGGCTCCCCCCGGCCGCCGGCGCGGCGGTGGCGGCGGGGACGGGGCACGCGCGCTCCCGCTCCCGTTCGCCTTCGCGGGCGAGGGCCTTCGGGCGGAGGCGGAGGATCTGGGTGAGGCCCAGGAGCTCCACGACGAACACCGACGCGAAGGCGATCCGGTAGTCGTCGCCGGTGGCGTCCAGCAGGACGCCCACCGACAGCAGGGTGGTCATCGAGGCGAGGAACCCGCCCATGTTGGTGATCCCGGACGCGGTCCCCTGCCGTTCGGCGGGGTTGGCCGGGCGGGCGAAGTCGAAGCCGATCATCGAGGCCGGCCCGCAGGTGCCCAGCACCACGCACAGGGTGCCCAGCAGCCACATCGGGGCGTGCTCCCCCGGGTAGAGCAGGACCGCGGCCCACAGCAGCGCGGTGACGCCGACGGTGCCCAGCGCCAGCGGCAGCCGGGCGCCCTGGCGGCGGCCGATGACCTGCCCGTAGACCAGGCCCCAGCCCATGTTCGCGGCGACGATCAGGGTGAGCAGTCCGGCGGCGGCCGTCCGGTCCAGCCCCTGTGCCTCGACCAGGAACGGCATGCCCCACAGCAGCAGGAACACCATCGCCGGGAACTGGGTCGTGAAGTGCACCCACAGGCCGAGGCGGGTGCCGGGCTCCCGCCAGGAGTCGCGTATCTGGCGCCGTACGAACCCGCCTCCGCCCCGCGGCGCGGGCGGCAGGGCGTGGCCCTCGGGGTGGTCGCGCAGGAACAGGGTGAGCGGGATCAGGACGACCAGCCCGGCCAGCGCGCTGCCCGCGAAGGCCGGCACCCAGCCGGCGCCGTGCAGCACGGGCGCGAGGACCAGGGTGGAGACGAGGTTCCCCGCCATCCCCACCAGCCCGGCCAGCTGGGCCATCAGCGGTCCGCGCCGGGCGGGGAACCAGCGGGTGCCGAGCCGCAGGACGGAGATGAAGGTCATCGCGTCCCCGCAGCCCAGCAGGGCGCGGGCGGCCAGCGCCATCGTGTAGGTCGGCGCGAGCGCGAAGCCGATCTGGCCGGCGGTGAACAGGACGGCGCCGAGCGTCAGCACCTTCTTGGTGCCGAGGCGGTCCACCATCAGCCCGACCGGGACCTGCATGCCGGCGTAGACCAGGAGCTGGAGGAGGGAGAACGTCGACAGGGCGGAGGCGTTCACGTGGAAGCGGTCGGCGGCCTCCAGCCCGGCCACGCCCAGGCTGGTACGGAAGATCACCGCGACGAAGTAGACGGCGACGCCGATGGACCAGACGGCCACGGCCCGCCGCCCGCCGGGCGGATCCTGAAGGTCCGGGATCCCGGACGGGGACGAGGACGGAGACGAGGACGGCGCGGCGGCCGCGCTCATCGGTCCGCCCCCCGCACCAGCGCCTCGACCCGCCCGATGTGCCCGCGCACGGCGGCCGCGGCGGCCTCCCGGTCGCCGGCGCGCAGCGCGTCCAGGATCTCGGCGTGCTCGGCGAGGGTGCGCTCCACCCGCTCGGGGTGCGCGTGCAGCAGGGCCACGCCCATGCGCAGCTGGCGGTCGCGCAGCTGGTCGTAGAGGCGCGAGAGGATCTGGTTGCCGGCGTGCCGGACGATCTCGGCGTGGAAGCAGCGGTCGGCGGCCATCATCGCGGCGAGGTCCCCGGCGGCCGCGTGGTGCCGCAGCTCCTCCAGCAGCCGGGTGAGCCGCTCCAGCAGCGCGGGCGGGGCCGGTACGGCCTTGCGCACGGTGAACTCCTCCACCAGCAGCCGGGTCTCGACGACGTCGGCGATCTCCTGCGCGGAGACCGGCAGCACCAGCGCGCCCTTCTTCGGGTAGAGCTTCAGCAGCCCCTCGGTCTCCAGCCGCAGCAGCGCCTCGCGGACCGGGGTCCGGGAGACCCCGACGGCCACGGCGAGCTCGCCCTCGGTGAGCAGCACCCCGCCTTCGTAGCGGCGGTCGAGCACGCCCTGCTTGACGTGCCGGTAGACGCGTTCTGCGGCGGTGGGGGACGGGGCGGCTGCGGTGGTGGCGGGTGGCATGCGCACAGGATAGATACATGAGGGATACACCTGTCCCCTCCGTCCGCGATGTGGACCTCCGGCTGCCGTACGGTGCCCGGGCGCTCAGCGGCCGGCGCCGGCCACCTCCACGTCCAGCACGAACTCGTCGTACGGGGCCTCCTGCGGGTACGGCGGCCGGACCTGGGCGAACCGGATCCGGGCCCGCCCGCCGGGGCGCCCGCCCCGGACCAGGTACGTCCGCTCCACCGGCTCCCCGGGCGCCGCCCGCCCCGCCCGCCCGGGCGCGGTCTCGCTCACGGAGACGGCGTCGGCGTCCCCGGAGACCTGCCAGGTCCACACGTACCCGCGCGCCCCGCGCCCGGTCAGCCGCAGCTCGTACGCCTCACCGGCGCCGAGGACGACGCTGCGCACCTCCACCCGCTGCCTCCCTCACCGCTCACGCAGGGCCGATGACCGCCCCCTCGTGCCAGCCCGCGCCGTCGCGCCAGTAGTGCTGGAGCAGGCGGTCGGTGCGCAGGGCGACGACTTCCAGGTTGAACCCGAAGCTGCCCTGGAGCATCCCGGTGACGGCCAGCACGTCGTGCCCGAAGACGGCGCCGCGGGTCCAGGGGCCGCCGGCGGCGTTGCCCCGCCACCAGTGCTCGATCCGCCCGCCGGCGACGGCCACGCACAGCTCGTAGTTCCCGGCGGTGTCCTCGTCCGCGGCCCCGTACTGGCCCTCGATCAGGCAGGGCGCGGAGGTGGCCCCGCTGCCGAAGACCTCCCCGGCCTTCCAGGCGAAGCCGTTGGCGTCGTCGCGCCACCACAGCTGCATCCGGCCGTCGGTGCGGGCGGCGACCAGGTCGAGGGTGCGGGCGCGGGTCTGGACGAGGGCGGGGCCGTAGTGGGCGATGCCGGAGCCGAAACGGCCGCCGTCGTTCCAGGTCCAGGGGGCGCCGTTGATCCGCCACCAGTGGTTGAGGCGGCCGTCGGCGGTGCGGACGACCACCTCGAAGTTGCCGGGCTTGCCGTAGTCGCTCTGGATGAACGCGGGCGTCGAGCCGATGGCGGCGTCGCCGGGGCCGAAGGCACCGCCGTCGCGCCAGACGCCGACGGCCTGCTCGTAGTACCAGTGGCGCAGCCGGCCGCCGGTGGTGACGTGCAGGGTCTCCATGTTCCGGTTGTAGGTGGTGCCGGTGAAGGCGGGCTGGCCCGAGGCGTCGCCGGCGAAGGTCTCGGCGCGGGACCAGGCGAAGGGGGTGTCGCCCTCGCGCCACCAGTGCCGGAGCCGGCCGCCGCCGGTGGTCGCGGCCAGCTCGAAGTTGCGGTGGGCCGGGCCGTTGCCGCTCTCGTAGACGTTGCCGGCGTGCAGGCGGCGCTTGCTCCACGGGTCGATGTTGGTGCCGCGCAGGCCGCACTTGGCCCAGTAGTCGATGTTGACCTCGCCGTAGGCGATCCGGCCGTACCCGCCGACGTGGTAGCCGGGGCCCCAGGAGTTCTTGAACAGCCAGCAGCCGGCCGCGTCGTCGTAGCCGACCACCAGCACGCAGTGGCCGCCGGCGAGCAGGCCGCCGGTGCGGTGGTAGACCCCTGCCCCGAGCGCGAAGAAGTCGTCGTAGACGTCGAAGCAGGCGGTCAGCGGGCCGACGGTGTCCAGCCACACCTTCTGCTGCTCCACGTCGCCGAGCCGGACGTAGTCGGTGATCCGCACGGTCCGCCCCGAACGGTCCCAGCTGGGCGTGTACTCGGCCCGCCAGGCGTCGCGCCGCTCGGCGGGCAGGCCGGGGGGCGGGGTGCCGTACGGCCAGCAGTCGGGGTCGGCGAGGCCGCCGTTGTCCCTGACCCAGTCCAGCGCGGTCTCGGGGCTGCCGCCCTGCCCGCAGGTGCACTTCAGAGCGTCGTGGACGTCCCCCTCCGAGCGCGCCGCCCACACGTCGTGCTCGATCCGGGCCATCGACTCCACCAGCCCGGCCGCCCCGAACGCCCAGCAGGACGCGCACGGGTTCTGGTCCTTGACCTTGGTCAGCCAGGGCCACCCCCACCGGCCGCGCCAGTCCACGGCCGCCGGCCGCCCGGCGCCCGCTGCCCTCCCCGGCAGCAGCCCGTGGGCGGCCCGGCGCCTGTCGAGGTCCGGGTTCCCGCTCTCCCGCCCCACCAGCGCCGGCAGGTCCACCGTCCCCGCCTCGGCGGCGGGCGTCAGGTGCGGACCCGGTTCCAGGCCGAGCGAGGCCCTCGGCAGGGGATCCTCGTCGGCGAGGTGCTCGCCGGCCGACCACCGCGCCCCGCGCGCCGCGAGCAGCGCCCGCAGCTCCCCCACCGTCTGGACCGACTCCTCCGGCATAACAGCCCCCCAGCTGCACTCGGTTGTGAGCCCCGGGAGCGTCTCCCCGCCGCCGGGACCCGTCAAGGGGGTCCGTGCGGTCGCGCGGACGCACGGGGGTCGTACGGGCCGCGGCCCGGCCCGGCGCGCCGCTACGAGGACAGGGCCTGGCCCCCGATGCCGGCCGCGCCCGCCAGTTGGGCCTCCCACCAGCCGGCGACGTCGGCGGGGCTCATCCGGGCCCACACCGGTGTCCGCTCCACCTGTGCGCGCCCCAGCCGCCGGGCGAGCGCCACCAGTTCGCGTCCGGCCGCGCCGCGGGCCGTCCGGTAGCCGGCGACGAGGTCCTCCCAGGACGTCGCCCCTGCCCAGGCCGCGCCGAAGGCGGTGGCGTCCTGGAGGGCCTTCGCCGCACCGCTCGTGTTGTGCGGCCGCACCACGCTCGCCGCGTCGCCGGCCAGCAGCAGCCGGCCCGCCGCGGCGGGTTCCGTCACCAGGTCGTAGATGGGCTGGACGAAGGTGTCCTCGGGCGCGGTCAGCGCCAGCGCCCGCCCCCAGTACTCCGGGAACTCCCGTTCCAGCAGCGCCCGCAGGTGCCCCGCGAGCTCCTCCCCCAGGGCCCCCGGCGGGAAGCTGGTCGGATCGTCGAAGCGCAGCCCCCCGCCCGCCGGCGGCGCCGCGTACAGCACCCAGTTCACCCGGAGCCCCACCGGTCCGGGGATCCGGTAGATCACGCAGCTCCCGCCGGGGAAGCACACGGTGGTCACCGCCTCGGGGTACGAGGGCGCGCCCCCAAGCCCCTCCAGCAGCCCGGCGTCGAAGTTCCCGCGCCAGCAGACGTACCCGGCGTAGTGCGGGACCGCGCCCGGGCTCACCGCCTCCCGCACCACGGACCGGTAGCCGTCGGCCCCGACGGCGAGGTCGAACCGTTCGGCGCCCCCGTCCCCGAACCGCACGAGGACCCCGTCCCCGGTCCCCTCCACCGCCTCCACGGCCCTCCCCTGCCGGTAGTCCACCGCCCCCGGCACCGCCTCCCGCAGCCCCCGCCACAGCAGCCCCCAGTGGTAGGAGTGGAACGGGAACGGCTGCTCCCAGATCAGCCGCCCGCCCTCCCCGGCCGCGGCGTCCCGCACCACCCACCGGCGCCGCTCCAGCCGGTGCGCCGCGATCCCCGGCGGCAGCGCCCCGGCCGCGACCAGCTCCGCGGCCCGGTCGTCGTGGACGCACAGCCCGACCCCCCGGTCCGCGAGCCGCCCCCGGGTCCGTTCCAGGACGACGACCTCCCCGGCCCCCGCCCGCACCGCGGCCGAGGCGAACGCACACCCCGCGATGCTCCCCCCGACCACCGCGACCGTCCCACCGCGCACAACGCCCTCCACCCGCCGCCGAGTTGTCCGGCCGGCCAGCCTACTGACGCCGCGGCCCCGGCCCCGGCCGACACAACGGATCCGGCCACCGGCCGCCGGCGTTCCGGGCCGGAGCGCCGACCCGCCGCCGCGCGCGTAGCGTGGAGGGGGCGGGGCGGCGAGGAGGCGAGGCCCATGACCGGACAGGTGCTGAGCGAGGTCAGCGGGGTCGTCGCGGCCGGGCGCGAGGCCGATCTCGTGGCCGCCTACCGCGAGCTCGTGACCCGGCCGCTGCCCGACGGGCTGGTCCGCACGGAGCTGCTGGGCGGCCGGGACGGGCACTGGCGCGTCCAGACCCTGTGGCGGGACCGGGCGGCCCTGGAGGCCGTGCGCGCGGCCCCGGGCGGCGCCCCGGCCCCCCGCCTCTTCCGTGACGTGGGCGCCGAGCCCGCCCTGGCGGTGTTCGAGGTGACGGTCCAGCTCACGGCCCAGGTGGGCCCGGGCTGAGGCGCCCCTGTCTAGGGTGGGGCCCGTACGGGCGGACCGGCGGATCGGGGGCGTGACGGCATGGGAGGAACGGGCGGGCGGGACGACGGGACGCCCGCGGAGCGGTACGACGCCGTGGCGGCCCTGTGGCGGCTGCGGGCACCGCTCCTGGCGCTCGGGCTCGATCCCGCGTGGGGGCTGCACCGTACGGCGGTGGAGGAGGCCTTCCGGGCACTGCTCCTCGGCCCGGACGGGGAGGGTTCCGTCCGCGCCCTGGAGCGGGCGGCGGCCGCGATGCCCGAGGGCGAGCCGGACGGGGTGGTCGCGGAGTTCCAGCTGGAGGTCCTGGCGGAACTCGTGGCGTGGCGTCCGTCGGGCGGACCGGACGCGCGGCAGGCCGAGCGGATCGTCCGGCTGGCCCGGGAGCTGTCCCGTTCCCTCGACCACCACGTCGAGGACTGCCTGTGGGACCACCCGGCCGCCCTCGCCCACGCCCGCCACCTCGCCGCCGCCCCCGGCGGGACCGGCGGCTACCACGAGGCCCGCAACCTCGCCGTCGAGAGGGCCTGCCACGGCCTCCTCGCCCCGCCGGCGCCGGGCACGGACCCGTCCGGCACGGACCCGTCCGGCACGGCCGCCGGCCGGGAGGCGCTCGCGCTCTGCGAGGAGTTCGGCGCCGAGCTCGTCTCCACTCTGGCCTGGCTGGAAAACCTCGGCCGCTGACCGGGACGGCGGGGCGCCGGGCCGCCCGGGCCCGTCCGGGGGGCCCGCCCGGGCCCCGTATAGGGTCCCCGTGTGGACGAGTGGACGGCGCCGAGTGCGATCGAGCGCGAGCTGTACGGCGCGAAGGCGCGCGGGGACTGGGGCGCCTACCTGGACGCCCTCGCCCGCGCCGAGCTCTTCCTCCCGCAGCCCCGCGCCCAGGTCGACGCCGACCCCCGCACGGCCCGGTTCCACCCGTCCGGCGACCACACCCTCGCCGTCTACACCCGGGGCATGCTGCCGGCCCCCGACCCCCACACCGTCTACCTCCGCCAGAGCCTCGCCTGGTTCGCCAACGCCTGGGACGCCCGGGACCCCTCCCACCTCGCCGTGAACCCCGGCAGCCCCGTCGAGGCCTACCTGTCCACCACCCCCGCGGACCTCGCCCGCTGGCGCGCCCACTGGGACGCGGCCGGCTCCTGGGGGCTGGCCCCCGGCGCCGTGCACGCCCTCCACACCGGCGGCCCGCTGCACGGCCCGGTGGCCCGGGGCCTGGCCGTCGGGGCCCATCTGGCCGTCTCCAACGGGGAGTTCTGGAACGCCCTCGCCCACCACGGCAACGGCTACACCCGCGAACGCGAGCGGCTGCGCGCGATGTGGGACATCACCGACACCGCCGGCTGGTTCGACGTGCTCCAGCGGATGCTGGAGGCCGATGTCGTCAGCCCCGTCTGGGAGTTCGCGCTCCGCCTGCGCCGAGTCCTCGCCTGCGACTTCGCCGGGCCGGTGGACGTCGAGCACTGGCGCCACGCCGCCGAGGCCGGCCTGCGCCACAGCGCCGAGCTGGCCGCCCAGCCGCGGCTGACCCCCGACGGGGTCACCGTCGCCCGGCCGCGCCCGGCCGCCGAGGTCGAGGGCGAGATCGCCGGGGTCCGGCGGCTCATCGGCCGGATCACCCGCTACGAGCAGCGCTTCCGCGCCGACGGACTGCTCCCCGCGGACGGCTGGGTCCGCTCGGTCGTGGCCTGGGACTACGGCCGGGCCTCCCAGATGGCCCGCTGGGGCGTCGCCACCCGCTACGGCACCCTCCAGGACGCCGAGCGGGCCGTGCTCCGCGCGGGCGAGCAGGCCCGGGGGGCGTACGACTCGTGGGCGGAGTTCTCCGCCGGGTACGCGCTCGCCCGGTGCCTGCACTTCGACGAGGAGGAGTTCGGCAGCTGGTACGCGTCCTCCCTCGCCACCCACCTGACGCTGACCACCGACCCGGCCAGCCCCTTCCTCAACATCCCCTGGGAGTGACCGACTTCGGGTAGTGGGGTCCGGCCGCCCCGGGATCCGGCCGGACCGGCTGGAGGCCGAACTAGTCTTCACCGCATGACGATTGCGCTGAACGACACCGTGCGGCAGTTGCTCGACTCCCCGCACCCCGCCGTGCTCTCCACCCTCAACCCCGACGGCAGTCCGCAGAGTTCCGTGGTCTGGGTGATCCGGGACGGCGACGACCTGCTGGTCTCCACTGAGCAAGGCCGCCGCAAGGAGCGGAACCTCGTCCGGGACGCGCGGGTCGGGCTGACCGTGTTCGACCTGGCGAACCCCTACCTGTACGCCGAGATCCGCGGCACCGCCACCGTCAGCGAGGACACCGGCCGGGCCGTCGCCGTCCGGATCGCCGAGCAGTACCTGGGGCCGGGCGCCGGCAAGGAGTACGGGGACGCCTCCGACGGGGCCGTACGGGTCGTCGTGCGCATCACCCCGTCCAAGGTGCTCGGCAACGCCGCCAAGGCGTAGGCCGGCCGGCGGGCCCCGCGATACGGCAGGCGGGCGGTTCGCGGGCGAGCCGTGCGGGCGGTGGGGACGGACCCGGTTCGGAATCTGATATTCCGCTCTATGTCGCCCGTCTGCCGCCCACCCGAGAGGGACCCGGCCCATGCCGTACCCGCCGAAGATCCGACGACGCCTGCGCACGCTGCTCACCGCCTCCCTGGGGGCGCTGCTCGCCTTCGCCGCCGCCACCGCCCCGGCCCAGGCCGGGACGGGCCGGGCGGTGGGGGACGTGAGGGAGTTCCCGCTCACGACCCCCGCCGCCTTCCCCGCCGGCATCACATCGGGCCCGGACCGCGCCCTGTGGGTGGCCGAGTCCGGGGCCAACCGGATCGCCCGGGTCACGACGGGCGGCGCCGTCACCGAGTACCCGCTGCCGACCCCCGACAGCTTCCCCCAGGCGATCACCCAGGGCCCCGACCGCGCCCTGTGGTTCACCGAGGGGTTCACCGACAGGATCGGCCGGATCACGACCAAGGGCCGGATCACCGAGTTCCCGCTGCCGGGCGCCAACCGCTTCCCGCTCGGCATCGCGGTCGGCGGCGACCGCGCCCTGTGGTTCACCGAGCCGGGAACGAACGCGATCGGGCGGATGGCACCCGACGGCAAGGTGACCGAGTACCCGGTCCCCACCCCGGACGCCGTGCCGTACTACATCGCCGCCGCGGCCGACGGCTCGCTCTGGTTCACCGAGTTCTCCGCCGGCAAGGTCGGCCGGATCAGCCTGAACGGCCGGATCACCGAGTACCCGGTGGGCGGCGATTCCAGCTACCTCTCCGGCATCGCGGCCGGCCCGGGCGGCATGTGGTTCACCGCGAGCGGGCTGAACGCGGTCGGACGGATCACCCCGCGGGGCGAGATCCGGCTCTTCCCGGTCCCCGTCCCCGACTTCCAGGTCTACGACATCACCCGCGGCCGGGACGGGGACATGTGGTACGCCGTCCAGTCCGGCCGCATCGGCCGGATCACCCGGAGCGGCGCGATCACCGAGTACGAGGTCCCGGGCGGGGTGGACAAGGTCCCGTTCAACATCACCGCCGGACCCGACCGGAACATCTGGTTCTCGGAGCTGCTGGCGAGCGCCGTCGGCCGCGTCCAGACCCGCCCGGACCGGTGGTCCGGCCACACCACGCTCCCGGCGCCCGTGACGCACCCGGCCCCGGCGAAGCAGGTACCGGCCCGGCAGGCGGCCCCCGCCGGCCACCGCGGCCCGCGCCTCCACCTGACCCCCGGCCTGGAACGCCTGCTCCGGCAGAAGGGCCACCGGTAGCCCGCCCTACCCCCGCCGGCGCCCCGGCAGCCGCAGGGCCGGGAGCAGGGCCAGGGCGATCAGGCCCGCCGCCACGGCGTACGCGGTGCGGAAGCCGGCCGGGGTGGTGCCCGACGCGCCCAGGACCACCGAGGTCAGGGCCGTCCCGACCGAGGCGCACAGCTGGGAGTTGATGCTGAGGGCCGTGCTCGCCGCCGCCATGCGCGCGGGGGGCAGGTCCCGCCCGGCGGTGGTCATCGTCGGCATCAGCACCATCCCGGCGCCGACGCCCATCACCATCAGCGACCCCACCGCCTGCCAGGCCGGCACCCCCGGGGTGCCGGTCCGCAGGCCGGTGAGCAGCATGCCGAGCGCCGCCACCGCCACCCCGGCGGGGATCAGCCGGCGCGGGGCCACCCGGTCCACGCGGCGGGAGGCGATCTGCATGGTCGTCCCGACCGCGAGGCCCACCGGAGCCACCAGCAGCCCCGCCGCGGTCGCGCTCAGCCCGCGCGCCTGCTGCCAGTACACCGGCGCCAGCAGCATCGAGCCGAAGTAGCCGCAGGTGAAGGGCGCGAGCGTGCCGATGGCGGCGGCGAACGTGCGGTCGCGCAGGAGCCGTAGGTCGAGCAGCGGCTCCGGGACGCGCAGCGCGCGCCGTACGAACGCCGCGACGAGGACGGCGCCGCCCAGCAGGGGCAGCAGCACCCCGGCCGAGCCGAAGTCGCCGCGCTCACCGCCCCGGGACAGCCCGTACAGGAGCAGCGCGAGGCCCGGGGAGAGGCTCAGCAGCCCCGGGAGGTCGAGCCGCGGCGAAGCCGCCGCGCCCGGGGGGGAATCCGGGCGCAGCAGCTTCGCCGCGAGTATCAGGGCGGCCGCTCCGACGGGCAGGTTGACCAGGAAGATCCACGGCCAGGAGGCGGTGTCGATCAGCCAGCCGCCCAGCATCGGCCCCGCCACCGGGCCGACGAGCACGGGCAGCCCGAGCAGGGCCATCGCCCGCCCGAGCCGGTCGCGGTCGGCGGCCCGCATCACCATCGTCATGCCGACCGGCATCAGCAGCCCGCCGCCCATGCCCTGGACGGCGCGGAAGGCGATCAGGCTGCCGGCGCTCCACGCGCAGGCGGCGAGCAGGGAGCCGAGGGTGAACAGGGACAGGGCGGTGAGGTAGGTGCGTTTGGCGCCGATCCGGCCCATCGCCCAGGCCGCCGCCGGGATGACGGCGGCCAGGGCGAGGGTGTAGGCGGTGGTGGTCCACTGGATGGTCTCCAGTGGGGCGTCGAAGGACTCGGAGAGCCTGTCGAGCGCCACGTTGACGATCGTCATGTCGAGGACCGACATGACGGCGCCGGTGATCACGACGGTGAGGATGCGCCCGAGCTGACCGGGCGCGGCCCCTAACGCCGCCGGTGCGTCCTGCGCGGGGGGTGCGGTCGCCATCGCGCTACGGCCCTCAGACCTCGTACGGGTGAACCGTGCGGGCGGTGCGCAGGGCGCGGCCCCACCAGTCGAGCTGGCCGAGGAGGTTCTTCACGACGCTGTCGGAGACCACCGTCTCGCGGGGCTCGCCGTCCGGGCCGAGTCCGTTCCAGGGGCCGTGCAGGCTCACGGAGTCGCGCACGGTCACGGCGTGCATCTCGGCGAAGACCAGCCGGAGCTGCTCGACGGCGCGCAGGCCGCCGCTGACGCCGCCGTACGAGACGAAGCCGACGGGCTTGGCGTGCCACTGCGTGCGGTGCCAGTCGACCAGGTTCTTCACCGAGGCCGGGTAGCTGTGGTTGTACTCGGGGGTGACGACGACGTACGCGTCGGCGTCGGCGAGGCGCGGGGTGACCCGCTCCAGCACGGCGGCGGTCTCGGCGTCGGGGGAGCCGCCCCAGTCGGGCAGGGTGAGCGGGAGGGGGACGTCGGCGAGGTCGATGACGTCGAACTCCAGTCCGGTGTGGCCCTCGGCGGCCCGCAGGAACCATTCGGCGACGGCCGGCCCGCGTCGGTTCTCGCGGACGCTGCCGATGATGACGGCGACGCGCAGCGGTGTCGCGGTGGCGGTTTCGGCGACAGACATGGCTGGCCCCCTCTGATGACCGGATGGTGGGTTCGTGACCCTGGCTCTCCGGTAAACTACAACGAGCGTTGTAAGAAGCACAACGGCCGTTGTAGAGAATCGCTTGAGCGACGATGGAGGCATGGAGGCGTGATGGAGGAGGAGACCCCGGGCGGGGTGCCGGAGGGGACGGCGGACGCGCTCTCGCCCCGCAAGCTGGCCAAACGGATCGCCATCGCGCGCGCCGCCTGCGCGGTGTTCGGCCGCGAGGGCTACGCGCGCGCCGCCGTCGACGCTCTCGCCGCGGCGGCGGGCGTCTCGACGCGGACGCTCTACAACCACTTCCCCGGCGGCAAGTCGGAGCTCTTCCGGGCCGTCGTCACCTGGAGCTCCGGCGAGGTCCGCGACGCCCACGTGGCCACCGTGCGCGCCCTGGTGGACCCCGAGCGGCCGCCCCACCCGGACAACCTGGAACGGGACCTGGCCGCCCTCGCCCGGGCGCTGATCGACGTGATGGTGAAGCACCCCGACCACTTCGCCCTGGTGCGCCACATCCACGCCGAGGCCGACCACGTGCCGCCCGAGGTGCTGGCCGCGTGGAAGGCGGCGGGCCCCGGCCCCGTCGCCGACGCGCTCGCCGACGCGCTGTCGGGCCTGGAGAAGGCCGGGCTGCTCGACCTGCACGGCGATCCCGAGCTGGCCGGCGGCCACTTCACGGCCCTGTCCTCCACCGCCGTCGCGCAGCTCTCCCACTACGGGGTGCTGCCGCTGTCGGAGGCGCGGACCGAACGCCTCGTGCGGGGCGGCGTCGCCGCCTTCCTGCGCGCCTACCGGGCCCGTTGAGGCCCCGTCACAGCCGCTTCAGGTTCCGGTCGAGGACCGCCCGCACCCGGTCGACGTCGGCCGGGTCCTGCGCGCCCCGCTTGGGGAGGGCGAAGAAGATCCCGGTCTGCTTGGTCATGATCACGAACAGCTCGTCGGTCTCGAAGTACCGGGGGAACACCCTCCATTCCAGGGTGCTGCTCAGCTCCCCGCCGGTGGTGGTCAGCCCCTCCTCGGTGACCACCGTCCGGCAGGTCCCGTACGCCTCCATGTCCTCGTACTGCTCGCGCGCCTTGCGGGCGCCGACCCGGGGGACGATCACGAACAGCGAGAGCGTCACGGAGACCAGGACGAAGGCCGTCGCGGTCGGCGAGAAGCCCCGGAGCCAGCAGATCAGACTGCCCAGCCCGAGGCCCACGACGGGCCCGGTGAGGAGGCTGCCCCGGCCGGGCCAGGTACCGAAGTGGAAACGCCAGAACGCCGTCCGGTAGTCCTCCGGAGTGGGGTCGTACACGAACTCGATGGTGGTGGTGCCGGTGCTGCCGCTGGTGTCCCCGCCTGTCTGCATGAGAGCGGAGCGTATACGAGCCACGATGGCCGGAATAGACCCCCGGGGGGGCCTCAGGGCAGCCGGCGGCCCACCTGTGACCAGGCCTCCAGTGCCACCGCCAGCGGGTCGCCGGGGGCCAGGTGGGGCCGGGCGGCACCCGCCCACCGCAGGAGGTTCCCGATCAGCCGCAGGTGCACGATCCCCTCCCTGGGCAGCTCGCGCCACACCCGGGCCCGCGCGGCCGCCTCCGCCGGGGTGAGGTCGACCAGCGCGAGCGCCTCCCGGGCCAGGGCGGCCGGGTCGCCACCCCTCCCGGGCCCGAACTCCCGCAGCAGGCAGGCCCGTACGAAGGCCAGCTCGATCCCCCGCACCAGGTCGGACGCCCCCTCCGCCGCCGCGCAGCGGTACGCCGCCGCCAGCGCCAGCCGGCCCCAGCGCAGCCGGACCCCGTCCGGCAGCCGCTCGTCCTGCATCCCGCCGACCGCCAGGGCGCGCAGGGCCCGCGGCAGGGGCTCGTCCCCGAGCGGGGGACCGGTGGCCAGCCAGGCCTCCAGATCCGCCAGGGCGTGCCCGTCGGGCGGTACGGAGGTCAGCACCTGGCCCCGGCTGAGCAGCGCGACCACCGCCCCCGCGAGGCGGACCCGGGCGGTGTGGCCGGCGCCGAAGGTGTCGACCGCGCGCCCGTACCGCTCCATCCCGCGCAGCCAGACCCGCGACTCCCCCGCCGCGTACACCTGGCCGGGCCGGGCCGTGCCGCCGACGCAGCGGACGAGGCACACGCCGCCGGTGACGTCGGCCTCCTCCACGGAACACACCTGCAACTCGGCGAGGGGCATGGCCGGGAGGCTACCCGCCCCGGGCGGCCGGCGGGGCCTCCATGACGAGGCGGATCGCGGTGACCTCGTAGCCGGCCCGGTCGAAGGCGGCGGCCATCGGGAGGTTGACGGTGTCGGTGGTGGCGGTGATCCGCCCGGCGCCCGCGGCGGCGTGGAAGCGGGTGATCTCGGCGAGGACCTCGTCGATCAGGCCCTTGCCGCGCTGCTCGGGGACCACGCCCAGGTAGCCGACGTTGCGGTGGTACGGGGTCGCGGAGGGGATCGCCATCCCGGCGAGGGTTCCGTCGGGGAGGTGCGCGAGCCGCCACCAGGAGCGTTCGCCGGGGCAGTCGCGGTAGAACGTGAGGTCGTCGCGGGCGAGTTCCTCCTCGGTGGCCGTCTCCAGCTCGTACCGGGTGGCCAGGTCGAGGCTGCCGCGCGAGAGGCGGACGAAGGCGTCGAGGAACTCCTCGTCGGTGCCCTCCCGGAAGACGAGCCTGCCGGCGGGTGCGGTGGTCCCGGCGGTGGGGGGTCCCCCCGGCGGTAGCTGGGGGCGGGTCCACTCGTAGCGCAGGCGCTCGATCGCGCGGGTCAGGCCGGCCCGCGCGGCGGCCTCCCGGCGCCAGGCGACCGCCCCGGCGAGGTCCGGGTCCTCGCGCCGGTCCCGGGGCAGGGTCAGGTGGTAGCCGGGACGCCTGCCGAAAGCGGCGTGGCCGGCGGCCAGCAGGGCGGCGGCCAGGGCGGCGGGGTCTTCGACGCCGGAGCCGACCTGGAGGCAGTCGAGGGCCACCGGCCGCTCGCTGTCGGCGCGCCCCCACCACAGGGCGCGGGCCAGCACCCGCCCGTCACCGTCCTCGGCGAACCAGGTCCACTCGGGGCGGAAGCGGCGGGCGGCGAACTCCTCGTGGACGCGGTCGGCGGGGAGCGGCGGGACGGGGCCCCCGGCCGGCCAGGCCAGGGCGCGGTCGAGGGCGGCGGGGTCGTCGAGGGCGGTACGGAATCTCATCCGGCCGATGATCACCCCGGAGCGCGGGCCCGGCCAGCGGTTTTCCTCCGGGACACCGGTCCGGGACACCAGTCCGCGGCGCCGGTCCGGAGGAACGCCGATGGCCGGCCCCTCCCGGAAGGGGGGACCGGCCATCGGCGGGCGTCGGCTGCCGCAGCGGCTACGACCAGGTGACCAGCCGGCGCGGGTGCTCCAGGACCGCCGCGATGTCCGCGAGGAACTTGGAGCCCAGCTCGCCGTCGATGAGGCGGTGGTCGAACGACAGGGCCAGGGTGGTGACCTGGCGCGGCTTCACCTTGCCCTTGTGGACCCACGGCTGGAGCTTGATCGCGCCGACCGCGAGGATCGCCGACTCGCCGGGGTTCAGGATGGGCGTACCGGTGTCGACGCCGAAGACGCCGACGTTGGTGATGGTGATGGTGCCGTTCTGCATGTCGGCCGGGGAGGTCTTGCCCTCGCGGGCCGTGGCCACCAGGTCCGACAGCGAGGCCGACAGCTCCGCCAGGGTCTTGGTGTGGGCGTCCTTGATGTTCGGGACGATCAGACCGCGCGGGGTGGCCGCCGCGATGCCCAGGTTCACGTAGTGCTTGAGCACGATCTCCTGGGCCGCCTCGTCCCAGGACGCGTTCACGTCCGGGTTGCGGCGGAGGGCGACGAGGACCGCCTTGGCGATCAGCAGCAGCGGGTTGATCCGCAGGCCGGCCAGGTCCGGGTCGTCCTTGAGCTCCTGGACCAGCTTCATCGTCCGGGTCACGTCGAGGGTGATGAACTCGGTGACGTGCGGCGCGGTGAAGGCGGAGCCGACCATGGCCTGGGCGGTGACCTTGCGGACGCCCTTGACCGGGATACGGGTCTCCCGCGCGCCCGGTGCCACGGCGACGGCCGGGACCGGCTCGGCGGGGGCCGCGACGGGCGCGGGGGCCACCGCGGGGGCCGCCGGGGCCTGGACCGCGGGGGCCTGCGGGGCGAGCGCGGCCGCGGCGGCGGCGTGCACGTCCTCGCGGGTCACGACACCGCCGTCACCGGTGGGGACCACCGAGGCCAGGTCGATGCCGAGGTCCTTGGCGAGCTTGCGCACGGGCGGCTTGGCCAGCGGCCGCTCGGCGGCGGCCGCGCCGTTGCCGCCCGCGTGCGCGGTGCCGTTGCGCTCCGCCGGAGCGGGCGCGGCGGGCGCCGGCACGACGGGCATGGGGGCCACGGGCGCGGCGGCCGCCGGGGCGCCCGCCACCGCCTTGCGCGGGCGGCGCTTCGTCGAAGCCTGGGAAACCCCGTAGCCCACCAGCACGGGCTGGCGGCCCTCGGGCGCGGCCTCCTCCGCCGGCTCCTCCACGGCCGCCGGGACGGCAGCGGCGGCCGGGGCCTCCGCGGCGTCGGCGCCGCCGGTCTGCACGGAGATGATGACCTGGCCGACGTCGACCGTCACGCCCTCCTCGAAGAGCAGCGCGTGCACCACTCCGTCGAAGGGGATCGGCAGCTCGACGGCCGCCTTCGCCGTCTCGACCTCGCAGACGACCTGACCGTCGGTGACCGTGTCACCCGGCTGGACGTACCACTTGAGGATCTCGGCCTCGGTCAGGCCCTCGCCCACGTCGGGCATCTTGAATTCGCGGATCGTCATGACGCGGCTCTCCTCAGAACGCCAGCGAGCGGTCGACGGCGTCGAGCACGCGGTCCAGGCCCGGCAGGTACTCGTCCTCCAGGCGGGCCGGCGGGTACGGGGCGTGGAAGCCGCCGACGCGCAGCACCGGGGCCTCCAGGTGGTAGAAGCACCGCTCCGTGATGCGGGCGGCGATCTCGGAGCCGGTGCCGAGGAAGACCGGGGCCTCGTGGACCACGACCAGCCGGCGGGTCTTCTCCACCGACGCCTGGATCCCGTCGAAGTCGATCGGGGACATCGAGCGCAGGTCCAGGACCTCCACCGACTTGCCCTCCTCGGCGGCCGCGGCGGCCGCCTCCAGGCAGACCTTCACCATCGGGCCGTACGCGGCCAGGGTGAGGTCGGCGCCCTCGCGGACCACCCGCGCCTTGTGCAGCTCACCGGGGATGGCGTCGGTGTCGACCTCGCCCTTGTCCCAGTAGCGGCGCTTCGGCTCGAAGAAGATCACCGGGTCGTCGCTGAGGATCGCCTGCTGGAGCATCCAGTACGCGTCGCTCGGGTTCGCGGGGGAGACCACCTTGAGGCCCGCGACGTGCGCGAACAGCGTCTCGGGGGACTCGCTGTGGTGCTCGACCGCACCGATGGCGCCGCCGTAGGGGATGCGGACGACGACCGGCAGCTTGATCTTGCCGAGGGCGCGCGCGTGCATCTTCGCGAGCTGCGTGACGATCTGGTCGTACGCGGGGAAGACGAACCCGTCGAACTGGATCTCCACGACCGGCCGGTAGCCGCGCAGGGCCAGGCCGATGGCGGTGCCGACGATGCCCGACTCGGCGAGCGGGGTGTCGATGACCCGCTCCTCGCCGAAGTCCTTCTGGAGCCCGTCGGTGATGCGGAAGACACCGCCCAGCTTGCCGACGTCCTCGCCCATGATCAGGACCTTGGGGTCGGTGTCCATGGCCTTGCGCAGGGACTCGTTGAGCGCCTTCGCGATCGACATCTTCTCGACGGCCATCAGTGACCCTCCTCGGCCTCGAAGGAAGCGAGGTAGGCGGCGAACTGGGCGCGCTCCTCGTCGACGAGCGCGTGCCCGTCCGCGTAGACGTTCTCGAAGATCGCCATGGTGTCGGGGTCGGGCATGGCGCGCACGACCTCGCGGACCCGCTTGCCGAGGGTCTCGCTCTCCGCCTCCAGCTCCTCGAAGAACGCCTCGTCGGCGCCCCCGGAGGCCAGCAGGTGGGCCTTCAGGCGCAGGATCGGGTCCTTCGCCTCCCAGGCGGCCGTCTCCTCGTCCGCGCGGTACTTCGTCGGGTCGTCGGAGGTGGTGTGGGCGCCCATGCGGTACGTGAACGCCTCGATCAGGGCGGGGCCCTCGCCGCGGCGGGCGCGGTCCAGCGCCCAGCGGGTGACCGCGAGGCAGGCCAGGACGTCGTTGCCGTCGACGCGGATGCCGGGGAAGCCGAAGCCCTGGGCGCGCTGGTAGAGCGGCACGCGCATCTGGCGCTCGGTCGGCTCGGAGATCGCCCACTGGTTGTTCTGGCAGAAGAACACCACGGGGGAGTTGTAGACGGCGGAGAAGTTGAAGGCCTCCATCACGTCGCCCTGGCTGGACGCGCCGTCGCCGAAGTAGGCGATGACGGCGGAGTCGGCGCCGTCCTTGGCCACGCCCATCGCGTAACCGGTCGCGTGCAGCGTCTGCGAGCCGATGACGATCGTGTAGAGGTGGAAGTTGTTGGTGTTCGGGTCCCAGCCGCCGTGGTTCACGCCGCGGAACATGCCGAGCAGGTTCGTCGGGTCGACGCCGCGGCACCAGGCCACGCCGTGCTCGCGGTAGGTCGGGAAGACGTAGTCGTCGTCGCGGAGTGCCCGGCCGGAGCCGATCTGGGCGGCCTCCTGGCCCAGCAGCGAGGCCCACAGGCCCAGCTCGCCCTGGCGCTGGAGGGCGGTCGCCTCGCCGTCGAAGCGGCGGGTGAGGACCATGTCGCGGTAGAGACCGCGCAGGTCGTCGGTGGTGATGTCCGCGACGAAGGCCGCGAATTCCGCCACGTCGGGGTGGTTGTCGACCTCGACCCGTTCACCCTCGGGCGTCAGCAGTTGTACGAGCTGAGGCTCGGCGTCGTGCGGCTGTGCGGTGGCAGCGGCGGTCTTGCGGGCGCTTGCCGCGCCTGCCGCCCGCTTGGTGCCGCTGCTGCGTCGCGGCTTGCGCGCGGCAGTGCTCTCCACGGTCACGTGTGCTCCTCCGTCGGTCCGGCACCCGGGTTCTCCGGGGACCAGTGCGGCTCACCTGTATCCGTACCCGTACACGGGGTGGGTGCACGGCGCGTTTCGGATTCAGGCGTGACAGGTGCCCCGGCGAGTGCCCTGCGCACAGCACGTTACCCAGTGCGACGCATAACTGCGAAACCCCGTTTGACCTGCGATTTTGCTTGGATATCCAAGTAAATCGGCCGCTGCGGGAACAACCACTGGTCACAGCCTTGCAGGCGGCCGGAACAACGGCACGTTATCCCGGGTAACTCCGGCAGGGAAGAGGTGAGTGTGTGAAGATGAGCTTGTGCGCGAAAACGGAAAAATCAAGGTATTTCTCCTGGACGACCACGAAGTAGTACGTCGGGGTGTTCATGAGCTTTTGTCGGTCGAAGAGGACATCGAGATCGTCGGCGAGGCCGGTACCGCCGCGGACGCCCTGGTCCGCATCCCGGCGGTCCGCCCCGACGTGGCCGTCCTCGACGTGCGCCTGCCGGACGGCAGCGGGGTCGAGGTGTGCCGCGAGGTCCGCTCCCAGCACGAGGACATCAAGTGCCTGATGCTCACCTCGTTCGCCGACGACGAGGCTCTGTTCGACGCGATCATGGCGGGCGCCTCGGGCTACGTCCTCAAGGCGATCCGAGGAAACGAGCTGCTCAGCGCGGTGCGTGACGTGGCGGCAGGCAAGTCTCTGCTGGACCCGGTGGCGACCGCGCGCGTGCTGGAGCGGCTGCGCGACGGCAAGAACGGCAAGGGCGACGACCGGCTCGCCAACCTCACCGAGCAGGAGCGCAAGATCCTCGACCTGATCGGCGAGGGGCTGACGAACCGGGTCATCGGCGAGCGGCTGCACCTGGCCGAGAAGACCATCAAGAACTACGTCTCCAGCCTGCTGTCGAAGCTGGGCATGGAGCGCCGCTCCCAGGCCGCCGCCTACGTGGCCCGGCTCCAGGCGCAGAAGCGCTGACCCGCGCCCCAGCCGCACTCCGTCCGCCCCCGAGGCCGCACCAGGCCCGCTCAACCCCCTCGCGAGACCGCACCAGTCCCGCTCGACCCCGCGCCGAGCGGGACGCAACCCCGTTCGAGCGGGTCCCCAGGGGGCGTCGAGTGGACGCGGACGGATTCGGGACCAACGTCCTTCGTCCTGGGGGCGGGCTCCTCTTCCGCGGCCGCCGGCCGGGGTCCGAGAGTGGTCGCATGTCGCCGGAGGAAATGCAGTCCGTGGAAATGCTGCGCCGTGTGCCGTACGGCCGGGTGGCCACCAGCATGCGCGCGCTCCCCTTCCTCGCCGTCGCCCGCCACATCGTGGTGGGCGGCCGGATCGTCCTGAGAATGCACGCCGGATTCGGCTGTCATCACGCCTGTCACGGCAGCGTGGTCTCCTATGGGGCCGACAACTTCAATTCCGGGGCGTCCCGGCTGTGGTCCGTGCAGGTCACGGGCACGGCGCGGCTCGCCGAACCGACCACGGCGGAACTCGAACTCTTCGGTCCGGGGCCGCATTTCGTGGACGGCGAGGTGTTCGATCCGGTCCACCTGCGCATAGAACCGCAGTTCGTCACCGTGCACACCCTCGGGCCGGGAAATGGCGACCGCTACGACCGGGCCCGTCAGCACGCCCTCTGACGGGGGAAAAGCGGGAGCGGACGAGAAAGAGGCCCGGCGGAATGGGAATTCCGCCGGGCCTCTTTCTCGTCCGTACGTACCGCTAGTCGGCGGCGTCGGCGCCGGCCGGGCTGCCGCCGCCCCCGCTGGGCGGGGTCGGGTTCTTGGTGGGCGGCTCCACCGGGGTGGTCTTCGGCGGCGGGGTCGTCGGGTTCTTCGTCTCCGGCGAGGACGATCCGCCCTGGGACGCCGACGGGGTGGTGCTCGGCGTGAACTTGCTGCGGCTCGGGGCGGGCGTGAAGGTGTCCTCGTCGTGCGAGCGTCCCGTCTCCGGGCTCGGCGAGGTCTGCGGGGTGTCCTGCGTGCCCGGGCTGCTCTGCCCCGTGCCGGGGCTGGTCACGCTGGTCTTCGGCTTGCCGCCGCCGCCCGTGCCGAGGCCGCTCTTGACCGCGTACGCGGCACCGCCGGCGATGGCCAGCACCGCCAGCAGGACGAAGAGCCAGACCTTCCACTTCCCGCCGCCGGAGCGGTTGTCGTACCCGTCGTAGCCGTCATAGCCGTCGTACCCGCCGTGGCCGCCCGGTGCGCCGCCGTGGCCGCCGCCGGGGAAGGCCGTGCCGTCGTCCGGGTTCAGCGGGGGCACCATCGGCTGCTGGAACTGCGAGGTCGTGGCGTGCGAGGGGTATCCGGGGCGGGGGCCGCCGCCCGGGCCCGCCGGCATCACCGACGTCGCCGCGCCGCCCGGCTGGCCGTGCGGGAGCGCCATGACGACCGGTCCGGTGTTCCAGGTGCCGGTGTTCGGGCCCTGGTCCTGGAGCATCTGGAGCGCGTACTGGACGAGCCCGCGCATCTCCTCGGCGCTCTGGAACCGGTCGTCGGGGTCCTTGGCGAGGGACCGCATGACGAGGCCGTCGAGCTCCTGCGGGATGTGGTGCCCCTCGGGCAGCTGCGAGGGCGGGACGGGGGCGTCCTGGACGTGCTGGTAGACCACCGACAGGGGGGTCTCGCCGGTGAAGGGGGGCCGCAGCGCGAGCAGTTCGTAGAGCAGGCAGCCGGTGGCGTACAGGTCGCTGCGGTGGTCGACGGCCTTGCCGAGGGCCTGTTCCGGCGACAGGTACTGCGGGGTGCCCATGACCATGCCGGTCTGGGTCATGGTGGACTGCGCGCCGTGCAGGGCGCGGGCGATGCCGAAGTCCATCACCTTCACCGCGCCGGCGTGGGTGATGATCACGTTGGCGGGCTTGATGTCGCGGTGCACGATGCCGTGCTGGTGCGAGTACGCGAGGGCTTCCAGCACGCCCGACACGATGATGAGCGCCTGGTCGGGCCCCGGGGCCTCGGCGCTGAGCAGCAGCTCGCGGATGGTGCGGCCCTCGACCAGCTCCATCACGATGTACGGGACCACGTTCGGGCCGACCCGGTCCTCGCCGGAGTCGTAGACGGCGACCACGGCGTGGTGGTTGAGGCCGGCCACCGACTGTGCCTCACGGGTGAAGCGGGCCTTGGACACGGGGTCCTCGGCCAGGTCGGCGCGCAGCAGCTTCACGGCCACGGTGCGGCCCAGCCGGACGTCCTCGGCCGCGAAGACCTCGGCCATGCCGCCGCGGCCCAGGCGGTGGGTCAGCCGGTAACGGCCGTCCCCCACGATGCCGCCCGCGCCCCAGTGCTCAGGACCGTCGGCCATCCCGGCGCCGTTTCCCTCGGGTTCGGGTGCCATCAGTCCTCGCCGTCGTCTCTCTCGTCCGCTCTAGCGGTGGGGCCTCTTCGGGTGCTCCGGTGAACGCTACAGCCTCCGAACCCGTCACCGTTCGGCTACGGACACCCCGTAGGCCCGTGGTCACGCAGCGGGCACCGGCTTGACGTGTGCTTGCCCTCCGGCAGACTGGGCGCGACATGCGCTCAGCCAGACGCGTAGCAACACAGCCCGAGGGGAAGCAACAGTCATGAGCCAGGACGGCACACAGGGCCGGTACGCAGGCGGCTCCCTGGCCGGTGGCCGTTACCAGCTAAGGGATTTGCTGGGCGAGGGGGGCATGGCCTCGGTCTACCTCGCGTACGACTCCGCGCTCGACCGCCAGGTCGCCATCAAGACGCTCCACAGCGAGCTGGGGCGCGAGGCGTCCTTCCGCGAGCGGTTCCGGCGCGAGGCGCAGGCTGTTGCGAAACTGTCGCACACCAACATCGTCTCGGTCTTCGACACGGGCGAGGGAACCGTCACCTTCGGCGCCGGCGCCGGCGACGAGGCGGTCATGCCGTACATCGTCATGGAGTACGTGGAGGGCCAGCCGCTCGGCTCGGTCCTCGACGCGGACGTGCGCCAGTACGGGGCCATGCCCGCCGACAAGGCCCTGAAGGTGACGGCCGACGTGCTGGCCGCGCTGGAGACCAGCCACGAGATGGGCCTGGTCCACCGCGACATCAAGCCGGGCAACGTGATGATGACCAAGCGCGGCGTGGTCAAGGTCATGGACTTCGGCATCGCCCGGGCCATGCAGTCGGGGGTCACCTCGATGACCCAGACCGGCATGGTCGTCGGCACCCCGCAGTACCTGTCGCCGGAGCAGGCCCTGGGGCGCGGCGTGGACGCCCGCTCCGACCTGTACTCGGTCGGCATCATGCTCTTCCAGCTGCTGACGGGCCGTATCCCCTTCGAGGCCGACTCCCCGCTGGCGATCGCGTACGCGCACGTCCAGGAGGAGCCGGTGGCCCCGTCCTCCATCAACCGCTCCCTCACCCCGGCGATGGACGCGCTGGTGGCGCGGGCGCTGAAGAAGAACCCGAACGAGCGTTTCCCGACGGCCGCGGCCATGCGGGACGAGATCATGCGGGTCATGTCGGCCGGCCACGCCGGCGCCCCGGCCATCGTGCCGGGCGCGCACGCGGGCGGCAGCGGCGCGGGCGTCGGCTCGACCGTGTTCCCGCCGGTGGACGCCGGCTTCCAGGCCCCGCCGGCGCACGCGCTCCAGCAGCCGTACCAGGCCCCGCAGACCCCGCCGCCGTCCCCGTACGCGCAGCCGGCGCCCACGCAGCAGCAGGGCGGGTACGCGTACCCCCAGACGGCGCAGGCGCCGCAGCAGCAGTACGCGCCGCAGACGCCGCCGCCGTTCACCATCTCGCCGAGCCACACGCCGGCCCCGGCGGCCTCCTCGGGCGGCGGGAAGAAGAACACGCCTGTGGTGGTCGGCGCGATCGCGGTGGCCCTGCTGGCCATCGGCGGACTCATCGCCGTGCTGAACATGGGCGACGACACGGACAACACCAACACGGCGGGCCCCGGCTCCTCGGCGGCCGCCTCCGCCTCGGCCTCGGCCAAGGCGGGGCACAAGGGGCCGGACACCTCGCGCACGATCGACGTGGAGAAGTGCAAGAGCCCGACCAAGTCCTACAAGGACGCGACGAAGGTCATGGCCCCGGACTTCCGGTACAAGAACCTGATGTCGATCAAGCAGTGCATCCAGGCGGCCGGCTGGCGGTACAAGATCACGGAACGGGACGAGACCGTCTACGGCCAGGACACGGTGCTGGAGCAGCTGCCCGAGTCCGGGACCGACGTGCCCAAGGAGGGCACGGAGTTCACGCTGGTCGTCTCGACCGGCAATCCGTCGTAGCCGAAGGCCGCCCGCCGCGGTGACCGGCAACCGGTCGCGGCGGGCGGCACTCTGACACCCGGGCATCCCGGGGCACCCTGACGGGTGTCCCGGGATGCCCGTTTTATCCCCCTGTGCCACTCTGAGTGCGGCGCCTCGGATCCCCGGCGTCCCGGCCGCACGGAACGGGAGGGGCACCCCGTGAGACGACGCCTCCGCGTTCCGCACCGGACGGCCGGAGCCGCGCTGGCGGCCGCCGCGCTGCTGGCCACCGCCCCCGTGGGCACGGCCCCCGCCCGCACCCCCGCCGCGGCGGTACGGGCCGGCCCCGCACCCGGCCCCACGGCCCGGGAGCCCTTGGCGGCGGTGGTCGAGGAGGTCCCGGAAGAGGCCTACGAGGAGCTCGCCGGCAGCGCCGGAGGGGTCGGACGGGAGCACCCGGGCCGGCCCGCGGACGCCCCGGCCGACCCCGAGCTCACCACCGCCTCCCGGCCCCTGCGCCCGGTGCGGCCGGCCCCGCGCCCGGACGGCCGCGAGCGCCCCGCGAACCAGCGCCCCGCCACCCCGCCGAGCCCCGCGCCCAGCGGCACGTCCCAGGTCTCGGCGCTGGGCACCGAGCCGAACGAGCGGGTCGCCGACCTGGCCGCCCATCTGCTCCCGCTGGGCACCGGCCTGGCCCTCATGGGCATGGGCCTGGGGTACATGGGCGTACGGCTGCGCCGGGGCCGCTAGCGGCCGCCGACCCGACTCACTGGGCATACTCGGTATACATACTCGGTATGCCCCTGTATACATACTGAGTATGTCGATCCGCCACGGCCTTCTGGCGCTGCTGGAACGGGGCCCCCGTTACGGCTCCCAGCTGCGCACCGAATTCGAATCCCGCACCGGCTCCACCTGGCCGCTCAACGTCGGGCAGGTGTACACCACCCTCGCCCGCCTGGAGCGCGACGGGCTCGTCGCACCCGGCGGGGAGGACGCCGCCGGGCACACCCTCTACGCCATCACCGACACCGGGCGCGACGAGCTGCGCGCCTGGTACGAGCGCCCGGTGGACCGCACCAACCCGCCCCGCGACGAGCTGGCCATCAAGCTGGCCATGGCCGTCGGAGCCCCCGGCGTGGACATCCGCGCCGTCATCCAGTCCCAGCGGCACGCCACGGTCAAGGCGATGCAGGACTACACCCGGCTCAAGGCCCGGGCCCTGGCCGCCATCGAGAGCGGGCAGGCGCACGAACGCGACGACGTGGCCTGGCTGCTGGTGCTGGAGCAGCTGATCTTCCAGACCGAGGCCGAGGCCCGCTGGCTCGACCACTCGGAGGCCCGGCTCGTCCGGCTGGCCGCGCTCGGCACGACCGCCGCCGCACCCGCGCCCGCGCCCGACGGGCCGTCGACGCCCCCGCCGCCCCCGGCGGCGGCCGCCACCGGCCCGACCACCGGCCCCGCCGCCCGCACGCGGCGGGGCTGAACAGCCCTTCCAAGGGGGACCCTTCATGCCCGACCAGCAGCACCGCTCCCACCCGTCCCACCCGGGGCAGCCGTCCCACCCGGGGCAGCCGTCCCACCCGGGGCAGCCGTCCCACCCGGGGCAGCCGTCCCAGCCCTCCGCGCCCGTGCTCCGGCTGGAGAACCTCGTCCGCACGCACGGCAGCGGCGCCACCGAGGTGCACGCCCTGCGCGGGATCCACCTCTCCGTCCACCCCGGCGAACTCGTGGCCGTCATGGGCCCCTCCGGCTCCGGCAAGTCCACCCTCCTCACCCTCGCCGGCGGGCTCGACACCCCCACCAGCGGCCGGGTCCTGGTCGAGGGCGTCGACATCACCACCGCGGGCCGCCGCAAGCTGGCCGCCCTGCGCCGCCGCAGCATCGGCTACGTCTTCCAGGACTACAACCTCATACCGGCCCTCACCGCCGCCGAGAACGTGGCCCTGCCCCTCGAACTCGACGGGACCTCCGCCCGCAGGGCCCGCACCGCCGCCCTCGCCGCCCTGGAGGAGATCGGCCTGCGCTCCCTCGCGGACCGCTTCCCCGACGAGATGTCCGGCGGCCAGCAGCAGCGCGTGGCCATCGCCCGCGCCCTGGTCGGCGACCGCCGCCTGGTCCTGGCCGACGAACCCACCGGCGCCCTCGACTCCGAGACCGGCGAGTCCGTGCTCGCCCTGCTGCGGCTGCGCTGCGACGCCGGCGCGGCCGGGGTCCTGGTCACCCACGAGCCCCGCTTCGCCGCCTGGGCGGACCGGGTCGTGTTCCTGCGCGACGGCAACGTCGTCGACGAGACCCTGCGCAGCCACGCCGACTCGCTGCTCTCCGGGCGGGCGGCCGGCCTGTGACCTTCCCGCTCGCCTCCTGGTACCACTCCTGGATCGCGGCGCTGCGCATCGCCCGCCGCGACGCCTGGCGCGCCAAGGGCCGCAGTGCCCTCGTCCTCGCGATGATCGCCCTTCCGGTCGTCGGGGCCAGCGCGATCGACCTCACCCTGCGCAGCGCCGAACTCACCCCCGCGCAGGCGCTGTCCCGCCGGATCGGCGCCGCGGACGCCCGGATCGACCGGACCGGCCTCGACGGGCCCATCCACCAGCGCCCCGACGCGGAGAGCTACGCGCCCGTCGGCGGCTACGACACGTACCGCCCAGACCCGGAGAAGAAGGACGCCCCGCTCAAGGCCGTCGTCCCGGCCGGCGCCGAGGCCGTCCAGATGAGCTCGTCCGGGGTCAAGGTGCACACCCGGCACGGCCTGCTGGACACGCAGCTGCGCGAGCTCGACGTGCACCACCCCCTCGCACAGGGCGTCGTCACCCCGCTGCGCGGCCGGCTCCCGCACGAGCCCGGCGAGGTCATCGCCACCGCCGCCTTCCTGGAGCACTCCGGGCTCTACGTCGGCTCCTCGGTGACCCCGCGCGGCGCGAGCGCCCCGTACCGGATCGTCGGCTCCTACGAGCTGCCCTCCGAGCTCGCGCGCGACGAACTGCTCGCCCTGCCCGGCACCCTGCTCGCCCCGCTCGACAAGGCCCTGGCCGCCACCGGGGCGTCCGGGCTGAACGTCACCGACTCCTTCCTCGTGAAGGTCGGCGGCGATGGTTTCACGTGGAACATGGTCAAGGAGGCCAACGCCAAGGGCGGGCTCGTCCTCTCCCGCACCGTCGTGGAGCACCCGCCCGCCGACTCCCAGGTGCCGCTGTACGCGCAGGAGCCGAAGGGGCGGTTCGCCACGCCGGGGCTGAACGGGGGCCGGTTCACCGAGAAGGCCACCGTGGCCACCGTCGTGGGCCTGGCCCTGCTGGAGGTCTGCCTGCTCGCCGGGCCCGCCTTCGCGGTCGGCGCCCGGCGCTCGCGCCGCCAGCTGGGCCTGGTCGGCGCCAACGGCGGTGACCGCCGGCACATCCGGGCCATCGTCCTGTCCGGCGGCCTGGTCATCGGCGCCGCGGCCGCCGTCGTCGGCTGCGCGCTCGGCGTGGGGCTCACCGTCGGGCTGCGGCCGCTCCTGGAAGAGAAGATCGGCATCCGCTTCGGCGCCTTGGACTTCCGCCCCGCGGAACTCCTGGGGATCGCGCTGCTCGCCGTCCTGACCGGTCTGCTGGCCGCGTTCGTCCCCGCCGTCACCGCCTCCCGGCAGACGGTCCTGGCCTCCCTCACCGGCCGCCGCGGCATCCGGCGCGCCAACCGGGTCCTGCCCGTGATCGGACTGCTCGCCGTGGCCGGCGGCGTCGCGATCGCCCTCTACGGGACCCGCTACCGGGTCAGCCCCAACCTCGTCGCGGCCGGAAGCGCCCTCGCCGAGCTGGGCGTCGTGGCCCTCACCCCGCTGCTGGTGGGCCTGTTCGGGCGGCTGGGCCGGTGGCTGCCGCTGTCGCCGCGGCTCGCGCTGCGCGACGCCGTCCGCAACCGGGGGCGTACGGCTCCGGCCGTGGCCGCCGTCCTGGCCGCCGTCGCCGGAACCGTGGCGGTGTCCACGTACCAGCACAGCCGGGACGTCCAGGCCCGTCACGAGTACGTCGCCGAACTCCCGGCCGGCGCGGGCCTGCTGAGCGCGAGCGACAACAGCTCCCACCGGGAGGTCCCGGCGGCCCGCGAGATCCTCGGCAGGACCCTGCCGGTGGCGGTACGGGCCGATGTGGACCGCCTGGTGGCCGGCAACCCGAACTGCGAGTCGTTCTCCACGTCGCCGGGCTGCGGGCGGGTCGAGCTCATCGTGCCGAAGGAACAGCGCTGCCCGCTCTACGAGTCCGAGCACGGGCCCGCCGACTTCCCGAAGGAAGAGGCGAAGAAGCTGCGCCAGGACCCGCGTTGCGCGCTCCCCCGGCGCCCGGGCTCCTCGTTCCAGACGATCGTGGCGGACGAGAAGCTCCTCCAGGTCCTGGCCGTCACGGACCCGGGGTCGGTGGCCGCCCTGAAGGCGGGACGGCCCGTCGCCTTCGACCGCCGCGCGGTGAAGGACGGGAAGATCACCCTCCGGGTGGTCACCGACCCGGTCGCGGCGCAGAAGGCCACCGCGACCCACGCCGAACTGCCGGGCCAGGACAAGGTCCTCGGCGTCCACCAGGCGCCCGAGGGCGTCGAGTCCTGGGGCGTGGGCGTCGTCCTGCCACCCTCCGCGGTGCGGGCCGCCGGCATCGCCACGGCCCCGGTCGGGTCGTACTTCCGCCTGGAGACGGCCGCCACCACCGAACAGCGGCAGCGGCTGGACGGGGAGATCGACCGCACCGGTGCCGACGTCCGCGTCTCGATCGAACGCGGCTACCAGGGGGACAGCACCATCGGCATGCTGGCCCTCGCCGTGTTCGCGGGCCTGGTCACCATCGGCGCGGCCGGCATCGCGACCGGTCTGGCCCAGGCGGACTCCGAGGCCGACCTGAAGACGCTGGCGGCGGTCGGCGCGGCTCCGCGCGTGCGCCGCACCCTCAGCGGCTTCCAGTGCGGGGTGGTGGCCCTGATGGGCGTCGTCCTCGGTTCGGCGGCGGGCGTCCTGCCGGCGGTCGGCCTGCGCCTGACCCAGGAACGCGAGCAGCGGAGCCTGCTGCTGCACAGCATCGAGGCCGGCTACTCCACCCCCGACGAGACCCTCTACGTCCCCATCGCCATCCCGTGGGACACCCTCGCCGGGCTCCTCGTCGCCGTGCCCCTGGGCGCGGCGCTGCTGGCCGCCGTGGTCACCAGGTCGAACGGCGCCCTGGCCCGCCGGGCGACGGGATGACGTTGCCGCCCCCGCACAGGGTGGATCACGCCCGTGCGGGGGCACACCGTGTGAGAACGAAGGTGTGCGAGAGAATGACGGCATGGAGATGCCGAGGAGTGAACGGTCGCAGGACAGTCCCCCGCACGTCCTGATCGTGGGACAGGACGGGAAGGCGGTCGGCGGCGCCGATGACGAGTCGCGCGAGGTCCCGGTGACGGAAATGGTCGAACAGCCCGCCAAGGTCATGCGGATCGGCAGCATGATCAAGCAACTTCTGGAAGAGGTCCGCGCCGCACCTCTGGACGAGGCCAGCCGGGTCCGTCTCAAGGACATCCACGCGGCGTCGGTGAAGGAACTGGAAGACGGCCTGGCCCCGGAGCTGGTCGAGGAACTGGAACGCCTCTCCCTGCCGTTCACCGAGGAGGCGATCCCGTCCGAGGCGGAACTCCGGATCGCGCAGGCACAATTGGTGGGATGGCTGGAGGGCCTCTTCCACGGCATCCAGACGGCCCTGTTCGCCCAGCAGATGGCGGCGCGGGCCCAACTGGAGCAGATGCGCCGCGCGTTGCCCCCGGGCGGCTCCCACGACGACGAGGACGAAGACGGCCCCCACGGAGCCATCCGCTCGGGCCCGTACCTCTAGGGGGTGTCCGCAAAGTCCCGCCTGCCCCGCGGGCGGACGACGCTACTTTGCGGACACCCCCTAGGCCACCCCGCCGGCGGGGCTCCTCCCAGCTCCGCCGGCGCCGGCTGCTCCGGCCCCGCCCGCAGCCGGCGGATCAGCAGGGGGTGAGCGGGCTCCGCCGCACCCCCGAGGGGCCCCGCATACTCGGGGACATGAGCTACGACGCCATCGTCCTCGCCGGCGGAGCCGCACGGCGCCTCGGCGGGGCCGACAAGCCCACCCTCCCGGTGGGCGGCCGCACCCTCCTCGACCGCGTCCTGGCGGCCTGCCCGGACGCCGCCGCGACGGTGGTCGTCGGCGCCCGCAGGCCCACCGCCCGCCCGGTCGACTGGACCCTGGAGGCCCCGCCCGGCGGCGGCCCGGTGGCCGCGCTCCACGCCGGCCTGCGGCGGACGACCTCCGCGCTGGTCCTCGTGCTCTCCGCGGACCTCCCCTTCCTCGACGCGGACACCGTCCGCGCCCTGCTCGCGGCCGCCGCCGGCGGCCCGGGCGACGGGGCCCTCCTCAAGGACCCCGGCGGCCGCGACCAGCCCCTCGTCGCCGCCTACCGCGCCGAACCCCTGCGCCGCGAGATCGCCCTGCTCGCCACCGAGCACGGCACCCTCCACGGCCTCCCCCTGCGCGCGCTCACCGCCGAGCTGGAACTGGTCCGGGTCACCGCCGCTGCGCCACTCGCCTCCTTCGACTGCGACACCTGGGAGGACCTGGCGACGGCCCGCGCCCGGATCAGGGAGCATGGGCACGTGCTGGACCAATGGATCAACGCCGCCAAGAACGAGCTCGGCATCGACATCGACGTCGACACCAAGACGCTGCTCGACCTCGCCCGCGACGCCGCCCACGGTGTCGCCCGGCCCGCCGCGCCGCTGACGACCTTCCTCGTGGGCTACGCCGCCGCCCGCGCCGAGGCGGCCGGCGCCGACCCCGCCCGGGCCGTCGCCGAGGCTTCCCGGAAGGCCGCCGACCTGGCCCTGCGCTGGGCGGCCGAGGCCGGATCCCCCGACCCCGAGCCCACCGACCCCGAGGGGAACGGCTCTCCATGACCCGTACCGACGCCGACGGCGCCCTGGACGAGGCCCTCGCCCTCGTGAGCCGCACGCCCACCCCCGAGCCGGGCCACCGGGCCAGCGCCTGGCAGCGCGCCCGGGAGAGCGCCGCCCTGGCCGGTACGACCGTCCGGGCCCGCACCCACCGGGTGGCCCTCGCGGACGCGCTCGGCGAGGTGCTGACCACCTCCCTGGACGCCCTCGGCGACCTGCCGTCCTTCGACACCTCCGCCATGGACGGCTGGGCCGTCGCCGGACCGGGCCCCTGGTCCGTGCGCCCCGGCGACGGGATCCTCGCCGGGGGCACCGCCGGCGCCTCCCCCGCGCCCCTGGCCGACGGTGAGGCCGTACGGATCGCCACCGGCGCCCGGATCCCCGCCGACACCACCGCCGTGATCCGCAGCGAGCACGCCCGCGAGTCGGGCGGCCAGCTGTACTCCACCCGGCCCGTCGGCACCGGCCAGGACATCCGCCCGCGCGGCCAGGAATGCCGCTCCGGCGACCCGCTGCTCCCGGCCGGCTCCCTCGTCACCCCCGCCGTCCTCGGTCTGGCCGCGGCCGCCGGGTACGACGAGCTCGTCACCCGGCCGCGGCCGCGCGTGGAGGTCCTCGTCCTCGGCGACGAGTTGCTCACCGAGGGCCTCCCCCACGACGGCCTGATCCGCGACGCCCTGAGCCCCATGCTCGCGCCCTGGCTCACCCGCGTCGGAGCCGAGGTCGTCTCCACCCGCCGGCTCGGCGACGACCCGGCCGGGGCCGAGGCCCTCTTCCAGGCGATCACCGGATCCACCGCCGACGTGGTCGTCACCACCGGCGGCACCGCCTCCGGCCCCGTCGACCACGTCCACCCCGTCCTGGAACGGGCCGGCGCCGAGCTGCTCGTGGACGGGGTCGCCGTGCGCCCCGGCCACCCGATGCTGCTGGCCCGCCTCGGGGACCGTACGGACGGCCGCCACGTGGTCGGCCTCCCCGGCAACCCCCTCGCCGCCGTGTCCGGCCTGCTGACCCTCGCCGAGCCGCTGCTGCGCGCCCTCGCCGGCCGCCGCCAGCGCCCCCGCTACGCCGTACCGGTCCAGGGCGACGTGCCCGGGCACCCGTACGACACCCGGCTGGTGCCGGTCCTGCTGACCGACGAGCACGCCGTACCGCTGCGCTACAACGGCCCGGCGATGCTGCGCGGGGTGGCCGCCGCCGACGCGCTGGCCGTCGTCCCGCCGCACGGGGCGCGCAGCGGGCAGGAGCTGGAGGTCCTCGACCTGCCGTGGGCCGCGGGGGGATGTTTCACGTGAAACTCCACGGCCAGGACGCGATGGCCCGCGGCGCCGACGAGAGACTCGTCGCGCGGCGCGTCAAACTGCCCAAGCGGGTGGTGGAAAGGCCGCTGCGCCAGGTCACGCGCCGACTGCTGATGGCGCTGTTCGTGCTGTGCCTGACGGTCCTGATCGTGTGGCTCGACCGCGAGGGCTACCACGACAACGCCAACGACAAGGTCGACTTCCTCGACTGCGTCTACTACGCGACCGTCACCCTGTCGACGACCGGTTACGGCGACATCGTCCCGTACAGCGACAGCGCACGGCTGGTCAACGTCCTGCTGATCACGCCGCTGCGCGTGCTGTTCCTGATCATCCTGGTCGGCACCACCCTGGAGGTCCTGACCGAACGCACCCGGGAAGAGTGGCGGTTGAACCGCTGGAGGAAGAACTTGCGCGAGCACACGGTCGTCGTCGGCTTCGGCACCAAGGGCCGCTCGGCGCTCCAGACGCTGCTGGCGACCGGCCTCCCGAAGGAGCAGGTCGTCATCGTCGACCCCAGCGCCAAGGTCATCGACATGGCCAACTCGGAGGGGTTCACGGGGGTCGTCGGTGACGCCACCCGTTCCGAGGTGCTGCTGCGTGCCGAGGTCGGGAAGGCCCGTCAGGTCATCATCGCGACCCAGCGGGACGACACCGCGGTCCTGGTCACCCTGACGGCCCGGCAGCTCAACCGGGGCGCGAAGATCGTGACGGCGGTCCGCGAGGAGGAGAACGCCCCGCTGCTGAAGCAGTCCGGGGCGGACGCCGTCATCACGAGCGCGAGCGCCGCCGGACGGCTGCTGGGCCTGTCCGTGCTCAGCCCGAGGGCGGGCGCGGTGATGGAGGACCTGATCCATCAGGGCAGCGGCCTGGACCTGATCGAGCGGCCCGTGAACCGGTCCGAGGTGGGCCGGGGCGTACGGGAGACCGACGACTTGGTCGTCAGCGTGGTCCGCGGGCACCGCCTGCTCCCGTACGACGATCCGCACGCGAGCCCCCTCCAGCTGACGGACCGGCTGATCACCATCGTCCGCGCCACTCCCCCGACGACCCCTCAGGTCACGCTCGGCCCGGCGGAGTAGGCGCGGTAGATTCCGGGCCATGCATGCGATCACCATCGAGCAGCCGGGCGGCCCCGAGGCCCTCGTCTGGGCCGACGTACCCGATCCGGTGGCGGGCGAGGGCGAGGTGCTCGTCGAGGTCGCGGCGAGCGCCGTGAACCGCGCCGACGTCCTGCAGCGGCAGGGCTTCTACGATCCCCCGCCGGGGGCTTCGCCCTATCCCGGTCTGGAGTGCTCCGGACGCATCGCGGCCCTGGGGCCGGGGGTGTCCGGCTGGGCGGTGGGCGACGAGGTGTGCGCCCTGCTGTCGGGCGGCGGGTACGCGCAGAAGGTCGCCGTTCCGGCGGGCCAGCTGCTGCCGGTCCCGCAGGGCGTGGGTCTGGTGGAGGCGGCGGCGCTCCCGGAGGTCGTCGCGACGGTGTGGTCCAACGTGTTCATGGTCGCGGGGCTGCGGCCGGGCGAGACCCTGCTGGTGCACGGCGGTTCGAGCGGCATCGGCACCATGGCGGTCCAGCTGGGCAAGGCCGTGGGCGCGCGGGTGGCGGTGACGGCGGGCGGCAAGGAGAAGCTGGCCCGCTGTGCGGAGCTGGGCGCGGACGTCCTGATCGACTACCGCGAACAGGACTTCGTGGAGGAGCTGAAGGGGGCGACCGGCGGGGCCGGCGCGGACGTGATCCTGGACATCATGGGCGCGAAGTACCTCGCGCGGAACCTGGAGGCGCTGGCCGTGAACGGCCGGCTCGCGGTGATCGGCTTCCAGGGCGGGGTGAAGGCGGAGCTGGACCTGCGGATGCTCCTGGCGAAGCGGGGGGCCATCACGGCGACCTCGCTGCGGGCCCGTCCGCTGGAGGAGAAGGCGGCCATCATCGCGGCGGTACGGGAGCACGTGTGGCCCCTGATCGACTCGGGCCGGGTCCGTCCGGTGGTGCACGCGTCCTACCCCGTCGCCGAGGCCGCCGAGGCCCACCGCGTCCTGGAGTCCAGCGCCCACGTGGGCAAACTCCTGCTGACGTTCTGACGTCGGACGTTCCGCTCCGACGGCTCAGCGCAGGGCCGCGGCGACCAGGCCCTCCAGCGCCTCGCGGGGGACCTCGCGGGCCCCGGCCGGCAGGTGTTCGAGCACCAGCCCGTCGACGCAGGCGAGGAGGGTGAGGGTGCGCGTCTCGGGGTCGGGGACGCCGTGCGCGGCCAGGAAGGCCCGTACGGCGTCCCGCCCGGCGTTCTCGCGCGGGACGAGGATCTCGCGCAGTTCCGGGTCCCGGACGCTCTCCAGTACGCACGCGTAGCGGGCCAGGGAACGCCGCCGCCCCTCCCCGGTGAGCCGGGCGGCGGTGAGCGCGGCGAGCCCGTCGGCGAGCGAGGCGGGGGTGAGCGGCAGCGGGGTGTGCTCCCCGGCGGCCTGGAGCTCGGCCTGGTCCCGGTCCACGAGGCGGCGTACGAGGGCGGTCAGCAGGGCGGCCCGGGTGCGCAGGTAGGCCGAGGTGGTCCCCGGGGGCATCCCGGCGGCCCGGTCGACCGCGCGGTGGGTCAGCCCGCGCATGCCCAGGTCGGCCAGTACGGCGATGGCGGCGTCGGCCAGCACGGTCCGTCGTTCTTCACTCACCCCCTCTTTCTACACCTGTAGAAGCCCGGGGTAGTCTCCGCCCCAGGACTTCTACAGGTGTAGAAACGGGAGGGGCGGAGATCATGACGGCACGACGGGCCCTGGTCATCGGCGGCGGCATCGGCGGACTCTCGGCGGCCATCGGACTGCACCGCACCGGGTGGGAGGTCCGCGTCCTGGAACGCGCCCCCGTCCTGGAGGACGCGGGCGCGGCGATCTCCCTCGCCGCCAACGGGATCCGCGCGCTGGACGCACTGGGCGTGGGCGCGGACGTCCGGGCGGCCGCCCACCCCCAGTACACGGGCGGCACCCGCACCCCGGACGGCCGCTGGCTGTCCCGGATGGACGGCAGGGCCCTCGAACGCGCCCTCGGCACACCGGTCACCGGCATCCCGCGCGCGGTGCTGCACCGGCTGCTGCGGGAGGCCCTCCCGGCCGGCTGCCTGCGGACGGGCACCGGCACCCTCGACGCCGCGGCCGACGCCGACCTGGTCGTGGCGGCGGACGGGATCCGCAGCGGGATCCGCGCGGAGCTCTTCCCGGCCCACCCCGGACCCGTCTACAGCGGCTCGACGGTGCTGCGCGCCATCACCGCGGAACCGGTGGGCACGGACGCCGACTTCGCGCTGACCTGGGGCCCGGGGGCGGAGTTCGGGCACATCGACCTCGCGGACGGCCGCGCCGAATGGCACGCCGTCCTCACGGGCCCGCCGGGGGTCCGGCACCCGGACCCGCTGTCCGTCCTGGAGCGCCGCTTCGCGCACTGGCACGCCCAGGTGGGCGCGCTGTTGGCGGCGACCCGGCCCGAGGACGTCCTGCACCACGACGTCCACGAGCTGGCGGCCCCGCTGCCCGCGTACGCCGTGGGGCGGGTGGCCCTGCTCGGGGACGCGGCCCACGCCATGACCCCGAACCTGGGGCAGGGGGCGTGCCAGGCACTGGAGGACGCGGTGGTGCTGGCGGCGGAGCTGGCGGGCGGGGGGCCGGTCGCCCCCGCGTTGTCCCGCTACGACGCGGTGCGCCGGCCGCGGGCCCAGGCGGTCGCACGAGCGGCCCGCCGGGCCGGTCGCCTGGGCCACGCCCTGACGCACCCCCTCGCGGTGTCGGCCCGCAACACCGCCCTCCGCCTCGCCCCTTCCGGGGCCACCGTCCGCGCCCTCCTCCGCCCGGCCGACTGGACCCCGCCGGCCCTGCCGCCGCCCTGACGGGCCGCCGCGGGGCCGGCCGCTACAGGGCGCGCAGCAGCACCGCCGGGTTCTCCACACAGTCGGCCACGTACCGGAGGAACCCCCCTGCGGCCCCCCCGTCGCAGACCCGGTGGTCGAAGGTCAGGGACAGCTGGACGACCTGACGGACGGCCAGTTCCCCGCGGTACACCCACGGCTTCGGGATGATCCGGCCCACGCCGAGCATCGCCGCCTCCGGGTGGTTGATGATCGGCGTGGAGCCGTCCACCCCGAACACCCCGTAGTTGTTCAGCGTGAACGTCCCGCCCGTCAGGTCCGAGGGGGCCAGCTTCCCCGCCCGGGCCAGCTCCGTCAGCCGGGCGAACTCCGCCGACAGGGACTCCGGGCTGCGGGTCTGGGCGTCGCGGACGACCGGGACCATCAGCCCGCGCTCGGTCTGGGCGGCGAAGCCCAGGTGGACGGCCGGGAGCCGGACGATCTCGTTCGCGGCGAGGTCCACCGTGGAGTTGAGCTCCGGGTACCGCGCCAGCGCGGCCGTGCAGATCCGGGCCAGCAGCGCGAGCACCGAGATCTTCGGGCCGTCCACGGCGTTCATCGCGGCCCGCGCCGCCATCAGCTCGGTGGCGTCGGCGTCGACCCAGCAGGTGGCCTCGGGAATCTCGCGCCGGCTGCGGGAGAGCTTCTCCGCCACCGCGCCGCGCAGACCCTTGAGGGGGATCCGCTCGCCCTGCGCGGCCACCGCCGCGGGGGCGGCCACCGGCTCGGGGGCCCGGAGGGCGGCTTCCACGTCGGCCCGCAGGATCAGGCCCTCCGGCCCGGATCCGCGCAGCGCCCGCAGGTCCACCCCGTTGTCCCGGGCCAGCTTGCGCACCAGAGGCGAGATGACGGGCACCGGCCCGGCGGGAACCGCCGGAGCCGCGGGGACCGGGGCCGCCGGGACGGGAACCGGAGCCGGAGCGGCCACGGGCGCCGACACCGCGGCGGTGACGGGCCGCACCCGCCGCCGACGCGCCGGGCGCGAGTGGTCCGAGCCGTACCCGATCAGCGGCCGGGGCGCGGTGCCGGAGCCTTCGGCGTCCGCCTCGGCGACCGGTGCCGCCGCCCCGGCGGGCGCCGACTCCGCGCCCACCGCCACGGTGATCAGCGGGGCGCCGACCGGCAGCTCCTCGCCCTCCTCGCCGAACCGGGCGGTGACCACACCGCCGTACGGACAGGGCACCTCCACCATCGCCTTGGCCGTCTCGACCTCGACGACCGGCTGGTCGATGGCGACGACGTCGCCCACCGCCACCAGCCACCGCACGATCTCGGCCTCGGTGAGCCCCTCGCCGAGGTCCGGCAGCTTGAATTCCATGACCTGCGGCATCAGTTCTCCCACTGCAGGCGGGCCACCGCGTCCAGGATCCGCTCCACACCGGGCAGGTGGTGCTTCTCCAGCATCGGCGGCGGATACGGGATGTCGAAACCGGTCACCCGCAGCACCGGCGCCTCCAGGTGGTGGAAGCAGCGCTCCGTCACGCGGGCGGCGATCTCCGCGCCCGGGCCGCCGAAGCCGCCGGCCTCGTGGACCACCACCGCGCGCCCGGTGCGCCGTACGGAGGCGACGACCGTGTCCTCGTCGAAGGGGACGAGCGAGCGGAGGTCGACGACCTCCAGGTCCCAGCCCTCCTCGCGCGCCGCCTCGGCCGCCTCCAGGCAGACCGGCAGCGAGGGCCCGTAGGTGATCAGGGTGGCGCTCGTACCCGTCCGCCGGACCAGCGCCCTGCCGATCCCGGGGACGGCCGCCGGCGCGTCCGGCGACCACTGCGCCTTCGACCAGTAGAGCCGCTTCGGCTCCAGGAAGACCACCGGGTCGTCGCTCGCGATCGAGGCCCGCAGCAGCCCGTACGCGTCCTCGACGGTCGCCGGGGTCACCACCGTCAGACCGGGCGTGGCCACGTAGTACGCCTCGGAGGAGTCGCAGTGGTGCTCGACGCCGCCGATGCCGCCGCCGTACGGCACGCGGATGGTGATCGGCAGCGGCATCGCGCCCCGAGTGCGGTTGCGCATCTTCGCCACGTGCGAGATGAGCTGCTCGAACGCCGGGTAGGCGAACGCGTCGAACTGCATCTCCACGACCGGCCGCAGCCCGTACATGGCCATGCCGACCGCGGTGCCGAGGATGCCGGCCTCCGCGAGCGGGGTGTCCGTGACCCGGTCCTCGCCGAACTCCTTCGCGAGCCCGTCGGTGATCCGGAAGACCCCGCCGAGCGTGCCGACGTCCTCGCCCATCACGTGGACGGTGGGGTCCTCGGCCATCGCGTCGCGCATGGCCCGGGTCAGGGCCTGCGCCATCGTCGCGGGCTTGGCGCCCGGCTCGGCGATCGTCGTCATGCGTCGTCCTCGGCTTCCAGTTCGGCGCGCAGCACGGCCGCCTGTTCGCGCAGCCGGCCGGTCTGCTCGGCGTAGACGTGCGCGAAGAGGTCCATCGGGTCCAGTACGGGCTCGGCGTTCATCCGCTCGCGCAGGTCCGCCGCCATCGCCTCGGCCGCGTCGCGCGCCTCCCGGATGCCCGTCTCGTCCAGCCAGCCGCGCCCGGTCAGCTCGCGCTCCAGCAGCTCGACGGGGTCGTGCGCCTTCCAGGACTCGACCTCGGAGTCGGAGCGGTAACGAGTCGCGTCGTCGGCGTTCGTGTGGGCCTCCATCCGGTAGGTGACGGCCTCGATCAGCGTCGGGCCGCCGCCCGAGCGCGCCCGGTGCACGGCCTCGGTGAGGACCTCGTGCAGGGCGGCGACGTCGTTGCCGTCGACCAGGCGGCCGGGCATCCCGTACCCCACGGCCTTGTGGGCCAGGGTCGGGGCGGCCGTCTGCTTGGCGAGCGGTACGGAGATGGCGAAGCCGTTGTTCTGGACGAGGAAGACCACCGGGGCCTGCCAGACGGCGGCGAAGTTCAGCGCCTCGTGGAAGTCGCCCTCGCTGGTGCCGCCGTCGCCGACCATGGCGAGCGCCACGACGTCGTCCCCGCGCAGCCGCGCGGCGTGCGCCACGCCGACCGCGTGCGGGAGCTGGGTGGCGAGCGGGGTGCAGAGGGGGGCTATGCGGCGCTCGCGCGGGTCGTAGCCGGTGTGCCAGTCGCCGCGCAGCAGGGTGAGGGCCTCCACGGGGTCCAGCCCGCGCGCCACGGCCGCGAGGGTGTCGCGGTAGCTGGGGAAGAGCCAGTCCTGCTCCTCCAGGACCAGCGCGGCCGCGATCTCGGCGGCCTCCTGCCCGACGGTGGAGGGGTACACGGCGAGACGGCCCTGCCGGGTGAGCGCCGTGGCCTGCGCGTTGTAGCGGCGGCCCCGCACCAGCTCGGCGTAGTAGCGGCGCATCAGCGCGGGGTCGAGGCGCTCGGCGGCCGCGGTGCCCAGGACCCGGTGGGGTTCGGGGTCCGGGAGCAGCGGAGCGGCGTCCGTGCGGGGCCTCCAGGCGGGCGGCGGGGTGACACGGTGGGACGCACCGGCACCGGGCAGCTCTTGGACCGTCATGGCGGCGTACACCTCCTCGTGGGAAGCGGGCGGGGCGGGCCCCCGGTTGTGGGGTGCCTCACCTACCGATTGTTCGGTCGTCAGCGCAATTTGGCTACAGGCGGCTCCAGGCTGTGGACAAACTGGCGACGGAGCCCTGGGATGGATGCAGGACGTCCAGGAGAGGGAGGCAGTGGGCAATGCCGGATGAACAAATGGCCGGAACGGGCTCCGTACCGGCTTCACCGGGGGGTGCCCCGGCCGCCCCACCGGCCCCGCCGCCCGCGCAGGTCGCAGCCCCGCAGATCCCGCCCGCCCCCTCGGCACCGCCCGTGCCGCCCCGGCCCCTGGACCCGATCGACCGGTCGATCATGCGGCTGCTCCAGGCGGACGGCCGCGCGTCGATACGGTCCGTCGCCGAGCAGGTGCACGTCTCGCGCGCGAACGCGTACGCCCGGATCAACCGGCTGATCGACGACGGGGTGATCCGCGGGTTCACCGCCCGGGTGAACCACGAACGTGCAGGTCAGGGGGCCTCTGCCTATATCACCCTGAAGATCGTCCAGAACTCCTGGCGGACGGTGCGCGAGAAGCTGCGCGAGCTTCCGGGGGCCGCCCACATCGCCCTCGTCAGCGGGGACTTCGACGTCCTGCTGCTGGTCCACACGGCGGACAACCGCACCCTGCGGGAGCTGGTCCTGACCCGCCTCCAGTCCATCCCCGAGGTGCTCTCCACCCGCACCCTGCTGGTCTTCGAGGAGACGGACCTGCTGGACCCCGGCCCGGTCGGCGGCCCGGCGCTGACGGAGGACTGAACGGGAGAAGCGGAAGGGGGGGGGGGGGGGGGGGGGGGGGGGGGGGGGGGGGGGCCCCCCCCCCCCCCCCCCCCCCCCCGGCGGTGTCCGCGTCAGGCCAGACGGGCCCGCACCTCGGCGACGAGGTCGGCGACCGCCACGGCGCTCTGCTCGCCGGACTCCATGTCCTTGAGCTGGACCACGCCCTCGGCGAGGTCGCGGTCGCCCGCGACCACCGCGAAGCGCGCACCGCTGCGGTTGGCGTCCTTCATGGCGCCCTTGAGGCCCTTGCCGCCGTACGACATGTCCGCCGCGACGCCCGCCTTGCGCAGCTCGGTCACCAGGCCGAAAACGGCGGGCTTGGCCTCGCCCAGCGCGACGGCGAAGACCGACGTGGCCGCCGGGATGTCCAGCTCCACGCCCTCCGCCTCCAGGGCGAGCACGGTCCGGTCGACGCCCAGCGCCCAGCCGACGGACGGCAGGGCCGGTCCGCCGATCATCTCGGACAGGCCGTCGTAGCGGCCGCCGCCGCCGACCGCGGACTGGGAGCCCAGGCCGTCGTGGACGAACTCGAAGGTGGTGCGGGTGTAGTAGTCGAGGCCGCGGACCAGCTTCTCGTCGTCCTCGAAGGCGACCCCGGCGGCCGTGACCAGCGCCCGGACCTCCTCGTGGTACGCCTTGCAGGCGTCGCACAGGTAGTCGCGCAGCACCGGGGCGCCGACCAGCTGCTTCTGGACGTCGGGCCGCTTGTCGTCGAGGACGCGCAGCGGGTTGATCTCGGCCCGGCGAACGGTCTCCTCGTCGAGGTCGAGGCCGCGCAGGAAGCCCTGGAGCGCCTCCCGGTACACCGGGCGGCACTCCTTGTCGCCGAGCGAGTTCAGCAGGATGCGGAAGTCGCGCAGGCCCAGCGAGCGGTACGCCTGGTCGGCGAGGATGATCAGCTCGGCGTCCAGCGCCGGGTCCTCGGCGCCGATCGCCTCGGCGCCGACCTGGGAGAAGTGGCGGTAGCGGCCCGCCTGGGCGCGCTCGTAGCGGTAGTACGAGCCGGAGTACCAGAGCTTGACGGGCAGGCTGCCGAGCTTGTGCAGGTTGCCCTGGAGGGCCGCGCGCAGCACGGAGGCGGTGCCCTCGGGACGCAGGGCGAGCTCGTCGCCGCCCTTCGTGGTGAGGGTGTACATCTCCTTGCTGACGATGTCGGTGGACTCGCCGACGCCGCGGGAGAACAGCTTCACGTCCTCGAAGCCGGGGGTCTCCACGTATCCGTAGCCGGAGTTCTTCAGGGGCGCGGCGATCGCCTCGCGGACCGCCAGGAAGCGGGCGGAGCGGGGCGGCAGCAGGTCGTACGTGCCCTTGGGGGCCTTGAAGGTGCTCACGAAAGTCGTCACATTCCTCGTCGTGGGGCGGCGGAGCCGTCCCCCAGGCCGGCGGCCACTTCCCGCAGGTACGGGTTGGTGGCGCGCTCGCGGCCGATGGTGGTCTGGGGACCGTGGCCGGACAGCACCACCGTCGAGTCCTCCAGCGGCAGGCACACGCGGGCCAGCGACTGGAGCATCTCGGCGTGGGAGCCGCCGGGCAGGTCGGTGCGTCCGATGGAGCCGGCGAAGAGCAGGTCGCCCGAGAAGAAGACCGGCGGTACGTCGGCCTGCTCGGGCATCCGGAAGGTCACCGACCCCTTGGTATGGCCGGGCGCGTGCGCCACCGAGAACTCCATCCCTGCCAGCTTCAGGGCGCTGCCGTCGGTCAGCTCGCGGACGTCGTCCGGCTCGCCGACGGTGAGCTCTCCCATGAGCGGCATGCCGATGGAGCGGCCGAGGGCCTTCTCCGGGTCGCTCATCATGTAGCGGTCCTCGGGGTGGATCCAGGCGGGAACGTCGTGCGCTCCGCACACCGGGACCACCGAGGCCACATGGTCGATGTGGCCGTGGGTCAGGACGACCGCGACGGGCTTGAGACGGTGCTTCCTCAGCGTCTCCTCGACGCCCTGGGCGGCCTGGTGGCCCGGGTCGATGATGACGCACTCCTCACCCGCGGCGGGGGCGACCAGGTAGCAGTTGGTCCCCCAGGCCCCGGCGGGGAACCCGGCAATCAGCACGTTCGTCCTCAATCGTCGTCCGTCGGGCGGGAGCAGTTCGGAATCTGCTGCTCAGAGCCTACCGGCGCCCCTCATCACACAGCGAACCCATATACGGTACGGCCTAACCGAGCCCGGACAGCGGTACCAGAGACGCACAAGGAGACGACCCGGTGGTCACGAGCGATCAGCGTCGGCGACAGCTCGCCAGGGAGAAGTACGAGCGCCAGCAGAAGCGCCGCGCGGAGGCCCGCCGCAAGTCGCGGCAGCGGCTGGCGATCATCGGTGCGGCCTCGGCCGTGGTGATCGTGGCGCTGGTCGGCCTGGTCGCGGGCGGTGTCTTCGACTCCAAGGACAAGAAGGATTCCGCGGCCGAGCCCTCGGCCTCGCCCTCGGCGCCGGAGCCGAAGAAGTCGCCCTCCCCGGCGATGGCGATCGACGACAAGGCGAAGTACACCTTCGACCTGAAGACCGGCGCGGGCGAGATCAGGTTCGGGATGGACGCCTCGAAGACCCCGCAGACGGTGAACTCGTTCAAGTCGCTCGCCGACAAGAACTTCTTCGACAAGACCAAGTGCCACCGCCTGGTCACCTCGGGGATCTACGTGCTCCAGTGCGGCGACCCGGAGGGCACCGGCCGGGGCGGCCCGGGCTACACCATCCCGGACGAGAACCTGGACTCCCTGGGCAAGCCGAACGAGCAGGGCCAGGTGGTCTACCCGGCCGGCACGGTGGCGATGGCCAACACCGGCCAGCCGGGCAGCGGCGGCAGCCAGTTCTTCCTCGTCTACAAGGACAGCCCCCTCGCCCCCTCGTACACCCCGTTCGGGAAGATCGACGCGGCCGGGCTGAAGGTGCTGGAGGAGGTCGCCAAGGCGGGTACCGCCGACGGGGCCCCGGACGGCGCCCCGAAGACGCCCGTGACCATCGAGAAGGCCACCGTCACGAAGGACTGACGGGGGTCCGGCGGCCCCGGCCCGGCCGGCCCGCGGCCCGTGCGGCGATATTCCGTCGTGCGGGATGCGGACAGCCGGCCCGGCGGTCGCCTATGTTGGCGTTGTGCAGGGCGGGCGCTGCCCGCCCCAGGAAACTGTGGACGATGCCGGGGGGACACCACCCCGCGCGGCATCAGGTGGAGGAGGCGCTGTGAGCAGCGACCCGTGGGGCCGAGTCGACGAGACCGGCACCGTGTACGTGCGTACTTCCGAGGGCGAGCAGGTCGTCGGCTCGTGGCAGGCGGGCACCCCCGAGGAGGCCCTGGCCTACTTCGAGCGCAAGTACGAGGGCCTGGTGGTCGAGATCGGCCTCCTCGAACGGCGGGTGCGGACCACCGATCTGTCCGCCAAGGACGCCCAGACGGCCATCGAGCACCTGCGGACGCAGGTGGACGAGCACCACGCCGTGGGCGACCTCGACGCGCTGCGCGTCCGGCTCGACAAGCTGGTGGCGTCGGTGGACTCGCGGCGCGAGGAGCGCAAGGTCCAGAAGGCCAAGCAGGCGGACGAGGCCCGTACGGCCAAGGACGCCCTGGTGACCGAGGCCGAGCAGCTGGCGCAGAGCGACCAGTGGCGCAGTGCCGGTGAGCGGCTGCGGGCGCTGGTGGACATCTGGAAGGGCCTGCCCCGGCTCGACCGCAAGTCGGACGACGAGCTGTGGCACCGCTTCTCGCACGCCCGTTCCGCCTTCTCCAAGCGCCGCAAGGCGCACTTCGCCGCGCTGGACGCCCAGCGCGAGGACGCCCGCAAGGCGAAGGAGAAGCTGGTCGCCGAGGCCGAGTCGCTGTCGAAGTCGACGGACTGGGGTCCGACGGCCGCCCGCTACCGCGAGCTGATGGACAGCTGGAAGGCGGCGGGCCGGGCGCAGCGCGAGGCCGAGGACGACCTGTGGAACCGGTTCCGCGGTGCCCAGGACGTGTTCTTCGCGGCGCGCGGCGAGGTGTTCGCGGAGCGGGACGCCGAGCAGGTGGAGAACCTGAAGCTGAAGGAGGAGCTGGCCGAGGAGGCCGAGAAGCTCGTCCCGGTGACGGACCTGAAGGCGGCCCGGGCCGCGTTCCGCTCCCTCAACGAGCGCTGGGAGGCCATCGGCCACGTGCCGCGCGACGCCCGTCCCAAGGTCGAGGGCCGGATGCACGCCGTGGAGCGGGCCATCCAGGAGGCCGAGGAGGGCGAGTGGCGGCGTACGAACCCGGAGGCGCGGGCCCGTGCGGCCGGCCTGACGGGTCAGCTCCAGGCGGCCGTCGACAAGCTGCGCGGTGAGATCGACGCCGCGCGCGCGGCCGGCAACAACACCAAGGCCGACAAGCTGTCGCGCGAGCTGGAGGGCCGCCAGGCCCTGCTGGACCAGGCCCTGAAGGGTCTGGAGGAGTTCGGCGGCTGACATCCCGCCGCCGTCTTCGGACGCGTCCGTGACGGGCACCACCGGTCGGTTCCGGTGGTGCCCGTCCGTCGTGCGGGGGTGCGCGGGCCGGGCCGGGCACGGCTGAGGATGCGTCCGATTCGTTACGTGGTTTCGACACAGGGTGCGCGCGGGTTGCACCCTCCCCCTGTGTAACGTTGTACGGTGCCGCCTCGGCGGCCTTCTGCCGGGCGACGACCAGGATCGAATGTGACGCATACCCAGATACGCGCTGATGTCCCCGACTCCCTTCTCGTCGCCGAACCGCTTTCCGGCACGAAGGACTCCGGGCTGCGTGGTGTCGGACGGCGCGTACTCGCCCATCTGAAGCGTGCCCGGAAGGCGCTGCTGGTCCACATCGCCCTGCGCGCGACCGGGCTCGCCGTGATGGCGATCTGGGCCGAGCGCAAGGACGTGCGGCCGCTGGAGATCCTGGGGGGCCGCTGGGACGCGGTCTACTACCTGCACATCGCCGAGAACGGGCTGACGACCCCGCTGGCGACGCCGTCGCCGTGCGCGTTCGCCGGGCCGAGCTGCCAGATGGCGTTCTTCCCCGTCTACCCGATGCTGGTGCGGTACACCTCGTACGTCACGCACCTGCCCATGAACTGGGTGGCGATAGGGCTGGCGCTGCTGGCGTCGGTGGTCGCCGCGTGGGGCATCTTCGCCGTCACCGACAAGATCTACGGCCGCCGGGTCGCGCTCTTCACCTGTGCCCTGTTCGCGATCGTGCCGGCGGCGCTCGTCCAGTCGATGGCGTACACCGAGCCGCTGTTCCTCGCCCTGTCCGTGTGGGCGATGTACGCGGTGATGACGAAGTCCTGGCTGACGGCCGGTGTGCTGGCGTTCTTCGCGGGGGCCACCCGGCCCTCCGGTTCGGCGATCGTCGCGGCCGTGGTGCTGGCGGGGGTCTGGGAGTACGTGCAGTGGCGCCGCGGGCGCCGCTCGCAGCGGCCTGCGGTGGGGCGGATCGTGGCCGCCTCGCTGATCGCCCCGCTGGGCTGGTTCGGGTACGTGGGCTACGTCGGCTGGCACTTCGGCCGCTGGGACGGCTACTTCGAGCTCCAGCGCCGCTGGGGTTCGGTGTACGACGGGGGCTTCGACACCCTCAGCGAGCTGAAGAAGACCTTCACCGAGGTGCACACCACCCTCAACCACGTGGTCGTCTCGCTGACGGTCGTCACGGCGGTGGTGCTGTTCGTGCTGATGACGCGCCGGCGCCGGCCCCCCATGGTCGTGTGGATCTTCGCGGCGATGATCATGCTGATGGCGCTGGGCGGGGCGGGCTTCTACTTCTCGAAGATGCGCTTCATCATGCCGGCGTTCCCGCTGCTCTTCCCCTTCGCGCTGGCCCTGGCCCGGGCCCGGCGCAGCACCGTGATGTGGATCCTGGGGTCCGCCACGGCCGTGTCCGCCCTCTTCGGCGGCAACCTCAACTTCGTCTGGTGGGGCTGCCCCTGACCGGGCCGCAGCGCCGGACATGACGGTGGGCGCCACCCCTCGGGGGTGGCGCCCACCGTCATGTGTGCCGTCGTCCGGTCACGGCCTGCGGGCCGAGGTCACGCGGTAGACGTCGTAGACGCCCTCGACGCCCCGTACGGCCTTCAGGACGTGGCCCAGGTGCTTCGGGTCGCCCATCTCGAAGGTGAACCGGGAGGTGGCCACCCGGTCGCGGGAGGTCTGCACGGCCGCGGAGAGGATGTTGACGTGCTGGTCCGACAGGACCCGCGTGACGTCCGACAGCAGCCGGGAGCGGTCCAGCGCCTCGACCTGGATGGCGACCAGGAAGACGGAGGACTGGGTCGGGGCCCACTCCACCTCCAGCATCCGCTCGGGCTGCTGGGAGAGGGAGTCGACGTTGACGCAGTCGGCGCGGTGAACCGATACGCCACTGCCGCGGGTGACGAAGCCGATGATCGGGTCGCCCGGTACCGGGGTGCAGCAGCGGGCCAGCTTGACCCACACGTCGTCGACGCCCTTGACGACCACGCCCGGGTCGGCGTTGCCGCGCCGCTTGGTGCGGGCGCGGGACGGCGGGACGCTCTCCTCGATGTCCTCGTTGGCGGCCTCCTCGCCGCCGAGGGCCTGGACCAGCTTCTGCACGACGCCCTGCGCGGCCACGTGGCCCTCGCCGATCGCCGCGTAGAGGGAGGAGATGTCGGGGTAGCGCATCTCGTGCGCCAGGGTGACGAGGGAGTCGCCGGTCAGGATCCGCTGGATCGGCAGGTTCTGCTTGCGCATGGCCCGCGCGATGGCGTCCTTGCCGTGCTCGATGGCCTCGTCGCGGCGCTCCTTGGAGAACCAGGCGCGGATCTTGTTGCGGGCCCGGGGGGACTTGACGAAGCCCAGCCAGTCCCGGGACGGGCCGGCCCCTTCGGCCTTGGAGGTGAACACCTCGACGAGGTCGCCGTTGTCGAGGGTCGATTCCAGCGGGACGAGCCGGCCGTTGACCCGCGCGCCTATGGTGCGGTGGCCGACCTCGGTGTGGACCGCGTACGCGAAGTCCACGGACGTCGCCCCGGCGGGCAGGGCGATGACGTCGCCCTTGGGGGTGAAGACGAAGACCTCGTTGCGGGAGAGGTCGAAGCGCAGCGAGTCGAGGAACTCGCCCGGGTCCTCGGTCTCCTTCTGCCAGTCGAGGAGCTGGCGCAGCCACGCCATGTCGTTGACGGTGTCCTGGCCGGCGCTGCCCTTGGCGGCCTGCGGGACGTCGGTGCGGACCTTGGATGCGCCGGCGACGGTCTGCTGCTTGTACTTCCAGTGCGCGGCGATGCCGTACTCGGCGCGGCGGTGCATGTCGAAGGTGCGGATCTGGAGTTCGACCGGCTTGCCGTTGGGTCCGATGACCGTCGTGTGGAGCGACTGGTACATGTTGAACTTGGGCATCGCGATGTAGTCCTTGAACCGGCCGGGGACCGGGTTCCAGCGCGCGTGCACGGTGCCGAGGGCCGCGTAGCAGTCCCGGACGGTGTCCACGAGGACGCGGATGCCCACCAGGTCGTAGATCTCCGCGAAGTCACGGCCGCGGACGATCATCTTCTGGTAGACGCTGTAGTAGTGCTTGGGCCTGCCGGTGACCGTGGCCTTGATCCGGGCCGCGCGCAGGTCGACCATCACCTCGTCGGTGACGACGGCGAGGTATTCGTCCCGCTTGGGGGCCCGCTCGGCGACCAGGCGGACGATCTCGTCGTACATCTTGGGGTAGAGGATCGCGAAGGCGAGGTCCTCCAGCTCCCACTTGATGGTGTTCATGCCCAGGCGGTGCGCCAGCGGAGCGTAGATCTCCAGGGTCTCGCGGGCCTTCTTCTCCTGCTTCTCCCGCTTGAGGTAGCGCATGGTGCGCATGTTGTGCAGGCGGTCGGCGAGCTTGATGACCAGGACCCGGGGGTCCTTGGCCATGGCGACGACCATCTTGCGGACGGTCTCGGCCTGGGCGGCCTCGCCGAACTTGACCCGGTCGAGCTTGGTGACGCCGTCGACGAGGAGGGCCACGGCGTCGCCGAAGTCGCGGCGGAGCTGGTCGAGGCCGTACTCGGTGTCCTCGACGGTGTCGTGCAGCAGCCCCGCCATCAGGGTGGCGGGGTCCATCCCGAGCTCGGCGAGGATCGTGGTCACCGCGAGCGGATGGGTGATGTACGGGTCGCCGCTCTTGCGCTTCTGGCCGCGGTGCCAGCGCTCGGCGACCTGGTAGGCCTGCTCGATCTGGCGCAGCGTGGCCGTCTCGATCTTGGGATCGTTGCTGCGGACTATACGGAGCAGGGGTTCCAGTACCGGGTTGTACGGGTTGGAACGCTGCACGCCGAGGCGGGCCAGCCGGGCGCGCACCCGGTTGGAGGACCCGGCCGGCTTGGCCGGGAGGGGCCTCACCGGCGGGGCCGGCGGGGGCGTCGCCGCAGCCGCCGCGGCCGGATCGGCCTGGGGGTCGGGCTGCGCGGCAGAGAGTGGCGGCTGGACCTCGTCTGGCAAGAGCGCTCCTCTGGGGGTCCCCCCGGACGGAGTCTGGGGGAGGTTCCGGAGCCCCGGTCAGGTCCGGATAAACCATGGTAGCGAGCGTTCCGCCGGCCCGTTCTCCGCGGCCGCTCCGCAAGACGGCACCCGAGCTCCGTTCCACCCCGGCTCGAAAGAACGGCGGGCCCCCGGGGTGTCCCCGGGGGCCCGCCGTTTCGGCAGAGCGGGATGCGGAGCGTCAGACCACGATCAGCGCGTCCAGCGGGGCGCCCGCCAGGGCACCGGCCAGCTTCTCCCGGCCCGGGAGGAACGACAGCTCCATGAGGACCGCCACGCCGGCGACCTCGGCCCCGGCCCGCCGGATCAGCTCCAGCGAGGCCTCGGCGGTGCCGCCGGTGGCCAGGACGTCGTCGATGACCATGACCCGGTCACCGGCCGACAGGTCCTCCGCGTGGACCTCGATCTCCGCCGTCCCGTACTCCAGCTCGTAGGCCTGCGCGAGCGTGGCGCCCGGCAGCTTGCCGGCCTTGCGCACGGGGATGAAGCCGATGCCCGCCTTCACGGCGACCGGGGCCGCGAGGATGAACCCGCGGGCCTCCAGCCCGACGATCTTCGTCGCGCCGTACCGGGCGGCCAGGTCCACCAGGGCGTCGGTCAGCGCGCCGAACGCCTTGGGGTCGGCGAGCAGCGGGGTGATGTCCTTGAACACCACCCCCGGCTTCGGGTAGTCCCGGACGTCGGTGATCCGGCTGAGCAGCAGCTCACGGACCTCGGGGGTGCAGCTCGCGGTGGTCACCGGCGCCGCCTCCCCTGGCCGCCCTGGGCCACGACCTGCGGGGTCTCGTCCCCGTCGGCGGTGTCGGCGTCGACGTCCTCGCCCTTGGCGGCCGCGGCCGCCCGCTTGGCGAGCACGCGCTTCTTCAGCGCCTTCATCGCCGGCTCGCGCTCCTTGAGGTCCACGACCAGCGGGGTGGCGATGAAGATCGAGGAGTACGCACCGGCCGCGAGGCCGACGAACAGCGACAGCGAGATGTCGTTGAGCATGCCCGCGCCGAGGAAGCCGCCGCCGATGAACAGCAGGGCCGCGACCGGCAGGAGCGCCACGACGGTGGTGTTGATCGAGCGGACCAGGGTGCCGTTGATGCTGCGGTTGGCGACGTCGCTGAAGGTCCAGCGGGTCTGCTTGGTGATGTCCTTCGCGCCCTCCTTGAGACCGTCGAAGACGACGACGGTGTCGTAGAGGGAGTAACCGAGGATGGTCAGCAGACCGATCACGGTGCCCGGGGTGACCTCGAAGCCGACGAGCGCGTACACGCCGACGGTGATGGTGAGGTCGTGGATCAGGGCGACCAGGGCCGCGACGGCCATCCGCCACTCGAAGGCGATGGCGAGGTAGATCACCACGAGGACCATGAAGATCGCGAGGCCGGTCCAGGCCTTGTTCGCGATCTGCTCGCCCCAGCTCGGGCCGACGAGGTCGGCGTTGATCTGACCGGCGTCGACCTTGAGGTCGGTGCCGAGCTGCTTCTTCACGGAGGCGGCGGAGTCGGTGTCCAGACCGGAGATCTGGATGCGCAGACCGCCGGTACCGAGCTCCTGCACGATCGCGTCGTGCCCCGAGGCCTTCTCCGCGTCCTCGGTCGCCCGCGCGACGGACACGCTCGTCTTCGGGGTGGTGAAGACGGCGCCGCCCTTGAACTCGATGCCCATGTTGAGGCCCTGGACGGCCAGCGCCACGATCGCCGTGATGGTGATCAGGACGGAGACGCCGTACCAGACGAAGCGCTTGCCGACGAAGTCGTAACCGACCTCACCGCGGTACAGCTTGGCGCCGATATCTCCCAGCTTCGACATCTCACGCCTCCTTTGCGTCGACGGGGGCGGGGACGGGGCCGGTGCGGCGGGACCGGCGCAGCGGCGGCTTGGCGCCGAGCCGCTTCGGGTCGAGGCCGGACCACGGGTGGCCGCTGGAGAAGAACTTCGTCCGCGCCAGGAGGGTCATGACGGGCTTGGTGAAGAGGAACACCACGACCACGTCGAGCAGGGTGGTCAGGCCCAGCGTGAAGGCGAAGCCCTGGACCTTGCCGACGGTGACGATGAAGAGCACCGCGGCGGCGAGGAACGACACGAAGTCGGAGACCAGGATGGTGCGGCGGGCGCGCGGCCAGGCCCGCTCGACGGCCGGACGCAGCGTGCGGCCCTCGCGGATCTCGTCGCGGATGCGCTCGAAGTACACGATGAACGAGTCGGCCGTGATGCCGATGGCGACGATGGCACCGCAGACGGCGGGCAGGTTCAGGGCGAAGCCGATGCCCTTGCCCAGCAGCGCCATGATCGTGTACGTGAGGACCGCGGAGACCAGGAGGCTGACGATCGCGATGAAGGCCAGACCGCGGTAGTAGACCAGCAGGTAGATCACGACGAGGGCCAGGCCGATGGCACCGGCGATCAGACCGGCCTTCAGCTGCTCCCCGCCGAGCGCGGCGGTGACGGTGGTGACGCTGTCCTCCTGGAAGGACAGCGGCAGGGCGCCGTAGGAGAGCATGTTGCCCAGGTCCTGCGCGGACTGCTGGGTGAAGCCGCCGGAGATCTCGGCGTTGCCGCCGGTCAGCGCCTGGCTGACGGAGGGGTCGGAGATGACCTCGCCGTCGAGGACGATCGCGAACTGGTTCTGCGGGGGCGTCTTGGTGGCGAGCTCACCGGTGATCTTGGCGAACTTGTCGGCGCCCTTGTCGGTGAACTGCATGGTGACGATCCACTGACCGCGCTGCTGGTCGATGACGCCCTTGGCGTCCTTCACGTCCGTACCGGCGACCTGGGCGGGACCGAGGATCCACTTGCCCCACTGGGCGCCGCGCTTGCCACAGGCGATCATCGGGTCCTCGGGCTTGACGCCCTTGCCCGCAGCGGCGCGCTGCTCCTCATTGGTGCAGTTCAGCGCCGCGAACTTGGCCTGGAGCCCGGCGACGGCCGGGTCGGCCGGCGGCGTCGGCACGGGGGCCGGGGCCGACGGGGAACCGGAGGCCTGGGCGGACGGCGCGGCCTTGTTGTCGTCTGCCTTCTTCGACTCGCTCGCCGAGGGCGAGGGAGTGGGGGTGCCCGGGGCCTTGAGGGCCTCGCTGAGCACACGGCCCTGGGAAGTGGCGCTGGACGACGGGGTGGCCGACGCGGACGGCTTGGAGCCGCCCTCGGCCTTCGGGGCGCCGGAACCGCTCGCGGAGGGGCTCGGGGAGCCGCTCGGCTTGGTCTCGGGGGCGGCGGGGGCGCCGTCCGCGAAGGCGAGCACGGGGCGGAAGTACAGCTGGGCGGTGGTGCCGACCTGCTCGCGCGCCTGCTGCTCGTTCGTCCCCTTGGGGATGTTCACGATGATGTGGTCGCGGCCCTGGGTCTGGACCTCGGCCTCCGAGACACCGAGACCGTTGACACGGCGCTCGATGATGCCGACCGCGGTGTTCATGTTGGTCTCGTTGACCGCGTCCGGCTTGCCGGGCTCACTCTTCGCCTTGAGCGTGATGCTCGTACCGCCCGCCAGGTCGATGCCCAGGCGAGGGGTCGTCTGATGAGAGAGGAACATCCCCGTGGTGAGCGCCACCATCGCGATCAGGATGAAGGCCAGGGCGCGCCCCGGACTCCCCTGAGCCCCCGTGGGCCGCCGGCCCTTCTTCGGTGCTGCCACCTTGTCGTATCTCCCTGTCCAACCGTCCTGCGCCGGGTCAGCGCGCGGACGGCCACGAAATGTGTGGTGGGGACCCCTGCCCCCCGCAGAAGTTCACTGCGGGGACCGCGGCGGATGCCGGTCGGGCACCACCGCGGTCCCTGCCCGCCGCTACTTGGCGCCGGGCTCGCCGTCGGTCTTGCCGTCCTTCGGCTCGTCGTCGCCCTTGGGCTCGTCCTTCTTGCCCAGGTCGAGCTTGGGGGCGTCGCCGTCGGTCAGCGAGGAGGCGTCGTCGGGAACGACCGGAGTGTCCTCCGGGGTCTCGGTGATGCCGTGGACGATGCGGTTGTACTCCTCGTCCTCCAGCACGGCGCCGATGGCGTTCTTCGCGTAGATCGCGTGGACGCCGGGGGCCACCTCAAGGGTGACGGTGTCGTCACCGATCTCCTTGACCGTGGCGTACATGCCGCCGATGGTTCGGACGCCGGTACCGGGCGCCATGTGGTCGCGCATCTGCGCGGCCTGCTGCTGCTTCTTCTTGGCGGAGCGGGTCATCAGGAACATCGCCCCGATGAGCACGATGAACGGGAGGAGTGTCACGAGATTCACGGGACGGAGATCCTATCCACGACCGCGCGGGAGACGGCCTTTTTCTACGGGGGTGGGCACGCCGACCCGAAGGGTCGGCATCGGCGGAGTCTAGGCGAGTCCACACCGATGGAACAACGCCCAGCATGGCACCGCAGTTCCTGACCGGTCGAACCTCCGCGCCGTCAGACCCCGAACAGGCCCTGTTGTCCGCTTGATCCGCCACCCGGGTGCTGCGGGGGAACAAGTCCCAGGTGAGCCCATGCGGCGGGGGTCGCGACCCGGCCCCGGGGGGTACGGGCCAGCAGGCCCTCCCGGACCAGGAACGGCTCGGCGACCTCCTCGACCGTCTCCCGCTCCTCCCCCACGGCGACGGCCAGGGTGGACAGCCCGACGGGGCCGCCGCCGAACAGCTTGAGCAGGGCCTCCAGCACGGCCCGGTCCAGCCGGTCGAGACCGCGCGCGTCCACCTCGTACACCTGGAGGGCCGTGGCGGCCACCTCGCGGGTGATCACCCCGTCGGCCCGTACCTGGGCGTAGTCGCGGACGCGGCGCAGCAGGCGGTTGGCGATGCGGGGGGTGCCGCGGGAGCGACCGGCGATCTCGGCGGCGCCGGCGGTGTCGATCTCGACGTCGAGGAGGCGGGCGGAGCGGTGGACCACGCGCTGGAGCTCCTCGGGCGCGTAGAACTCCATGTGCCCGGTGAACCCGAAGCGGTCGCGCAGCGGGGGCGGCAGCAGGCCGGCCCGGGTGGTGGCGCCGACCAGGGTGAACGGGGGCAGCTCCAGCGGGATGGCGGTCGCGCCGGGGCCCTTGCCGACGATCACGTCGACGCGGAAGTCCTCCATGGCCATGTACAGCATCTCCTCGGCGGGCCGGGACATGCGGTGGATCTCGTCGAGGAAGAGCACCTCGCCCTCCTGGAGGGAGGAGAGGATCGCGGCGAGGTCGCCGGCGTGCTGGATGGCCGGGCCGGAGGTGATCCGGATGGGCGCGCCCATCTCCGCGGCGATGATCATGGAGAGGGTGGTCTTGCCGAGGCCGGGCGCGCCGGAGAGCAGGACGTGGTCGGCGGTGGCGCCGCGCTGGCGGGCCGCCTTCAGGACGAGGTCCAGCTGCTGGCGGACCTTCTCCTGGCCGACGAACTCGCCGAGGTCCTTCGGGCGCAGGGCCGCCTCGACGGCGGTGTCCTCGCCGTCGGCGGCGGCCGCGACCAGCCGGTCCGGCTCGGGGGCGTCGGTTTCGTCGTACCGGTTCACGCTGCTCAGTCTGCCTTCTGGTTGGTACCGGGTGCGGTGGCTGCGGTGCGCCGCTGCGCGGGGCCCGCGCGGCGGCGGTCCGTCAGCGGGCCCGGTTCAGGGACTGGAGGGCGGCCCGGAGCAGCTGGGGAACGGGGGCCGTGCCGCCGGAGGCGATGGCGGCCTCGGCCTGCGGGGTCACCGCCCCCACCGCGTCCTCCGCGTCCCGGGACGCGTAGCCGAGCCCGATGAGGGCGGCCGTGAGCTGCTCCGTCCACGGGGCGGGCCCGGACGCGGCGGGCACCCGCTGGGCGCCGACCACCGTCGGAGCCGCCCCGAGCTTCCCCTTCAGCTCCAGCAGCAGCTTCTGCGCGCCCTTCTTCCCGATCCCGGGCACCGCCGTCAGCGCCTTCTCGTCCCCCGACTCCACGGCGAGCCGCAGCGCGTCGGGGCTGTGCACCCCGAGCATCGCCTGGGCCAGCCGCGGCCCGACGCCACTGGCGGTCTGGAGGAGCTCGAAGACCTGGCGTTCGTCGTCGTCCGCGAAGCCGTACAGGGTCAGGGAGTCCTCACGGACCACCAGGGAGGTGGCCAGCCGGGCCGGTTCGCCGACGCGCAGGCCGGCGAGGGTGTTCGGGGTGCACTGCACGGCCATCCCCACTCCCCCGACCTCGATCACGGCCAGGGCGGGGGTGAGCGCGGCGACCGGGCCGCTGACGAAGGCGATCATCTCGTACGGCCTTTCAAGGCGGAGGCGTGCTGGGCTACCGCCTGCTGGAGGCGGTTCTGGGCGGGGGCCCGCCAGATGTGGCAGATGGCGAGGGCCAGCGCGTCGGCGGCGTCGGCCGGCCTGGGCGGTTCGGCCAGCCGCAGCAGCCGCGTCACCATGGCCCCGACCTGCGCCTTGTCGGCCCGGCCGCTGCCGGTGACGGCGGCCTTGACCTCGCTGGGGGTGTGCAAGGCGACCGGTATGCCCCGACGGGCGGCGCACAGCATGGCGACGGCGCTGGCCTGGGCGGTGCCCATCACGGTGCGGACGTTGTGCTGGCTGAAGACCCGCTCCACGGCGACGAATTCCGGCCGGTGCTCGTCGAGCCACTCCTCGATGCCGCGCTCGATGGCGACAAGCCGGTGCCCGAGCTCGGCGTCGGCGGGGGTGCGCACGACGCCGACGCCGACCATGGTCAGGGGCCGCCCGGCCACCCCCTCGACCACACCGACACCGCACCGCGTCAGCCCCGGGTCCACACCCAGTACCCTCACCGCACCCCCCTCATCCGGTCACCGCTCGCCTGTCCGTGCAGGCTATCCGCCCGCACTGACAATGCGACGGCGGGCCGACGGGGTGTGTCCCGTCGGCCCGCCGTCACGAGTGGTGCGAGTCGGGCGATCAGGCGTCGACCTTCTCCATGACCTCGTCCGAGACGTCGAAGTTGGCGAAGACGTTCTGGACGTCGTCGCTGTCCTCCAGCGCGTCGATCAGCTTGAAGATCTTGCGCGCGCCCTCTTCGTCGAGCTCGACCTGCATGGTCGGGACGAAGCTGGAGTCGGCGGAGTCGTAGTCGATGCCGGCCTCCTGGAGCGCGGTGCGGACCGCGACCAGGTCGGTGGCCTCGCTGATGATCTCCCAGGTGTCGCCGTTGTCGTTGACCTCTTCGGCACCGGCGTCGAGGACCGCGTCGAGGACGTCGTCCTCGGAGAGCTCGGCCTTGGGCAGCAGGATGACGCCCTTGCGGTTGAACAGGTACGAGACCGAACCCGGGTCGGCCATCGAGCCGCCGTTGCGGGTCATGGCGACGCGGACGTCGGAGGCGGCGCGGTTGCGGTTGTCGGTGAGGCACTCGATGAGCACCGCGACACCGTTCGGGCCGTAGCCTTCGTACATGATCGTCTCGTAGTCGGCGCCGCCGGCCTCGAGGCCGCCGCCGCGCTTGACCGCGGAGTCGATGTTCTTGTTGGGGACGGACTGCTTCTTGGCCTTCTGGACGGCGTCGAACAGCGTCGGGTTGCCGTCGATGTCGGCGCCGCCCATACGGGCCGCGACCTCGATGTTCTTGATCAGCTTCGCGAAGAGCTTGCCGCGCTTGGCATCGATCACGGCCTTCTTGTGCTTCGTCGTAGCCCATTTAGAGTGGCCGGACATCCGCCTGTCTCCTTCGCGTAACCAACAGTGTTCGTCCCTGATCCTACCGGGACCTGATTACAGCGCCGCGCGCACCATGTCGACGAAGTACGCGTGCACACGGTCGTCGCCGGTCAGCTCCGGGTGGAACGAGGTGGCGAGGACGTTGCCCTGCCGGACGGCGACCGTGTGGCCGTCGTACGTGGCGAGGACCTCGGCGGCGGCGCCGACCGACTCGACCCAGGGGGCGCGGATGAAGACGCCCTCGACGGGGCCGTCCGCTATGCCCGCGAAGTCGACCTTCGCCTCGAAGGACTCGTTCTGCCGGCCGAAGGCGTTGCGGCGCACGATCATGTCGATGCCGCCGAGCGTCTCCTGGTCGTCACGGCCGTCCAGCAGCTTGTCGGCCAGCATGATCATGCCGGCGCAGGTGCCGTAGACGGGCATGCCGGCGCGCACGCGCTCGCGGAGCGGCTCCAGCATGCCGAACAGGACCGCGAGCTTCGACATGGTCGTGGACTCGCCGCCGGGGATCACCAGGGCGTCGACCTCGGCGAGCTCCTCGGGACGCCGGACCGGCCTGGCCACGGCGTCCGCCGAGGCCAGGGCGATCAGGTGCTCCCGTACGTCGCCCTGGAGGGCCAGGACACCGATCACGGGGGGGTTGTTCATCGTGGGGTGCCCTACCAGCCGCGGTTGGCGTAGCGCTCGGCCTCGGGGAGGGTGTCGCAGTTGATGCCGACCATGGCCTCGCCCAGGTTGCGGGACGCGTCCGCGATGACCTTCGGGTCGTCGAAGAAGGTGGTGGCCTTCACGATGGCGGCGGCGCGCTTGGCCGGGTCGCCGGACTTGAAGATGCCGGAGCCGACGAAGACGCCCTCGGCGCCGAGCTGGCGCATCAGCGCGGCGTCGGCCGGGGTGGCGACGCCACCGGCGGAGAACAGCACGACGGGGAGCTTGCCGAGCTCGGCGACCTCCTTGACGAGCTCGTACGGGGCGCGCAGCTCCTTGGCGGCGGCGTACAGCTCGTTGTTGTCGAAGCCGCGCAGCTTGGCGATCTCGTTCTTGATCTGGCGCAGGTGGCGGACGGCCTCGACGACGTTGCCGGTGCCGGCCTCGCCCTTGGAGCGGATCATGGCCGCGCCCTCGGCGATGCGGCGCAGGGCCTCGCCCAGGTTGGTGGCACCACAGACGAAGGGGGTGGTGAAGGCCCACTTGTCGGAGTGGTTGACCTCGTCGGCCGGGGTCAGGACCTCGGACTCGTCGATGTAGTCGACGCCGAGGGACTGGAGCACCTGGGCCTCGACGAAGTGGCCGATGCGGGACTTGGCCATGACCGGGATGGAGACGGCCTCGATGATCTCCTCGATCATGTTCGGGTCCGACATGCGGGCCACGCCGCCGTCCTTGCGGATGTCGGCGGGAACCCGCTCCAGGGCCATGACGGCCACGGCGCCGGCGTCCTCGGCGATCTTGGCCTGCTCGGCGTTGACCACGTCCATGATCACGCCGCCCTTGAGCTGCTCGGCCATGCCGCGCTTGACGCGGGACGTGCCGATGGCCGACTCAGCGGACTGGGGGGAGGTGGGAAGCGTGCTCACGGGGTGACCTCACTCGAAGGGAACTCGAAAGGAAGACGGGTACTACCCGGCAGAGGAAACCCCACCGACCAGTCCACTACAAGGGCCAATATGGAGCCGGTGGCTCTTTGTTTTGTCCCCGGCGGCCCTGGTGGACCCGTTCGGCCCAGTGCCGGGCCCGCCGTCGGCCTACGCCGGGCGGTCCGGGCCGTCGGCCTACGCCGGACGGTCCGCGAGGTCGGCCGGCGGCTCGTCGTCCATCTCGAAGGCGAGCGGGAACGGCGCGTGCCCGGCCAGCCGGAACCAGCGGACCTTGCGGTGCCTGCGCAGCGCGCGGGCGGCCCGTACGGCGTCGTTGAGGAAGCGCCGGGCCATCGGCACCCGGCGCACCGCCGCGGCCAGCTCCTCGGCGGCCCCCTCGCCCCCGGGGGCGGACTTGAGCGCCTCGACCTGGCCGGCGTCGGCGAACACCGCGCGCAGCGCCTGGCTGAGCTCGCTCTCGGCGACCTCGCGGTGCTCCTCCTCGGCCTGCCGGGCGGCGTGCGCGGCCTCGTACAGCACGAGGGAGGAGGCGGGGTCGAGCGCCCCGGAGGTGGCCACCTCCAGGACGACGGAGGCGCGCCGGACGAGCTGGGCGTCCAGGGCGGCGCGGGCGGCGTCCATCCGGGTGTGCAGCCGGTCCAGCCGCCCGGCGGTCCAGCTGAGGTAGACCCCGACGGCGCCGAGCGCCACCGCGATCCAGACAAGGTTTTCGATCACGGGCGGCGACACTACCCGCTCCCGCGCGCCGCCCGCCCGCCCCGCGGCCCGGCGGGCCCGCTACGCCTCCCGGGAGAAGCCGAGGCGGGTGCGCAGCGGGACGCGTTCGTCGGCGGCCACGGCGGCCGCGCCGTCGGTGACCGTCTCGTAGACGGCCAGGATGTCCGCGCCGACCGTCGACCAGTCGAAGCGGCGTACGTGGGCCGAGCCGCGGGCGCTCAGTTCTGCGCGCCGGGCCGGGTCGCGCAGCAGGGCGACCGCAGCGTCCGCCAGGGAGCCGGCGTCCTCGTTGGCGAAGAGCTCCCCGGCCGCGCCCTGGTCGAGGACCTGCGCGAAGGCGTCGAGGTCGGAGGCGAGGACGGCCGCGCCGGCGGACAGGGCCTCGACGAGGATGATCCCGAAGCTCTCGCCGCCGGTGTTGGGGGCCACGTACACGTCGACGCTGCGCAGCAGCCGGGCCTTGTCCTCGTCGGAGACCATGCCGAGGAACTCCACGCGCGGGCGCAGCTCGGCGGGGAGCGAGGCGACGGCCTCCTCCTCGTCGCCGCGGCCCGCCACGAGGAGGCGTACGTCCGGGCACTGTTCGGCGATGCGCGGGAAGGCTGCCATGAGCACGGGCAGGCCCTTGCGCGGCTCGTCGATGCGGCCGATGAAGCCGAGGGTCCGCCCGCTCCACTCGGGGTTGGGGTCGGCCTTGGCGAAGAAGTCGACGTCGACGCCGTTGGGGATGACCACGGCGTCCCCGCCGAGGTGCTCGACGAGGGTGCGCCGGGCGTACTCGCTGACGGCGATCCGGGCGCTGATCTTCTCCAGCGCGGGCTGGAGGATCGGATAGGCGGCGATCATCGCCCGCGAGCGGGGGTTGGAGGTGTGGAACGTGGCCACGATCGGCCCCTGCGCCGCCCAGCAGGACAGCAGGCCGAGGGAGGGGGAGGCCGGCTCGTGGATGTGGATGACGTCGAAGACGCCCTCGTGGAGCCAGCGCCGTACGCGGGCGGCCGACAGGAAGCCGAAGTTCAGCCGGGCGACGGAGCCGTTGTAGGGCACCGGGACGGCCCGGCCCGCCGAGACCACGTAGGGGGGCAGCGGGGTCTCGTCGTCGGCGGGGGCCAGGACCGAGACCTCGTGGCCGCTGCGGATCAGGTGTTCGGCCAGGTCGCGGATGTGGAACTGGACGCCGCCCGGTACGTCCCAGGAGTACGGGCAGACGATGCCGATCTTCACTACGGGCGCTCCTCCAGGTCGTCGACCCACAGCCGCTGGAGCATGTGCCAGTCCTCCGGGTGCTCGGCGATCCCCGAGGCGAAGGCGTCGGCGACCGCCTGGGTCATGGCGGCGGTCTTCTCCGTCCGGGTCCCGGCCGCGGGGACCTCCACCTCGGGGTGGATCCGGCCGTGCATCCTCGGGGCGTCCCCGTAGTACAGGGTGACCGGCAGCAGGGCCGCCCCGGTCTGCTGGGCCAGCAGCGCGGGCCCGGCGGGCATCCGGGCGGTGGCGCCGAAGAAGTCCACCTCGACGCCGGAGGAGGACAGGTCCCGGTCGGCGACCAGGCAGACCAGCCCGCCGGAGCGGAGCCTGCGGGCGAGGGTGCCGAAGGCGGCCCCGCCGCTGTGCGGGAGGACCTCCATGCCCAGGCTCTCCCGGTAGGCCACGAAGCGGTCGTAGAGGGACTCGGGCTTGAGCCGCTCGGCGACGGTGGTGAAGGGGACGCCGACGTGGCTGGTGACCCAGGCTCCGGCCAGGTCCCAGTTGGCCAGGTGCGGCAGGGCCACGATCACGCCGCGGCCGGAGGCGAGGGCCTCGCGCAGGATGTGGTCGTCCTTGAGGGAGACGTCCGTGCCAAACCGCCGGGGGTCCATGGCGGGCAGGCGGAACGACTCCATCCAGTAGCGCATGTACGAGCGCATGCCCGCCTGGGAGAGGGCGCGCAGCCGCTCGGGCCCGGCGTCGGGGACCACCCGGGCCAGGTTGGACTCCAGGCGCAGCACGCTCTTGCCGCGGCGCTTCCAGGCCACGTCCGCGATCTTGCGGCCGAGGGCCGCCGCCGCCGGCTCGGGCAGCTTCTTGACGCCGGCCCAGCCGAGCCCGTAGAGCCCGTCGACCAGCTTGTCCTTGGCCGCCCCCATCAGGCCGCGCCGCCCTCGGCGGGGGCCGCCGCGTCGGCCTCGGCGGCCTCGCGGCGTACGGTGACCACCCGCTGGACCAGCGTGACGAGCGAGCCCGCCGCCACCACCCACAGGGCCACGGGCAGCAGCACGCCGATCCAGGAGGGGACGCCGAAGGTCTGGAGCCCGGACAGGCCGGCCGCGACCAGCGAGATCACCAGGCGCTCGGCGCGCTCGACGAGCCCGTTGACGGCCACCGGCAGGCCGATCGCCTCGCCGCGGGCCTTGGTGTACGAGACCACCTGGCCGCTGGCCAGGCAGAAGATCGCCACCGCGCACAGCATGTTGTCGTTGCCCGAGCCCGCGTACCAGAGCGCGAGGCCGCCGAAGATCGCGGCGTCGGCCACCCGGTCGAGGGTGGAGTCGAGGAAGGCGCCCCAGCGGCTGGAGACCCCGGCCTGGCGGGCCATGTTCCCGTCCACCAGGTCGGAGAAGACGAAGAGGGTGATGGTGATCGTGCCCCAGAAGAACTCGCCCCGGGGGAAGAAGACCAGCGCCCCGGCCACCACGCCGGCGGTGCCGATCAGCGTGACCGCGTCGGGGCTCACCCCCCGGCGGAGGAGAAATGCGGCGAACGGCGTGAGAACACGCGTGAAGAATGCACGCGCGTACTTGTTCAGCATGGCCTTCCCAGAGGGTCGCTGGGCCGCGCGGCCACCACGGCCACCGGCTGGCCCATCGTAGCCAGCACCCCGGGTGCGGGGCGCCCCGCACCCTCCGGTTCGCCCGGCGCGATCCTTCGGCCGACCCCGTCCGGGTGCCCCTCCGCGCGCCCGTCCGTGACCGGTACGACGTATGGACGCAGTGTGACGCCGGTGCAAAGCTCGAAGGACGCCGATCACCCTCCTTCACCGCGACACCGGGAGGCACGAGCATCATGGGACCCACATCACACCAAGCCGGGGCCGCCGGCAGGGCACTGACGGCCGACCGCCCGGACTCCGTACGGAACGTCGTGCTGGTCGGCCACAGCGGCGCCGGCAAGACCACCCTGGTCGAGGCCCTGGCCCTGACCGCGGGGGCCGTGAACCGCGCCGGACGGGTCGAGGACGGGGGCACGGTCTCCGACTACGACGAGATCGAGCAGCGCCGCCAGCGTTCCGTCCAGCTCTCCCTGGTCCCGGTCGAGTGGGCCGGAATCAAGATCAACATCCTGGACACCCCCGGATACGCCGACTTCGTCGGGGAGCTGCGGGCCGGTCTGCGCGCCGCGGACGCGGCCCTCTTCGTCGTCTCCGCCGCCGACGGGATCGACGGGGCGACCCGGATGGTCTGGGACGAGTGCGAGGCCGTCGGCATGCCGCGCGCCATCGTCGTCACCCATTTGGAGGCAGCCCGCTCCGATTACTCGCAGATGGCCTCCGTGTGCGGCGAGATCTTCGGCGGCGACGACCCGGACGCGGTCATCCCCCTCTACCTCCCCCTCCTCGGCTCCCCCGGCCCCGACGGCCACCGCCCCGTCCACGGCCTGCTCGGCCTGCTCTCCCGGCGCGTCCACGACTACACCTCCGGCCAGCGCGTCGAACGCGACCCGGACCCCGGCGAACTCGCCCTCATCGACGAGGCCCGCTCCCGCCTCATCGAGGGGATCATCGCCGAGAGCGAGGACGAGACCCTCATGGACCGCTACCTCGGCGGCGAGGACATCGACCTCAAGACCCTGATCGACGACCTGGAGCGGGCCGTCGCCCGCGGCACCTTCCACCCCGTCCTGATGGCCGCCCCGGCCGCCGACGGCGCCCGCCAGGGCCTGGGCACCGTGGAACTCCTCGAACTGATCACCGGCGGCTTCCCCACCCCCGCCGAACGCGCCCCCCTCACCGTCACCGCCCCCGACGGCAGCCCGCGCCCCGACGTCGTCTGCGACCCCGCCGGGCCGCTGCTCGCCGAGGTCGTCAAGACCTCCTCCGACCCCTACGTCGGCCGCGTCTCCCTCGTCCGCGTCTTCTCCGGCACGCTGCGCCCCGAGGAGACCGTCCACGTCTCCGGGCACGGCATGGAGGACCGGGGCCACGAGGACCACGACGTCGACGAGCGCATCGGCTCCCTCACCTCCCCCTTCGGCAAACAGCAGCGCACCCTCGCCGCCTGCATCGCCGGCGACCTCGCCTGCGTGGCCAAACTCACCCGCGCCGAGACCGGCGACACCCTCTCCGCCAAGGACGCCCCCCTGCTGATGGAGCCGTGGGCGATGCCCGAACCGCTGCTCCCCCTCGCCATCGAGGCCCACAGCAAGGCCGACGAGGACAAGCTCTCCCAGGGCCTGGCGCGGCTGGTCGCCGAGGACCCCACGATGCGCCTGGAGCAGAACCCGCACACCCACCAGCTCGTCCTGTGGTCCCTCGGCGAGGCCCACCAGGACGTCGCCCTGGAGCGCCTGCGCACCCGCTACGGGGTCCAGGTCGACCCCGTCCCCCACAAGGTCAGCCTGCGCGAGACCTTCGGCGCCAAGGCCGCCGGGCGCGGCCGGCACGTCAAGCAGTCCGGCGGGCACGGCCAGTTCGCGATCTGCGAGATCGAGGTGGAGCCCCTCCCGCCCGGCAGCGGGATCGAGTTCGTCGACAAGGTGGTGGGCGGGGCCGTGCCCCGCTCGTTCATCCCCTCCGTGGAGAAGGGCGTACGGGCCCAGGCCGCCCGCGGCGTCGCGGCCGGCCATCCGCTGGTCGACGTACGGATCACCCTGCTCGACGGCAAGGCGCACTCGGTGGACTCCTCCGACGCCGCCTTCCAGACGGCCGGCGCGCTCGCCCTGCGCGAGGCCGCCGCACAGACCCCGATCCACCTGCTGGAGCCCGTCGCCGAGCTCGACGTCGTCGTCCCCGACGAGTACGTGGGCCCGGTCATGAGCGATCTGGCCGGCCGTCGCGGCCGCGTCGTCGGAACCGACCAGGCCGAACCGGGCCGCACCCGGGTGCGCGCCGAGGTCCCCGAGATCGAGATCGGCCGCTACGCCGTCGACCTGCGCTCGGTGTCCCACGGCACCGGCCGGTTCGGCCGAACCTACGCCCGGCACGAGCCGATGCCCCCGCACCTGGCGGACAAGGTGCGCGAACAGGCCGAGAAGGGAAGCCCGTTGACATAGCGCACACCCGGCGCTCCGGCCACCGCCCACCCAACCCGCTTGCGGTGGGCGGTATTTCCCTGTCCCATGACCATGGGATCGACTCCGCCGCTAGGCTCTTCGGCGCGACGCAGAGCACAACGGACCACGACAGAGCGCAACACGCACGACGGCACGACGGCACGACAGACAGCACGGCAACACGACAGCACGGCACGACGGCACGACCGGCACGGAGCACAGTGGCACGGCGATGGGGGCAGCGGTGGCGGACGACGGTTTCGACTTCAGGCCCGGGGCACAGATTCCTCTGCAGGGCGGCGGCGGACAGACCGCCGCGACCAACGCGCTCGCGTCCGCCGCGTACCGCGACGGCGGCGGGGACACCAAGCTGAAGGACATCCTCGCGGCCAACAGCGAGAACCACCCGGCCTCGGTCAAGGCCCCGAAGATCTCCCTCCTCGAACCCAACCTCGGCGAGGCCTTCTGCCGCGCCGTCGAGGCCCGCACCCTCGGCGCGGGCCGCAAGCCGCTCATCCAGTCCTTCGGCGCCGACCCCCAGACCGTCGTGGAGCACTGCCTGTCCGCCTCCCGCATCCGCAAGGAGCGCGACCGCCGGCTGCGCCTGATCATGCTGGTCTGCGGAGTGGTCTTCCTGCCCGGCCTGCTGATGTGGCTGGGCCTCTTCCAGCTCCGCAAGACCCTCACCCAGGGCGACGGGAAGAACTCCTGGATCGGCACCGTCCTGCTGGTCGGCGTGGCCCTCATCGCCGCCGTCCTGCTCTACCGCGTGGCCTACCGCCAGCCCGGCAGCGGACTGCTGGAGCTCTACCTGCTCGGCTCCATCGTCGCCCCCGTCCTCGGCTGGTACGGGGCCCGCCGGATCTGCGAGCGGACCGCCGCCGACCTGCGCTCCCGCTGGGACGGCCTGCTCGGCGGCGGCGGAGTGGTCACCGCCAAGATCCCCGAGGCGGTCCCCGGCAACCCCGACGAGAAGGCCCGCGAGGACCTGCGCCACCAGCTGGCCAAGCTCACCGCCGAGGACCGCAGCAACTCCGTCTTCTACGCCGGGCCCAAGGGCATCCTCGGCATGGGCACCCGCTGGGGCAGCTGGCAGATGGCCGAGGAACTGACCCCGAAGACCGAGGGCCACGAGATCCACCCGTTCCGCAGCTGGGACGTCATACGCGCGATCGACACCCAGCTGCGCAAGCTGGAGCGCGGCCCCCTGCACACCGGCGGCTTCCCGCCCGCCTCGATCCAGCACTGGATCGTCACCCCCGTCGGCGAGGGCGCCGCGGAGGTCGCCCGGCCCGGCGGCGAGGACGTGGACACGTTCATGATCAAGCCGCACGAGATCACCCGGATCTGCAACGAGCAGCAGTTCAGCGCCGGCAACCGGCACTACCTGGGCATCCAGTGGCCGCTCTGGGACGGCCAGCTCGTGATCACGATGCTGGTCACCGTCACCGTCCTCTACAAGACCCTGCGCGTGGACGTCACCGCGCACGCCCTGGGCCCCGTGCACGGCCTGTTCACCACCAAGTCCAAGCCGCCGGTGGTCGAGGTCCCCAAGTCCATCCGCTTCTGGGAGACGGTCGAGCGGCCGCTGCCGCTGGTGGACGCGAGCGAGGTCGTGCGCCTCGCCGTGCGCGCCCCGCTGACCTGGTACCCGCCGCTGCTGGACTACTTCGGCGGCAAGCTGGTCCTGCCCGAGCCCTTCGGCCTGCGGCACGTCTGGGCGGGCTCGATGTGGCGCCACCGCTTCATGGCGGACGACGCCCTGCGCACCGTGGCCCCGGTCCTGCGCGCGGTGCACGCGGCGGCCTTCAGGGTGCTGGACGAGAACGGCGTGGACACGTCGGCCTTCACCAACCGCTCCTCGATCATGAACGGCCTGATCCAGGAGCCCGCGCCGCGCAAGGCGGACGTCTACGACGCGTAGGTAGGCTGGAGGGGTCGTCCGGACCGCCCCCGGGGAGGTGCCGCCGTGACCGAGCGCAAGCCGCCCGGGGTCGGCTTCGAGTCCTTCGTGGACCGGCAGATCAGGGAGGCCGCCGACCGGGGCGACTTCGCCCGGCTGCCGGGCCTCGGCAAGCCGCTGGCCTCTCTGGACGCCCCGTACGACGAACTGTGGTGGATCAAGGGGAAGCTGCACCGCGAGGGCTTTTCCCCGCTGCCGCCCGCGCTGGCCCTGCGCAAGGAGGCCGAGGACGCCCACGAGGCGGCCCTGGCGGCCCCGACCGAACTCCGGGCCCGGGCGGTCCTGACGGAGGTCAACGAGAAGATCCGCACCGCCCTGCGCCGCCCCCCGCCGGGCCCGCCGCTGAACCTCGCCGAGTTCGACGTGGAGGCGGTCCTGGCGGAACGGCGTTCCCGCCGCCGCGCCGGTTAGTCGTTCGGCCAGGCGTCGGCGAGCATCTGGCGGGTGTCCGCGAGGAGTTGCGGCAGCACCTTGGTGTGCCCGACGACCGGCATGAAGTTCGTGTCCCCGCCCCAGCGCGGCACGATGTGCTGGTGCAGGTGCGCGGCGATGCCGGCGCCCGCGGCGGCGCCCTGGTTCATGCCGATGTTGAAGCCGTGCGCCCCGGACGCCTTGCGCAGCGCGACCATGGCCCGCTTGGTCAGGTCGGCGAGCTCCGTCGTCTCCGGGCCGTCGAGCTCGGTGTAGTCGGCGACGTGCCGGTACGGGACGACCATCAGGTGGCCGCCGTTGTACGGGTAGAGGTTCAGCACGGCGTAGACGTGCTTCCCCCGCGCCACGACGAGGCCGTCCTGGTCGGACATCTCCGGAATCCCGCAGAAGGGACAGCCGTCCCCGGCCTCGGGGCCGGTCGGCTTGTTCTCGCCCTGGATGTAGGCCATCCGGTGGGGCGTCCACAGACGCTGGAACGCGTCCTGCGTGCCCACACCGATCTGCTGCTCCGGCTCAATCGTCATAGGACGCAGCATATGACCTTGCCCGGAGGAACGAGGAAGGCCCCCGGAAAGTGATCACTTCCCGGGGGCCTCCTGTGGTGCGTCAGACCTGGACGCGGTCCGCGACGACCTTGGCCAGCTTCGCCAGCGCCTCGTCCTTCGCGATGCCGTTCTCCTGCGAACCGTCGCGGTAGCGGAAGGAGACGGTGCCCGCGGCCATGTCCTCGTCACCGACGATGATCATGAAGGGGACCTTGAGCTTCTGGTGGTTGCGGATCTTCTTCTGCATGCGGTCCGAGGAGGCGTCCACCTCGACCCGAAGACCCTGCTTCTTCGCCGCGGCGGCGAACTCCTGGAGGTACTCCACGTGCCCGTCGCCGATCGGGATGCCGACCGCCTGGACCGGGGCCAGCCACGGCGGCATGGCGCCCGCGTAGTGCTCCAGCAGCACCGCGAAGAACCGCTCGATCGAGCCGAACAGCGCGCGGTGGATCATGACCGGGCGCTGGCGGGAGCCGTCGGGGGCGGTGTACTCCAGGTTGAACCGCTCCGGCAGGTTGAAGTCCAGCTGGACGGTCGACATCTGCCAGGTGCGGCCGATGGCGTCGCGCGCCTGCACGGAGATCTTCGGGCCGTAGAACGCGGCGCCGCCCGGGTCGGGGGTCAGCGGGAGGCCCTGCTTCTCGGCGACCTGCTGGAGGACCGCGGTGGCCTCCTCCCAGGCCTCGTCCGAGCCGACGAACTTCTCCGGGTCCTTGGTGGACAGCTCCAGGTAGAAGTCGGTCAGACCGTAGTCGCGCAGCAGGTTCAGCACGAAGGTGAGGGTGCGGTCGAGCTCCTCGGCCATCTGCTCACGGGTGCAGTAGATGTGCGCGTCGTCCTGGGTGAAGCCGCGGGCCCGGGTCAGGCCGTGGACCACGCCGGACTTCTCGTACCGGTACACGGTGCCGAACTCGAACAGGCGCAGCGGCAGCTCACGGTAGGAGCGCCCGCGCGCGTCGAAGATCAGGTTGTGCATCGGGCAGTTCATGGGCTTGAGGTAGTAGTCGGTACCACCGTCGAGCTGCATGGGGGGGTACATGCCCTCCGCGTACCAGTCCAGGTGGCCGCTCCTCTCGAAGAGGGCGCCCTTGGTGGCGTGCGGGGAGTAGACGAACTCGTAGCCCTCCTCCTCGTGCCGGCGGCGCGAGTAGTCCTCCATGGTCCGGCGGATGATGCCGCCGCGCGGGTGGAAGACGGCGAGGCCGGAGCCGATCTCGTCCGGGACGGAGAAGAGGTCGAGCTCGTTGCCGAGCTTGCGGTGGTCGCGCTTCTCGGCCTCGGCGAGGAAGTCGAGGTGGGCCTTCAGCTCCTCCTTCGACGGCCACGCGGTGCCGTAGATGCGCTGGAGCATCGGGTTCTTCTCGCTGCCGCGCCAGTACGCCGCGGCGTTGCGCATCAGCTTGAACGCCGGGATGTTGCGGGTGGTGGGCAGGTGGGGACCGCGGCAGAGGTCCTTCCAGCACAGCTCGCCGGTCTTGGCGTCGAGGTTGTCGTAGATGGTCAGCTCGCCGCCGCCCACCTCGACGTTCGCACCGTCGTCGGTGGACGCGGAGCCCTTGATGCCGATGAGTTCCAGCTTGTACGGCTCGTCCGCGAGCTCCTCGCGGGCCGCCTCGTCGGAGACCACGCGGCGGGCGAACCGCTGGCCGCGCTTCTGGATCTCCTGCATCTTCTTCTCGATGGCCTTGAGGTCATCGGGGGTGAAGGGGCGGGCCACGTCGAAGTCGTAGTAGAAGCCGTCGCGGACCGGCGGGCCGATGCCCAGCTTGGCCTCGGGGAAGAGCTCCTGCACGGCCTGCGCCATGACGTGCGCGGTGGAGTGGCGCAGGATGTTCAGGCCGTCCTCGGAGGAGATCTCGACCGGCTCGACGGTCTCGCCGTCGCGGACCTCGTAGGAGAGGTCCTTCAGCTCGCCCGCGACGCGCGCGGCGACGACGGTGCGCTCGCCGGTGAACAGCTCGGCCGCCGTAGTGCCCGTGGTCACCACGCGCTCGTCCCGCTCGGAATCGCGTTGGATGATCACACGGACGTCTGACACCGGTTTCTCCTGAAGTCTGGGGGCCCTTCCCGGCGGCAGCCGGGCGGGGAACGCGCCGGTGGTCCCGGCGCGTGTGAATCGTACCGAGCGGAGTGGCCGCGCCGCTAAACGGTTATCCCGGCCGCCCCGCCGGCGGTCGTCCGCCCGAGCCGCCCCGGAAGCGGCGCCACGCCCGCACGCGCCACCCCGCCGGCGAAGCCCGCCCCGCGCGGAACGCCCCGCCGAGAGCACCACCAGGCTCCGAGACCGACACCACCCGACCGCGCACCGGGCCCGGCCCCACCCGCGCGGAGGCGGGACGGCCGCACGCACTGATCCGGCTCGGCGAGGCCGGGGGGCGGGCCCGGCCCCCGGAGGACGGCCGCACGGACCGGCCGGGCCGGCCGGAGGCACGGCGGGTCCGCAGCCCGCCCGCCGGGGGAGGCCACGGGCACCGGCCGGCCGTCCCCGAGGGGAAATTCCGCCGCGCTCCGCCGAGGGCGCCGGTAGCGTGTCCGGGCCGTGTCCGCGTCGCCCCGAAGGGACCCCTCCCGCATGCCGAGCACCCTCGTACGTCCGCTGGACCTTGCCGACGGGGCCACCGCCGCCGCCGTGCACCGGATCGGGCGGGCCGCGTATGCGGTGGAGGCGGAGCTGATCGGGTTCGACGGGATCCCCGCGCTGGGCGAGAGCCTTGAGGAGATGCGGGGGCGACCGCTGCGCTGGCTGGGGGCGGTGGCGCCGGACGGGGGCATCGCCGGGTTCCTCGCCTGGGAGGAACCGGAGGCGGGCGGCCCCGTCACCCTCGACCGGCTCTGCGTGGACCCGTCCCGGTTCCGCGGCGGCGTCGCCTCGCTGCTGCTGCGGCACGCGCTGGGGGAACTCTTCCCGGGCCGGACGGTGGAGGTGACGACGGGCGCGGCCAACGCGCCGGCCGTGGCCCTCTACGAACGCCTCGGCTTCGTCCGGGGCGCCGACTTCTCCCCCGTCCCGGGCCTGCGGATGGCCTCGTTCACGCACGGATAGACCGCTCCGCGGAAGCGCCCCGCCGCGGAAGGCCACCGCCCCGGCAGCGTCCCACCGCACCGGAACGCCCCGGCCGGTTCCCCGGGGAACCGGTTCGGTGGCGGGGGCGTCTCAGGGGCGTCCGGAGCAGGGCCGTCCAGGGGATCGAGGGACCATGCGCCGTACCGCCGTCGCGCTCGCCTGTCTCGCCACCGTCACCGCCGGGCTGGTCGGAGGCTGCGGCAGCGCCGCCTCCGGACCGGTGGCACCCGCGCCGCTCCCGCCGTCCGGGGCCGCGCCCGTCTGCCGGGGCCTCGACCGCTCGGCGACCGCCGCGCCCGCCACCGTCGACGGGACCCCCGCCAACACCCCCGAGGCCGCCCGCCTGTCGCAGGCCGTCGGGGCGCAGGGCCGGGGGGCCTTCGCCGACGTCTACGGGAGCCACGTCACGGACCAGCCGCCCGGCCGGGTCGCGCTGTGCGTCACCGACCTCGGCCGGGGGCGGCAGCTGCTGGAGGCCGCCCGGAAGGCGGATCCGGCCGTCGATCCGGGCCGCGCGGACCTCTACCTGTGCCGCTACACCCGGCGCGCGCTGAACGAGGCCGTCGCCCGGCTGACCGCCGACCCGGCCCGCCCGGCGTTCCCGGTGTACAGCTTCTCCGCGGCGTCGGACGCCTCCGGGGTCGTCGTGACGAGCACCGCCGAGGGCGTCGCCTCGAAGGAGCTGAAGGCCCACCTGGAGCGGCTCACCGGCGGCGTCCCCGTCACCGTCGAACGGGGCGACCCCGTCACCGCCGCGGTGGGCGGCCCGGCCGCGCACACCGGCGACCCGACCCCGTGAACACGGGACACGGGCCGTGCGCGGTCAGTCGTCCGACGGCAGGACGTCCTCCGGGTCGAAGGCCGCGTCCAGGGACTTCATCAGCCGGTCCCGCTCCACCTCGTCCAGCGGGACCGGCACCACGTCCGAGGTGTCCGTCAGCCGGCGGAAGCCGCCGCGCCGCGAGAGCCGGCCGCTGACGCGGACCGGGAGCCCCGCCAGGTGGGCGTGGACCGCCGTCCGGTACGCCTCCTCCCCCAGCGCGGCCCTTACGTAAGGGACCTCCGCGCCCGCCAGCACGCGCAGCCGGACCGTCCCCCCGCCGCCCGCCGCGGCCCTGCGCATCCGCACCACCGCCCCCGCGAGCCGTACGGAGACGGCCGGCTCGGACCGGGTGTAGCGGGCGGAGGCCTCGCGCAGCACGGGCAGGTCGCCGGGCGAGAACTCCACCGGTTCCGGCCGGGCCGCGCACCCGGCCGGGACCCCGGCGGCGGGCGCCCAGGCCAGGGCGACCCTCGCCCCCTCCGACCCCTGGACGAGGGCGATCAGCGCGTCGGCGAGCTCCCGGCTGACCCCGGCGGCGACGGCCGCGTCGAAGGCCTCCATGCCACCGGTGGCCCGCCGGTAGTCCACCGCCTCGCGGGCCGCGTGCAGGGCGTGGTGCAGCCGCGTCACCAGCCCCCGCCCGCCGTCCACCGGTACGTAGGCGGCGAGCCGGCGCCCGTCCGGGCCGGGCCCGACCAGCACCTCCTCCAGGGCCCGCTCGGCCTGGGCCCGGTGGCGGGCGCCGTGGTAGCCGGCGCGGGCGCGCTCGGCGAGGGCTCCGGCCAGCAGCAGCCGGCGGGCCGCCGAGCGCAGCCGCTCCTGCGCGGTCCAGGCGGCCTCGCCCCGGAACCCGTACGGCGTCTCGGGGACCTCCCGCTCCCAGCGGACCTCGTCGCTGGGCACGCTCAGCCCGAACAGCACCTCCCGCGCCGACGGCAGACCGCTGCGCGACAGCGCGGTCAGCGCCTCCTCCAGCAGGTCCGCGCAGTCGGGGAAGGTCCGGGTCTCGGGGACGAGCAGGCTGGTCCCGCCCGGGCCGGGCGGGGTCCAGCGCCCGTAGCGGCCCGCCGCCCCGCCGCGCCGCAGCCAGCCGTGGCGGTGCAGCAGCGCGCCCAGGACCCGTGGGTCGACCTGCGCGGGATCGGGGGTGCCGTGGCCCGCGGGCCCCACGGGCGGCAGCGGGAGCGGTTCCAGGCGCGGTGCGTGACGGTCCATCAGGGTGTCCCTCCCGACCCGACCCGGGTCATGATCTCGCACAGCGCCCGGTCGTCGAAGATCCGCGCGGTCGGGATCCGTACGGTGGTCCGGCGCCGGCCGGTCACCGGGTGCCCGGCGAGGTTGGTCCAGTAGCAGCAGTGCCTCAGGTCGAGCCGGTCGTGCCCGGCGCTCAGCCACTGCTCCCGCTCCCGCGGTACGAGCATCACGACGAGGATCTTGTGCACGGCGACCGGGGTGCGGGCCAGCTTCACCAGGTGCTCGTTGTCGAGGGTGAAGCCGAAGGTGGGCCCGGCCGGACGCGGCGGGACCTGGTAGGTCGCCTTCAACTGCACCTTGATGGTGACCTCGTCGTCGACGACGTGCTCGGGCGCGCCGTGGCTGACGTGCCAGTCGATCCCGTTGTCCGGGAACGGCTGGGACAGCGAGCAGCCGGCGGCGGCCGCCACGGCGTGGAGGTAGCCCACCTGGAGGGTCTCCATGCAGGCGGTGGTGGCGAGTGTGCCGCGCAGCGGACCGGGTCTCGCTCCGGTGTCCGCGGCCAGCACCCCGCCCGGTTCGGGCTGCGCGAGCGCCATGGCCGGCTCCCCATGCCTTCCGGGCTCTGCCGTGCGTGTGTGGTGGTGGGAGGAGTTCGGGGTGACGGCCGGTCACGTGTACGACCCCCCGAGGGAGTTGTCTCCGCACCCGGCTCGGCGCAAACGGCGTACGGGGCAAACAGCCCGGGTATCACGGAATCGGCGGGGGCGGCAGGTCCCGGGGCGGTGGCGCCCGGTAACGCCCCGTCTGCCGATCGGGGACGAGGAGTTCGCCATGACACGCTGGTACGAGGGGCCGTTGGCCGCCTTCGACACGGAGACCACCGGGGTGGACGTCGAGCAGGACCGGATCGTGTCCGCCGCGCTCGTCGTCCAGGAGTGTGCGGGCGGCCGGGTCCGCGCCACGCGCTGGCTGGTCAATCCCGGTATCCCGGTGCCCCGGGGCGCCACGGAAGTGCACGGCCTGACCGACGAGCACCTCCAGCGGCACGGCCGCTGGCCGGCGCCCGTGGTCGAGGAGATAGCCCGCGCCCTGAGCGAGCAGCAGGTGGCGGGCCGTCCGGTGGTGGTGATGAACGCGCCGTTCGATCTGACGCTGCTGGACCGGGAGTTGCGCCGGCACCGGGCGTCGTCGCTCGCGCGGTACCTGGACGACCGGCCGTTGACGGTGCTGGACCCGCGGGTGCTGGACAAGCACCTGGACCGCTACCGCAAGGGCCGCCGGACGCTGACCGACCTGTGCGCGCACTACGGGATAGAGCTGGAGGGCGCGCACGACGCCTCGGCGGACGCGATGGCCTCGCTGGAGCTGGTACGGGCGGTGGGGCGCCGGTTCGCGGCGCGGCTGGAGCGGCTGACCCCGGCGGAGCTGCACCAGCTCCAGGCGGTGTGGCACGCGGCGCAGGCGCGCGGTCTCCAGGCATGGTTCGCGCGGCAGGGCACCCCGGAGGCGGTGGATCCGCACTGGCCGCTGCGCCCGGAGGTCCCGGCGGCGGCCTGAGCGGAGCCGTGCGGCCGGGGCCCTGCGGACGGGGCCGCCGGAGGGGGCCGTGGAATGCGGAAGGCCGGTCCGTCATCAGACGGACCGGCCTGTCCCGGTGGGCGATACTGGGATCGAACCAGTGACCCCTTCGGTGTGAACGAAGTGCTCTCCCGCTGAGCTAATCGCCCGGGAACGCACTGAACAATACAAGAGCCTCGGGGTCTGTTCAAACCGCTTCAGGCGGAGCGGTCAGCCGGGCGGCGAGCCCGCGCCGTCCGGCGCGCATCATCAGCGCGTGGTTGAGCCGCAGCGCGGGCCGTCCGGCGACCGAGAGCCGCCGCAGCAGCGGGGCCCGCACCTCCACCTCCTGCTCGTACACGGCCCGGGTGCGGCCGGCGGCGGGCCCGCCGCGCGGGCGTACGGTCCACCGCGCCCAGCCGCGGAGGTCCCCGCCGAGCGCCACTTCGAGGACGCCCCGGGAGGGGGCGCGGAGCAGGCCGGTGAGGGTGACGTGGATCTCGTACGGGAGGACGGAGCGGATCACGGCGGTGCCGGAGTCCCCGTCGTCCGGCGCGACCCGGCGGACCTGCGGCCACCAGCCGGGGTAGCGCCCGGGGTCCTCCAGCAGGGAGTAGACGAGGGCGGGCGGGGCGTCGAGGTCCCACACGCTGCGGAAGCGGTAGTGCGTCCAGCGGGCCATGCCTCCAGTGTGGCCCCCCGTGCGGCGACGCCGGGGCGGTTCCCCGCGACGGCCCCCGGGTGGGGGACGGGCGGAGTACGGAGGGGCCCGCGGGGGTACTCAGGGGTGATCTGAGTACGCACGCCCATGCCCTGACGGCGTGACGGGCGCCACACTCCGGCTATGGACACCCCTCTGCCGCCGGCCCGGGAGCTGGCGCTCATCGACGCCGAGCTGGCCCAACTGGACGCCCGGCGGCTGTACTTGCTGACCCGCCGGGACTGGTTGCTGCGGCTGCTGTGGCAGTCGGGCGACGCCCAGGCGGGACCGGTGCCGGGTGCCTTCGGCCCTCCGGGGGCCCCGTTCGCCCCTTCCGCCCCCGCCCCCACCGCCGCGAAGGCCCCTTCCGCCGCGAAGCCGAGTGCGCAGAACGTGCTGCTGGTGCTGGGTGCGGTGCTGCTGACGGTGGCCGCGCTGGCCTTCACGCTGGTCAGCTGGGGTTCCCTGGGCATCGGGGGCCGCTCGGCGGCGCTGGCCGTGGTGACCGCGACGGCGCTGGCGGCGCCCGCGGCGCTGCTGCGGCGGGGGCTGCGTGCGACGGCCGAGGCGGTGGCGGGGGTGGCGCTGGCGCTGACGGTGCTGGACGCGTACGCGGTGCACGCCGTCGCTCTGCCCGGCGGTGACGGCCTGGTCTACGCGGCGTGGGCGGCCGCGGCGCTGGCGGGGCTCTGGGCAGGGTACGGGGCGGTGCTGCGGGGGCTGCGGACGGCCCCGCTGGCCGCGGTGGGCGCGGCGCAGCTGCCGTTGCCGCTGGCGGCGGCCGCGGCGGGGGCGGACCTGACGGGGGCCGGCTGGGCGCTGCTGGCGACGGCCGCGCTGGACGCGGTGCTCGCGGCGGCGGTGGCGCGGCGGGCGGTGCGGGTGGCGGCCCGGGTGGCCGCGGGCGTGCTGGGCGGGTCGGCGCTGGCGGCGGGGCTGGTGGGCTCGGCGGTGGAGCCCGGGGCGGCCGGTCCGGCGCTGCTGCTGGCGGCGGGGGCCCTGCTGGGCGTGGCGGTGGCCTGGCGGGAGCCGCGGGGCGCGGCGGCCGCGGTCGCGGGGGGTCTGGCGGCGGTGTCGGCGGTGGGTGCGCTGGTTCCGGCCGGGTGGGATGCCGTGGGCTGGGCGCTGGCGGCGCGGGTGGCGGCGGGGCTCGCGCTGGTGGCGGCGGTACGGGTGGACGCGCTCCCGGAGCCGGTCCGGCGCGGGCTGGCCGGGGCGGGGGCGGGGGTGGCCGCCCTGGCGGCGCTGGCGGGCCTGCCGGCGGTGCTGCTGGCGGTGGCGGCACGGCTGGCGGTGCCGGGCGAGGTCTGGGCCCCGACGACCCCGCGTCCCGCGACCCCGGGACCGGGTCTGGCGGTGGCCCTGCTGCTGGCGGCCGGGATCTTCGGCCTCCTCCCGCGGGTCCGGCCGGCCGCAGCCGCGGCCGGGGCCGCTCGGGCCGTCGCGGCCGGGGCGGTGGCGGCCCGGTCCGTGGCGGTGGTGTGTGCGTGGGCCGGGTTGTTCGTGGCCGGCGCGGGGGCGGGGCTGCCGGTGGCGGTGGTGCTCCCGGCGGAGGTGGCGGTGACGGTGGCGGCCGGGGTGGTGGCCCTGCGGGCCGGGGAGCCGGCCGTCGCGTGGGCCGCCGGGGCGTGTGCGGCGGTGGGGGCCTGTGGGGTGTCCCTGGCGGCTCTGGACGGCCGTGTGGCCACCGTCGCCGTGTGCGGGGTGCTGGGTGCCGCGGGCGCGCTGGGAGCGGCGTACGGCCCCGCCCGGGCGGCGCTGCGGGGCGCTTGCGCGGTCGCGGCGGTCGGGTACGCGGCCGCGACGGTGGTGGTGCTGGGCGTGCTGGGCGGTCTGCCGGCGGCCTGGCTCGGCGTGGCGGTGCTCGCCGTTCCGACGGTGGTGGTGGCCCTCGGGCCCCGGCTGGGCGCGGTGCGCGTCGCGGCGGAGGGGGCGGCCGCCGGGGCGGGGGTGCTCGCCGCGGCCCTGGCCGCCTGGGATCCGCCGGTGGCGGCCCTGGTGCTCGCGCTGGGCGGGGTGGTGTGCGCGGCGGGGGCGCGGCGGGCCGACCGGCGGCGCCTGGGCGGGGCGGCGTGGGCGCTGGGCGTGGCGGCGGTCTGGGTGCGGCTGGGTGCCTCGGGGGTGGCGGTACCGGAGGCGTACGCGCTGCCGGTGACGGTGCCGGCCCTGGTGGTGGGCCTGCTGCGGCGCCGCCGGGATCCGGGGGCCTCGTCCTGGGCGGCGTACGGGCCGGGGCTGGGGGCGACGCTGCTGCCGAGCCTGGCGGCCGTCTGGGGGGACCCGTACTGGCCGCGCCCGCTGCTGCTGGGTGCGGGGGCGCTCGCGGTCACCCTGGCGGGGGCGCACCGGCGGCTGCGGGCGCCGCTGCTGCTGGGCGGGGTGACCCTGGCGGCGGTGGCGGTGCACGAGCTGGCCCCGTACGTGGTGCAGGTGGCGGGTGTGCTGCCGCGATGGCTGCCGCCGGCCCTGGCGGGCCTGCTGCTGCTCGCGGTGGGGGCGACGTACGAGAGGCGGCTGCGGGAGGCCCGCAGGCTGCGCGCGGCCTTCGGCCGGCTGCGCTGAGGGTCTGCGCCGAGGGCCCGGGAACGACAGCGGCCCCGGAGATCCTGAGGATCTCCGGGGCCGTTGCTCCGGGTGGGCGATACTGGGATCGAACCAGTGACCCCTTCGGTGTGAACGAAGTGCTCTCCCGCTGAGCTAATCGCCCGGGCACACCGCAAACATTACCGCATGTCAGCGGTGCTCCATGACCACCCCGGGGCGATCACTGGTCCTTGAGGTGCCAGGGCAGGGTGAGGCCGTACTTCCAGAGGTAGAAGCCGACCAGCGCGCCCGCGACGACCAGGCCCACGCTCGTCAGGATGATGTTGCGGCGGCGGACCTTCGGGTCGAGGGCCTTCTGCGCGGCCTCGGTGACCTTCCGCTTGGTCCAGCGCAGGACGAGGTGGGCCCAGGCGAACTCGGTGGCCCAGATCGCCAGGCCGGCGAAGATCGCGACCCAGCCCGGTCCGGGCAGGACGAGCATCGCGATGCCGGCGCCGATGACGACCAGGCCGACGACGAAGACGCCGACCTGCCAGCTGAGGTGCAGGCTGCGGTTGGCCTTGATGAAGGCGGGCGCCTTCGAGACGTGCGGCGCCTCCTCGGCGGCCGCGCGGTCCGTCCCCGTCCCGGTACCGGTACCGTCCGTAGCGGATTCATGGGATCCGCGATCACTCCCCGTATGCATGGGGGCGAATCTACCGGAGGCCGAAGCACACGTGAATGCCGGTTTGGATCCGCCGTCCGAGGGACCCAGAGGTCCGCAAAACGGTCAGAGGGGTTTACAACGGCACCGTAGGTGGCATGTCGATTTCGCCGACGTGCGAATCCCCGAGCGCACACTGAGCGAAAGGCCCTGGCGCTTATGAACACCACGGTCAGCTGCGAGCTGCACCTGCGCCTCGTTGTGTCGAGCGAGTCCTCACTGCCTGTTCCGGCGGGCCTGCGGTATGACACGGCCGATCCCTACGCCGTGCACGCCACCTTCCACACCGGCGCCGAGGAGACGGTCGAATGGGTGTTCGCCCGCGACCTCCTCGCCGAGGGCCTCCACCGGCCTACCGGTACCGGCGACGTCCGCGTCTGGCCGTCCCGCAGCCATGGTCAGGGCGTCGTCTGCATCGCCCTGAGCTCACCGGAGGGAGAAGCTCTGCTGGAAGCGCCCGCCCGAGCCCTGGAGTCGTTCCTGAAGCGCACGGACGCCGCGGTCCCGCCCGGGACCGAGCACCGGCACTTCGACCTCGACAAGGAGCTCTCCCACATCCTGGCCGAAAGCTGAGCCAGGCCTCCGGCCGCCCGGCACCGTCCGACTCGGGGCGACGGTGCCGCACGGACAACCCCATACGGCACGACCGGCGCTGTCCCCGCGGGAGCCACCCGCGGAGGCGGCGCCGGTGTGCTGTCCGGGCACCCTGTTGACGCCAACCGCTAGAGTCGGCCCCCAGCGGCGGCAGCGGCCCGTCGCCGCCAGGCCGGCCTCCAGGGAGCGACCCCCGTGCAGATCCCCCACGACACCCGTCGCGCGCTCGACGTCGTCGTCGCGCTGGTCAACACCGCGGCCGAGCCGGACCAGGCCGACGGGCTGGCCGACGTCGCCGCGCTCCACGGCTTCGTCAAGGAACACGCGATCAGCGACGTCGGCGAGCTGGGCGCCCGCGACCTCGCCGGGGTCCGGACGGTACGGGGCAAGTTCGCGCAGGTCTTCGCGGCACCGAACTCGCGTGCGGCGGCCGCACTGATCAACGAGCTGGTGGCCACCGCCGGCACCACCCCGCAGCTGACCGACCACGACGGCTACGACTGGCACGTGCACTACTTCGCGCCGGGCGCCTCGGTGGGCGACCACCTGGCGGCGGACGGCGGCATGGCCCTGGCCTTCATCGTGGTCTCCGGCGAGCAGGAGCGGCTGCGCCGCTGCGAGGCCCCGGACTGCCGACGGGCCTTCGTGGACCTCTCCCGCAACCGCTCGCGCCGCTACTGCGACAGCCGCACCTGCGGGAACCGGCTGCACGTGGCCGCGTACCGGGCGCGCCGCAAGGGCGCCGACAGCCATCCGGAGGGCGCCGGCCCGGAGCGCGCCTCAGAGCAGGTAGAGATCGTGCACGGCGGCGAGCAGCAGCAGTAGGCCGACCACCGCCAGGAAGATCATCAGCGGCGGCTGGGAGAGGGCGAAGAGACAGCCGCGCGCTTCGGGCGGCCCGAGGGGCGCGGGGGCCTGGGCGGCGGGGGCCTCGGCGACGGGGACGGGAGCCGGCGGCTCACCCTGCGATGTGTCGAGCATGTCGGGGTGATGATCGCGCAGCGGACGCCCCGAAAACCCCCCACACGCCATGGTTCACGCGGTAGTTCGCCGTCTCTCCCCACTTCGGGTGGTTTCCCCGGGGTTCTCCCCCGCGCTCTCCCGGCGGTGCGCTAGATGCCGTGCTTCTTCAGGATGGCCTCGATGTCGGAGAAGTCCTCCGCCGGGGCGCTCCGGGGTGTCGGGGACGGGCCGGTGGCGCCGCCTCCGAGGGCGGGCGCGGAGGCGTCCGGGCTGACGGCGCGCGGGGACTTCGCGGGCCCTCCCGCGCGGCGCTCGACGGCCCGGGTGGCCGTGAGCAGCACCCACGCCAGGGCGAGCAGCCCGAAGCCCGCCCACACCGTCGGCCTGAGGACGATCCCGGAGAGCCACGCCACCACGCCGGTCAGCACCAGCCCGAGGGGAACCAGCGCGTACGCGGCGATCCGCGCGGCCTTCAGGAAGCGCCTGCGGTAGGCGGTCACGGCGGCGGTGCCCAGGCCCGCCGCGGCCACCGCGGAACAGATGGTCTCGGCGAGCATGCGGTCCTCCGGCGGTCTGCGGTGGGCGGTCTGTCCCTTCCATCCTGCACCGGCCACCGCCGCGGCGGCCATGCCCGAGGCCCCGGCGGGCCCGATCTCCGGGACATCTCCGGGGCGTCTCGGGGTCGGATCTCCTCCCCGGGTGCCGCCGGGAGGTCTGGGAGACTGTCCGCATGACCGATTCCGTGATCCTCGACGTCTGGTGCGAACTCCAGTGCCCGGACTGCCACAGCGCGCTGGACGACGTGCGCGCCCTGCGGGCCCGCTACGGCGACCGGCTGGACATCCGGCTGCGCCACTTCCCGCTGGAGAAGCACAAGCACGCCTTCGCCGCCGCGCAGGCCGCCGAGGAGGCCCTGGAACAGGGGCAGGGCTGGCCGTACGCGGAGGCGGTGCTGGCCAGGACCGCCGAGCTCGGCGAGCGCGGCGAGGCCGTACTGCTGGACGTGGCGCGTGAACTCGGCCTGGACGCCGAGGAGTTCGACACCGCCCTGATCGACGGCCGGCACATCCTGATCGTCGACGCCGACCAGGCCGAGGGCAAGGCCATCGGCGTGACCGGCACCCCGACCTACGTCATCGGCGGCGAGCGCCTCGACGGCGGCAAGAGCCAGGAGGGCCTGCGCGCCCGCATCGAGGAGATCGCCGACCGGCTGCTCGCCGCGAGCTGACTCAGATCAGCTCCTTGGCGTAGTTCACGTCGGTGGTCCGGTAGCCGAGGGACTCGTACAGCCGCAGGGCCGGGGTGTTGTCGGCGAACACGTGCAGCGCCAGCCGGCGGTGGCCCCGCGCGATCGCCGCGCCCTCGGCGAGGAGCATCAGGTCCCGGCCGTGGCCGCGGCCCCGGTGCTCCTCGGCGACCGCGACGTCGTACACGTACGCCCCCGCGGCGCCCTCCCCGCGCGCCGCGAGCCACACGTGCCCGACCGGGGTCCCGGCCGCCTCCAGGACGGCGAAGGTGACGCCCGGGGTGTCCAGGCCCCGGGGGAGCTGCGCGTCGTGGTCGGCCCGCGACTTGGCCCGCGCCGCCTCCGGCCCCATGCCCCGGGCCGTCCAGCTCGCCGCGTACTCCTCGCGGGCCCGGACGTCCCACGCCGCGTACTCGGCCGGCGTCATCGGCCGGCCGCGCACGCCCTCGGAGAGGGCCGGCGGGTCCTGCGGGAGCTCCTTGGCCATGTTCCGGCTCGATTCCGCGTACCCGAGGGCCGCGGCCAGCCGCAGGCCGCCGGGCGAATCCGCCGGAACGGAGATCCGCACCCGGCGGCAGCCCCAGCCGCGCAGCACCTCCTCCGCGGCCAGCGCGGCGACCGTGGCGCGGCCCCGGCGGCGGTCCGGCTCGTCGACGGCGAGGTCGCGGATCTCCCCCACCGTCGGCCCGAAGGGCGTGTCGGCGGCGATCAGGAGCGTCCCGACGCGCCTGCTGTTGACGCGGACCTCGTACGGGCGCGAGCGCGCGCCGCCCTCGCTCTGCTGAAGCGGCCCGCTGGGCCGCAGGGTGGTGGTCATCGGTCGAGTTCTACCCGCCCCGCGGCGCCGTCACCACGGTGCGGGGCGGCTCAGGGGTCGATGTCGGACGCGGCGCGCTCCTCGAAGACCCGCATGGCCTTGGCGGTGACGGGTCCGGGGGTGGCCGCCAGGGTGCGCCCGTCGACGCGGTGGACGGCCTGGACGTCGCGCAGGGTGGAGGTCAGGAAGACCTCCTCGGCCCGTTCCAGCACGTCGAGGGGCAGCTCGGTCTCGCGGGCGCCGGTCCACTCGACGGCCAGGGCGCGGGTGATGCCGGCGAGGCAGCCGGAGGCGACGGGCGGGGTGTGGAGTTCGCCTTCGAGGACGACGAAGACGTTGGAGCCGGTGCCCTCGCAGAGCTGCCCGACGGTGTTGGCGAAGAGGGCCTCGGAGGCCCCGTCCCGGTGCGCCCGGGCCAGGGCGACCACGTTCTCGGCGTACGAGGTGGTCTTCAGGCCGGCCAGCGGCGAGCGCTCGTTGCGCACCCACGGCACGGTGATCACGGCCGTGGTGTCGGGCCGCCGCGCGGTCTCCCCGAGGGCGACGACCAGGGTGGGCCCGGTCTCGCCGCGGTCGGAGCCGAGCGGGGAGAGCCCGCCGGTGTAGGTGATCCGCAGCCGGCCGAGCGGCATCGGGTTGGCCTCCAGGACGGCGGCGCAGCCCCGGCGGACCTCGTCGAGGTCGGGGTCGGGCAGGCCGAGGCCGCGGGCGGAGCGGGTGAGCCGCTCCAGGTGCCGGGTGAGCGCGAAGGGGGTGCCGTGCTCCGCCTTGAGGGTCTCGAAGACCCCGTCGCCCACGGTCAGCCCGTGGTCGAGGACGGACACCTTCGCGTCGTCGGCGTCCCGCAGCGTTCCGTCGAGCCAGATCCTCACCGTACGGTTCCTCCACTCAGGTCGTGCGTCGTCTCGTGTGCGCCCGGCACGGGGCCGCCCGAGGCCAGCGCGAGCAGCCGGGCCGCCTTCAGCTCGGTCTCGGCCCACTCCCGCTCGGGGTCGGAGCCCCAGGTGATCCCGGCGCCGGTGCCGAAGCTCAGGCGGGGGCCGCCGGGGGCCTCGCGGTCGATCCAGAAGGTCCGGATGCCGACGGCGAGCGCGGCGGTGCCCCGGTCCGCGTCGACCCAGCCGATGCCCCCACAGTAGGGGCCGCGCGGGGCGGTCTCCAGCTCTTCGATGATCCGCAGGGCGGAGGACTTGGGGGCTCCGGTCACCGAGCCCGGCGGGAAGGTGGCGGCCAGCAGCTCGGGCCAGCCGGCGCCCTCGGCGAGCTCGCCGCTGACGGTGGAGACCAGGTGGACGAGGCCCGGGTGCTCCTCCAGGGCGCACAGCTCCGGGACGGTGACGGAGCCGGTGGCGCAGACGCGGCCCAGGTCGTTGCGGACGAGGTCCACGATCATCACGTTCTCGGCGTGGTCCTTGGGCAGGAGGTCGGCGGCGGTGCGGCCGGTGCCCTTGATCGGTCCGGACTCCACGCGGCGGCCGGCCCGGCGCAGGTACAGCTCCGGGGAGGCGGTGGCGATCTCCACGCCGTGGGCGCGGAGCCGAATCGTTCCTGCGTACGGGGCGGGGTTGCCGCGCGCGAGGAGGGCGGTCAGGGCGTCCACGTCGGCGGCGGCCGGGTCGGGCAGCGGCGCGGAGACCACGCGGCAGAGGTTGGCCTGGTAGACCTCTCCCGCCGCGATGTAGTCGCGGATCCGGCGGACGCCCGCGACGTACGCGGAGCGGTCCAGGGAGGAGGACCAGCGGTCGGCGGCGGGTCCGCGCCAGGCGCCCGGGACGGGCGCGGGCACGGGGTCGGGGCGTATGTCCCCGAAGCGCGCGCAGACCAGCCGGCCTTCGAAGTCCGCGCTCACCACCCAGAACCCGGTGGAGTCGAGGGCCGAGGGATCGCTGGTGACGTCTCGGAGGTCGGTCGCGAGGAGGCCGCCGAAGCGGGCCAGGGGAGGCAGGTCGTGCACGGCTGCGAGTCTATGACCGGTGGCGGGATGCCGCCGGTGGGGTGACCGGCGGGTGACCTCTGGTGATCGGGCCGGCAGCACGTCGGCAGCACGCTGCGGAAACGCGTTTTTGAGCTGGCCCGGGAATCCGCTAGAGTTCAACACGTCGCCAGGGAGCGAAGGGGAAAAACCCCGGAGCGAACACGGTGACACTGCGGACGTAGCTCAGTTGGTAGAGCACCACCTTGCCAAGGTGGATGTCGCGAGTTCGAGTCTCGTCGTCCGCTCTGAGTGGGGGATCTTCCCGAGACCCCGCACACTCCGAGGTGGAGTGGCCGAGAGGCGAGGCAACGGCCTGCAAAGCCGTCTACACGGGTTCAAATCCCGTCTCCACCTCCAAGGACGATTAGCTCAGCGGGAGAGCGCTTCCCTGACACGGAAGAGGTCACTGGTTCAATCCCAGTATCGTCCACTGGTCCGAAAGGACCCGGTCCGCAAGGATCCCCGCGCGATTAGCTCAGCGGGAGAGCGCTTCCCTGACACGGAAGAGGTCACTGGTTCAATCCCAGTATCGCGCACGCAGTACAGCAACACCGTGCAGCACCTGTTTGACCTGCGGTTCCTTACCGTAGCCCGCGCGATTAGCTCAGCGGGAGAGCGCTTCCCTGACACGGAAGAGGTCACTGGTTCAATCCCAGTATCGCGCACCGCAACCGGAAGCCCCGGCCGTCTCGACGGCCGGGGCTTCCGGCGTTGACGTGGGCGGGGGACGTGAAAAGGACGTGAAAAAGGGTGTTGCCCGTCCGGCTCCCCAGCCGTACGGGCAACACCCTTCAACTGCCGTCCGCCGTTCCCCCGTCCCCACGGGGTTCGACGGGCCGATGTCCCGGCCCGGGCCGCTCTCCCGGGCCTGGGGCGCCGCTCAGCGCCCCAGCATCACGCCCACGGACGACGCCTGTGCCGCCACCTGATCGAACCCTCCGAAGAGGAAGAGCAGGAGGGCGGCCAGGGGAAGGACCATGGCCGCGGCCACCAGCGGGTGGCGCGTACCGGACTCATGGCCGTCGAACGCGAACAGCTTGCGTCCCTGCCGTGCGATGTCCGCCATGGTCCTCTCCCTGTCGTCTGGCAGCGGCGGGCTCGTGACCTCGGGGGACGAGTGCGCCACCCGCCGCTTGACTTCAACACTAGGTGGCCGGAAGGCCCCTGGCCTCATGCCCTCGTACCCATTGCCGGGCCTCCAGGAGGATGACGCGGCCGCCTCCGGCCTACTCCCCTGGGTGGAGACGCCTCCCCCGCGCTGGGGGCCTTCCCGGAGGGGATGACCGGAGGGTAGTGACTTCGCTCACTTCCGTCACTCCCCGCGCACGCGTGTCCTCGTTCGGGGTGTTGACGGCCGCCGTCGCGGGCCGGAGCCCCTCCCCCGGCGTCCTGGCCGGTCGCGGGGCCTGTGGGGAGGCCAATCCCCTTGGTCCGAGGGGGCTTTGGGGGGCGGGGGAGAGTTCCTCCGAACGGGGGTTCCGGGAGCCGACGCACCCTCAAGTGGCCTGCGCCGCACTGAGGATCGAATCCTCCGGTGAGGGCGCGGCCTCTGAGCGCTGGTGCCGGATGGTCCGTAAGCTGTGCCAGGTCAGCAGGACGACCGTCAGCGGGGTGGACATGGCGATGATGCGGCTCCGGCGCGAGGATCCGCGTGTCGTCGGCTCCTTCAGACTGCACCGGCGGCTCGGTGCCGGCGGCATGGGCGTCGTCTACCTGGGCTCCGACCGGCGCGGGCAGCGCGTCGCCCTCAAGGTGATCCGGCCCGACCTGGCCGAGGACCAGGAGTTCCGCTCCCGGTTCGCCCGCGAGGTGTCCGCCGCCCGGCGGATCCGCGGCGGGTGCACGGCCCGGCTGGTGGCCGCCGACCTGGAGGCCGAACGCCCCTGGTTCGCCACCCAGTACGTGCCCGGCCCCTCGCTGCACGACAAGGTGGCCGAGGAGGGCCCGCTGACGGCCGCGCAGATCGCCGCCGTCGGGGCCGCGCTCTCCGAGGGGCTGGTCGCCGTCCACGAGGCCGGGGTCGTCCACCGCGACCTGAAGCCCTCGAACATCCTGCTGTCCCCCAAGGGGCCGCGGATCATCGACTTCGGCATCGCCTGGGCCACGGGGGCGAGCACCCTCACCCACGTCGGCACCGCCGTCGGCTCCCCCGGCTTCCTCGCGCCCGAGCAGGTGCGCGGCGCCGCCGTCACGCCGGCCACGGACGTCTTCTCCCTCGGCGCCACCCTCGCCTACGCCGCGATGGCCGACTCGCCCTTCGGGCACGGCAGTTCCGAGGTCATGCTGTACCGGGTCGTGCACGAGGAACCCCACCTGGTCGGCGTCCCGGACGCGCTGGCCCCGCTGGTGCGGGCCTGCCTGGCCAAGGACCCCGAGGAGCGGCCCAGCACCCTCCAGCTGTCGATGCGGCTCAAGGAGATCGCCGCCCGCGAGGCCCAGGGGCTGGGCGAGGCCCGCCCGCCGGCCCAGCGGGCCCGCGTGGAGCGGTCCACGGGCCGGCTGCCCGAGCGGGCCGCCGGGTACGCGGGGCAGGACACGGAGCGGCGTACGGGAGGCCGGGCCGCGGGAGAGCGCCCCTCCGGCGCCACCCCCGCCCCCCGGCCGCAGGGGCCGCACAGCGGGGCGCGCCCCCGCCCGCCGGGCTCCCGCGGCCCCGGCTCGACGGCGGGGCGCACGGGCGGTCGTACGGGGCCGCGCACCGGGCCGCGTACGACCGGCACGGGCCGGCGGCCCTCGCGGCCGGACCCGAAGCTGCTGCGGCAGCGGCTGATCGTGTTCGTGGTCGTGACGCTGCTGGTGGCCCTCGGGATCGCGCTCGCGCAGAAACTCTGAGGACGCGTGCGGAGGCTGTGAGGAAGCGCAGAAGGGGCGCCCCGCCGGGTGGCGGGGCGCCCCTTCGGTGTGTGCGGGGGTCCGCTAGGAGCGCGGGCCGCCGGCGACCGCGTAGAAGGCCACGGCCGCGGCCGCGCCCACGTTGAGCGAGTCGACGCCGTGCGCCATGGGGATCCGTACCCACTCGTCGGCGGCGACCAGTGCCTGGGTCGACAGGCCGTCGCCCTCGGCTCCCAGCATCAGCGCCACCCGCTCCAGGGTGTGCGGGGCCGCCACGTCGATCGGCGAGGCCTTCTCGTGCGGGGTGAGGGCGAGGAGCTTGAAGCCGGCCTCGCGGACGCTGTCCAGGCTCTTGGGCCAGACTTCCAGCCGGGCGTAGGGGACGGAGAACACCGCGCCCATCGACACCTTCACCGAGCGGCGGTACAGCGGGTCCGCGCAGTCCGGCGACAGCAGCACGGCGTCCATGCCGAGGGCGGCGGCGCTGCGGAAGATGGCCCCGATGTTGGTGTGGTCGTTCACCGCCTCCATCACGGCCACCCGGCGGGCCGAGGCCAGCAGCTCCTGCGCCGTGGGCAGCGGCTTGCGCTGCATCGACGCCAGGGCGCCGCGGTGCACGTGGTAGCCGGTGACGCGCTCGGCGAGGTCCGGGCTGACGGCGTAGACCGGGGCCGGGATCTCGTCGATGACGTCGCGCATGACGTCCACCCACTTGGCGGAGAGCAGCATCGAGCGCATCTCGTAGCCGGCGTCCTTGGCCCGCCGGATGACCTTCTCGCCCTCGGCGATGAAGAGGCCCTCGGCGGGTTCGCGGCGCCGTCTCAGTTCTACGTCGGTCAGGCCGGTGTAGTCGCGCAGGCGCGGGTCGTCGGGGTCTTCGATGGTGATGAGATCAGCCACAGGGTGATACTGCCTTGTCCTGGGTGTGGTGCCAACGGGCCGTCAGGCGCCGTTGGTGGGGGGCTCGGGGAGCGCGGAGGGCTCGGGGAGCGCGCCGGGCGGGTTCACGGCGACGACCTCGCCGATGACGATCACCGCCGGCGGGCGGACCTCCTCCGCGCGGACGGTCTCGCCGACCGTCGCGAGGGTGGCGTCCACCCGGCGCTGGGTGGCGGTGGTGCCCTCCTGGACGACCGCGACCGGGGTGTCGGCGGAGCGGCCGTGCTTGACCAGGGCCTCGGCGATCAGCCCGATCTTGTCGACGCCCATCAGGATGACGAGGGTGCCGGTGAGCTTCGCCAGCGCCGCCCAGTCCACCAGGGAACGCGGGTCGTCGGGGCCGACGTGGCCGCTGACCACGGTGAACTCGTGCGCCACGCCGCGGTGGGTGACGGGGATGCCGGCCGCGCCCGGGACCGAGATGGAGCTGGAGATGCCCGGCACGACCGTGCAGGGGATGCCGTGCTCGGCGAGGGCCTGGAGCTCCTCCATGCCGCGGCCGAAGACGTACGGGTCGCCGCCCTTGAGCCGGACGACGGCCTTGCCGGCCTTGGCGTGCTCGATGAGGGCGTTGTTGATGGCCTCCTGGGCCATGAAGCGGCCGTACGGGATCTTCGCCGCGTCGATGACCTCGACGTGCGGCGGGAGCTCGTCGAGGAGGTCGCGGGGGCCGAGCCGGTCGGCGATCACGACGTCGGCCTCGGCGAGCAGGCGCCGGCCGCGCACGGTGATCAGGTCCGGGTCGCCCGGGCCGCCGCCGACGAGGGCCACACCGGGGGTGTGCGGGCGCACGGCGCTGAGGGAGCCGTCGCGCAGCCCCTCGACGACGGCGTCGCGGACGGCGGCTGAGCGGCGCGGGTCGTTGCCGCTGAGCACGGCCACCGTGACGCCCTCGACCCGGCCGGTCGCCGGGGTCCACGCGGTCGCCGCCTCGGCGTCGTCGGCCCGGACGCACCAGACCCGCCGGGCCTCGGCCTCGGCGGAGGCGCGGTCGTTGGCCTCGCGGTCGCGGGTGGCGATCAGGGCGTACCAGGCGCCGTCGAGGTCACCGTCCTGGTAGCGGCGGCGCTCCCAGCGGATCTCCCCCGTCCCGGCCATCGCGTCCACGGAGGGCGTGGCGGACGGGGACACCAGGAGGACGTCCGCGCCGGCGGCGACGAGGGCGGGCAGGCGGCGCTGGGCGACCTGGCCGCCGCCGATGACGACGACGCGGCGCCCGGTCAGGCGCAGTCCTACGGGGTAGGCGGGGTGTGCCGGGTTTCCCATGGCGGTTGCGGCTCCTGATGCGGCGGTGTGTTCGGCGGGCCGCTGCTGCGCTGGAGCGGCTGACGGACCGTGCGGACGCCCGTCCGGCACCACGATACGACGCATCGCCGCTGGTGGTACCTGCGGGGGCGAAGTTCGGCGGGGTGGCGGGGGGCGTTTCACGTCGGCACGCGGGGCGGGGATTTCCGCCCCTGCGGGGGGGGCGGGGGCCGGGAGCGGGATTGGCGGGATCCCGGTGGGGCGGTCTCAGGGAGGGGTTGGGGGTTTCCCGTCCGTCTCATCGTCCTTCCGCGTCGGGACGGTCTGTCAAGGGCGCTCCCTTCGGTCGCGTCGCTGCGCGATCGCCTGCGGCGACCCTTGACAGACCGTCCCGCCACGGAAAAACGAAGACTGCCGGGAAACCCCCGAAGGAACGGGACGGATGTTCATAGGGCGTGCGGCCGTGTCAGGGACCAGGCGAGGTCGTCAGGGGTCGGCAGAGCGGGCATCCGGGCCGGCATCCGGCCCCGGCGGGGCTGCGCCCACGCTTCCGATCGCTACGCGCTCCTCTCTCCTCGGCGTCTGCCGCCCGTCCGGGGCTGGTCGTAGGCCGGGGTTTCGTCACGCAGGTGGCCGGTTTCGTGACGCGTCCGCGAGCGCGTCGAGCCGTTCCTGGATCTGCCGGCGCATCGAGGAGTGGGTCCGGTGACCCCTCCTAAAGGTGCATGGCACACAGATGATGCCCCGCAGGGGTGCCGCGGGCGGCGGCGGGTCTGCACAGTGGTGATCACAGCCGGGAAACGCGGCTGGCGAGCAGCGCACGGTATCGGCGGACTGACCATCGCCGGTCGACACAGCGGGAGTTGACGCACATGTGGGGAAACACGAGCCGGGCCCTGGTGGCCCTCGTACTGGCCGCGGGTATCGGTTGGGGCGGCGCCTCCGCCTCCGTCGCTTCGGAGGGGCCCGGCGCCGGACATCGCGTCAGTGCCGACGGGGAACTTCCCGGGTGGCTCGACCCCGGCAAGGACTGCCCCGTGACGACCGCTTGGGGCGACGAGAACTGCCCGCCCCGCCAGTACTAGCGCCTGTGTGGTGCGGTGCGGTCGTGGTCCGCCTTGTGAGCGGGCCGTCGGCGGCGCTGCCGGAGTCCCCCCTCGCATCTCCTGCCCAGGAAAGGGCCGACCTTGCCACGCTTCGAGGTTCTTCACCCACGTACCAGGACGCTCGCCACGCTGATGGCGATGGCCGCGCTCATCGGCTTGCTGATCGGCCTGCCGGCATCGCCGGCCGTGGCGGACACGCCCAACGCCCACACCGTCGCGACCTACAACTCGCAAGGCGCCCGCTGGGCGGACGTCCGGCAGATCAGCGAAGGGAACGACATCGTCGCCGTCCAGGAGGCGGGGTCGGAACCGGGTCTGTACGGCATGGTGCACCAGCAGTCCTACAACCGCAGCGGCTACACCGTCCACCTGTACCGCTGGGGCGCCCGCTACGTGTACTGGATGAGTCCGCTGGGAGACACCCGGGTCAACCTCGCCATGGTCACGCACACCATGGCCCACGAGGTCTACGTCGCCCCGCCCGGCCGGCCCGGCGCCCGCCCCGCGCTGGGGCTGCGCATGGACGACGACATCTACTACAACGTGCACGCGCTGGCTTCGGGAACGCGCAACGAAGCACAGGAGCTGGTACGCCAGGTCCGCAACCAGGCGACCGCGGCGGGCCGCGCGTGGACCGTCATGGGCGACTTCAACCGTGACCCGGACGACGGCATGCACAACCTCGCCGCGAGTCTGGGCGGCCAGATCTACCACACGGGCCTTGCGACCCAGCAGAGCGGCGGCGAACTCGACTACATGATCTCGTCGCGCGTGCTGGCGAACTACCGCGGTGTACGCATGGGCGGCCGGGGCTCCGACCACTACCCGGTCTACTTCCGCACGCACCTGGTGGCGAACGGGTCCGTGGTCGAGCTGACCAGCGACAGCGACCACGACAAGTACGTCACGTTCGAACGCGGGAGCAACGCCAACGGCACGCACCTGGTGTCCGACACCTGGAACCCCATGAAGTCCCAGTGGAAGCTGCGCAGCGTTCCCGGCGGCGGCCCGTACGACTTCAACTTCGTCAACAGGTCGACCGGCAAGTGCATCGACGTGGACAACGGCCGCTACGCGAAGAGCGGCGATGCCCTCAATGAATGGGACTGCGAGGGCCAGACCTCCCAGGTCTTCACCGTCTACCGCTGGAACGAGGAGCCGGGGGCCTGGATGCTCATGCAGAAGAACACCAGCTTGTGCGTGAACACCGCGGGCGCCAAACCCAAGGTGCTGAGCCTGATGTCGTGCGCTCGAACCACCCCCGTCCCCAGCCAGCGCTTCATTCCGCACTTCTACAACTAGGACCATCCACTTCCCCCGAGGGGAAAGACGCGGGGCCGGGCACCATGTGGTGTCCGGCCCCGCGTCGTCGTGCCGCCTACTTCTCCGTGACGCCCGCCGAGTCGAACGTGGCGACCTCGTGCATCGCGCGGGCCGCGCTCTGGACCAGGGGGAGGGCCAGGAGGGCGCCCGTGCCTTCGCCGAGGCGGAGGTCCAGGTCGACCAGGGGGCGCAGGCCCAGCTTGTTCAGGGCGGCCACGTGGCCCGGTTCCGCGCTGCGGTGGCCCGCGATGCAGGCCGACAGGGCTTCGGGGGCGATGGCGCGGGCCACCAGGGCGGCCGCGCCCGCGCTCACGCCGTCCAGGATGACCGGCGTGCGCAGGGAGGCGCCGCCGAGGATCAGGCCGACGATCGCGGCGTGCTCCAGGCCGCCGATCGCGGCCAGGACGCCGATCGGGTCGTTCAGGTCGGGCTGGTGGAGCTCCAGGGCGCGGCGGACCACCTCGACCTTGCGGGCGTGGGTCTCGTCGTTGATGCCGGTGCCCCGGCCGGTGACCTCGGCCGGGTCGACGCCCGTGAAGACGGAGATGAGGGCGGCCGACACCGTGGTGTTGGCGATGCCCATCTCGCCCGTCAGGAGCGCCTTGTTGCCCGCCGCGACGAGGTCGCGCGCGGTCTCGATGCCGACCTCGATGGCCGCGATGGCGTCCTCGCGGCTCATCGCGGGGCCGACGGACAGGTCGTCGGTGCCCGGGCGGACCTTGCGGGGCAGCAGGCCGGGGGTGGCGGGCAGGTCGCCCTTCACGCCGACGTCCACGACGCACACCTCGGCGCCCACCTGGTTGGCGAAGGCGTTGCAGACGGCCCCGCCGCCCAGGAAGTTGGCCACCATCTGGGTGGTGACCTCCTGGGGCCAGGGCGTGACGCCCTGGGCGTGGACGCCGTGGTCGCCCGCGAAGATCGCGACGGCGGCCGGCTCCGGGATCGGCGGCGGGCAGACCCGCGACAGGCCCGCCAACTGCGCGGAGATGATCTCCAGCATGCCGAGCGCGCCCGCCGGCTTCGTCATCCGCTTCTGCCGCTCCCAGGCCTCACCGAGCGCCTTCGCGTCGAGCGGGCGGATGCTGGCGACGGTGTCGGAGAGCAGGTCGTGCGGGGCCTCGCCGGGCAGCGCGCGGCGCCCGTACGTCTCCTCGTGCACGACCCAGGCAAGCGGACGGCGCTGGGCCCAACCCGCCTGCATCAGTTCCGGCTCCTCGGGGAACTCGTCGACGTACCCGACGCAGAGGTAGGCGACGACCTCCAGGTGCTCCGGGAGGCCGAGGGCGCGGACCATCTCGCGCTCGTCGAAGAAGCTGACCCAGCCCACGCCGAGGCCTTCGGCCCGCGCGGCGAGCCAGAGGTTCTCGACGGCCAGGGCGGAGGAGTACGGGGCCATCTGCGGCTGGGTGTGCCGGCCGAGGGTGTGGCGGCCGCCGCGGGTGGGGTCGGCGGTGACGACGATGTTCACCGGGGTGTCGAGGATGGCCTCGATCTTCAGTTCCTTGAACTGCTTGGCCCGGCCCTTGGGCAGCGACTTGGCGTAGGCCTCGCGCTGGCGCTGGGCGAGCTCGTGCATGGTGCGGCGGGTCTCGGCCGAGCGGATGACGACGAAGTCCCACGGCTGGGAGTGGCCGACGCTCGGGGCGTGGTGGGCGGCCTCCAGGACGCGCAGCAGCACCTCGTGCGGGATCGGGTCGGTGCGGAAGCCGTTGCGGATGTCGCGGCGCTCGCGCATGACGCGCAGGACGGCCTCGCGCTCGGCGTCGGCGTAGCCGGGGGCCGGCTCACCGGCGGAGGGCTGCGGTTCCGCGGGGGCCTCGCCCTCGGCGGTCGCGGGCTGCGCCTCGGCGGCATCCGGGGCCTGCCGGGCCGGTACGTCGGCCTGTGCGGCGGAGTCGGACTGCTCGGCCGGGGCCTTGGGGGCGTCGGCGGCGGCCTGGACCACCGTTTCCGCGGGGGCCTCCGGCTGGGCCGGGGTTTCCACGCCCTCGGGGGCCTGCGCGGCAACGGCGGGCTCAGGGGTGCCGGGCGCACCGTCGACAGCCTCAGCCGCCTCGCCGGGCGCGGGGGCGCCGTCGGCGGCGGGGGCCGCCTCGGGCGCGGGGGCGGTCTCGGGGGCGGGGGCCGCGGCCGCCTCGGCAGCCACAGCTCCCTCGGGGGTCACTGCTCCCTCGGGGGTCACAGCTCCCTCGGGGGTCGCGGCAGCCTCCGCCGCCGGAACGGCCTGCGGCGCGGCGGCGGCCGCGTCCTGGCCGCCGGCCACGGGCTGGGCCTGGACCACGGCCTGGCCGTCGCCGGCGGGCTGCCCCTCGGCGAGAGCGGGACCCTGGCCCTCGGTCACGAGCTGCCCCTCGGCAACGGGCTGACCGCCCACCACGGGCTGACCTTCAGCGACGGGCTGGCCGGCCACGGGCTGGGCCTCAGCGACCGGCTGGCCCGCCACGGGCTGGGCCTCAGCCGCCGGCTGGCCCGCCACGGGCTGGACCTCAGCGACCGGCTGGCCCGCCACGGGCTGGACCTCAGCCGCCGACTGACCCGCCACGGGCTGACCCTCAGCGACCGGCTGACCCTCGGACGTGGCCTGAGCGGCCGCCGGGGTCTGGCCGTTCGCCAGTGCCTGGCCCTCGGCCGGCAGCAGGCCTTCGGCCACCGGCTGGCCCTCGACGACAGGCTGGCCCTCCACCACAGGCTGACCACCGGCGGCGGCCTGGCCGTCGGCCACCGGCAGACCGTCGGGCGCGGTCTGTCCCTCGGCCACCGGCCGGCCCTCGGGCCCGGCCTGGCCTGCGCCCACCGGGGCGCCTTCGCCCACCGGCAGGCCCTCGGCCACCGCGGCGGCCTGGCCCTCGACCGCGGCCTGGCCGTCGGCCACCGGCACGCCCGCGGGGGTCTGGCCCTCGGCCGGGCCCTGGGCGGCCTGCTCGGCGCCCGGGGCGGTCGTCGGCTCCGCCGTCCAGGGGGCTCCGGCCTGCGGCGGGATCTCGCCCGGCTGCGGGGCGGCCGGGGCCGCGGGGGCCTCCGCGCCCGGGGCGTCCAGGTACTCGGGCCCCGCGGCGGGCACGCCCGGCACCGGCTCGGGCGCGCCCGGGGTCCCGGGCGCGGCGGCGGCCTGCGGCTGCGCGGCGGCCATGGCCGCGTCGGGGGCGGCCTCCGCCGCGGGGGCGGCGGGCACGGCCTGGGCGGGCGGTACGACGGCCACGGCGGGTGCGACCGGCATCGGCGGTGCGACGGGCGCGGCGGGGCCCCGGTCCGCGAGGGACCGTACGACTCCGCCGGTGGCCTCGGGCACGGGCGGGCCCATGTGCAGGGGCCGGCGGGGCGGGCTGACGGGGGCGGCGTGCGGCATCTGGCCGGCCTCGGCGGCGGCCGGCGATCCGACGAGGCCGCCGAGGTCCAGGGAACCGGAGTCACGGCCGCCGGTCTCGTGCGCGCCCGCGCTGTACGCGGCGGGGTCGGCGAAGCCCTCGGGGGACGCGGCGTCGGGGAAGCCGAGCGGCTGGCCGGCGAGGGAGTGGTCCTGGCCGGCGACGGGCTGGCCCGGCATCGGCTGTCCGGGCAGCGCGTAGCCCTGCTCCGGGAAGCCGAGGTGCCCCGGCTCGGGGTAACCGCCGGGCTGGGGCTGCGTCTGCGGCTGGGCGTACTCGGCCCGGGGGTATTCGGCGTAGCCCTGTTCGGCGGGGAACTCGCCGGGGAAGGCGGGGGCCTGCGGGACCACCTGGGGGTCGCTCCAGGCGCCGCCCTGTCCGTGGCCGCTGGGCATCAGCAGCAGTTCCTCGTCCTCGGCGGGGTCGTCGACGAGGTCCTGGAAGGCGTAGCCGGCCGGCGGCATCGGCGGCAGGGGGGGCATCGACGGGACCGGAGCGGGAACGCCCTGCTGATCCACCATGCCCGCGTTGTCCGGGTGACCCTCGCCCGGGACCTGGCCGGTGTCAGTCATGCTTACCCCTCGCCCATCGGTGTTGCCTCTTCGCCTCTTCGATCGCCCGGCGCCCTGGTGGCCCGACGAGCGGGGTCGCCGCGCGGCGCGACGGCTCGCGTACGCCCGCACGACAACTCCTGAGCATTGTCGCGCTCGTCGGCCACCGTGTCGGCCGGAAACCGGCACGGTCCGCTGTGGACTGCGCCACGTCGTGCGCCTGCCTGGCGGTACGACGATCGGCCAGCCTACCCCGGGCCCGTTGTCAGCGGTTCACGGGGCGTTCGGCTGCCAGCAGGAAGACGACGGAACGCTCCTGTTCGGCCCAGGTCCTGGTGTCGAGGCCCACGGACTGGAGGAGGGCGCACTCGACGGCGTACCCGTGTTCGGTGAGGGTGCGTCCGATGGCCTCCGCCTGGTCCCGGGTGGAGGCGTGGCTGACGATCCGTTCGGGGCGGCGGTCGGCGACCGCGGCGACGACCTCGGCGCCGCCTCCCCCGACCCGTACGACATCGGGTTCGGGCAGGTTCTCCAGGACGTGGGGGGCGCGGCCCGCGACGACCTGGATCTGTACACCGCGCCTGCGGGCGGCGGCCGTTACGCGTTCGCAGGCGCGCGGGTCGGCGTCGACGGCGATGACGGCGGCCCCGAATGCGGCGGCGTCGACGGCGAAGGCCCCGTGGCCGGTGCCGATGTCCCAGACGAGGTCGCCGGGGCGGGGGCCGAGGCGGGCGAGCTGGGCGGCGCGCAGCTGCGCCGACTCCCCTTCCGCTTCCCCGGCGCCGGGTTCGGTGGAGGGGCGGGCCCAGCCGCGTCCGGCGGCGGGGGCGTGGGCGGGGTGCTGGCCGAGGAGCCAGGGGGCGTCGGCGGGGGCGTGTCCGGCGCCGCCGATGACGATGACGACGTTGGGGTCGCGCCAGGTGTGGTCGGCGGCGGCGTCGGAGGTGAGGACGGTGACGCGTTCGCGGTCGGTGCCGAGTTCCTCGCAGATGACGAAGGTCCGGTGGACCCCTTCGAGGAGGAGGGCGAGTTCGGCGGGGCCGGCGCCGGGCGAGGTGAGGACGGCGACCTTGCCGCGGGCCCGGCAGACGTTGACGGCGCGGCGCAGGGTGCGGGGGTGGGCGACGACGACCTGGGCGTCGTCCCAGGGCATTCCGGCGCGGGCGAAGGCGGCGGCGACGGAGGAGACGGCGGGGACGACCTCGACTTCCAGGCCGTGTTCGGGGGCGCGCAGGGTGCGGACGACGCCGAAGAAGCCGGGGTCCCCGTCGGCGAGGACGACGGCGGTGCCGCGGTGGCCGGCGATGCGGCGGGCTGCCAGGCCGAGGCTGCCGAGGCGGATGCGTTCGGCGCCGGGCGGGACTTCGGGGAGCGCGAGGTGGTGGGCGGCGCCGGCCACGAGGGTGGCCGCGGAGAGCGCGGACCGGGCGGCCGCGGTCAGGGGGGAGCCGTCCCAGCCGATCACCGTGACCCGGTCGGCCATCGTCGTCAGTCTCCTGGGGTGGGGGCAGGCGAAGTTTCGTCGGGGTCGCGCGCTTCGAGACTACCTGGTCACGGGTCGGTTCCGGTCCGCGGTGACGACGTGGGCGGCGGGGTGGGTGCCGCGGGCGTCCCGGGCTTCGCGCGCCTCGCGGCTGTCGTAGGTGTCGTAGGCCCCGTAGGCGCCGTAGGTCTCGTCGTAGGCGTCGGCGTCGTCTTCGTCGAGGTCCTCGGGGAGGAGGCTCCAGACGATGAGGTCGGTGCGGGTGTCGGCCCAGCTGCCGTCGGCGGCCTGGGTGCGGACGGTCCAGGCGTTGCGCAGGACGCCTTCGCTGATGCAACCGATCTTCTGGGCGACCTGCTGGGCGGCCGTGTTGTCGGCGGGGGTGCGCAGTTCGAGTCTCGCGAACTGCTGCTCGCGGAAGAGCCAGCGGGCGACGGCGAGGACGGATTCGGCGGCGTAGCCCTCGCCGCGGGCCCAGGGGGCGGTGACGTAGCGGATCTCGGCGGCGCGGGTGCGCCAGTCGGTGTCGCGGAGGTGGACGGTGCCGACGAGGCGGTGGGTGAGGAACTCGGCGACGGCGAACACGATGCCGTGTCCGGCGGTGCGTTCGGCGTGGGACCGGTCGGTGGCCCAGGCGTGGGCGTCGGTGAGGGTGTAGGGGTGCGGTGCCACGGTCCAGGCGGTGACCTGCTCGTCGTTCATCATCTCGGCGAGCGCGGTGACGTCCTCCTCCTCGAAGGGGCGCAGCACCAGCCGGTCCGTGCTGATGGTGACGTCCGGGAAGGTGGTAGTCATGCGCAGCTCCATGCCTGAGACGGACCGTTTTGGCGGGTCGTAGGCCACAGCATGCAGCATCGGCCCGGGGATGTGCAGGGCCGGGCTGCCCGCGAGCGGGCAGCATTCGGGCAGACCGCGGCCCCGCGTGCCCGGGAGGCTGCGCGGGGCCGGGGATCCGGCGTCGACCGGGCGGTTCGCCGGTCGATTCGTCAGGTGAGTCGGGTGCGCCGGGCGCGTCGGGCGCGCCAGGTGCGTCAGGCGGCCGGGGTGCCGAAGGCCGGGATGACGGAGCCCTGGTACTTCTCCTCGATGAACTTCTTGACCTCGTCGGAGTTCAGGAGCTTGGCGAGCTTCTGGATGCGCGGGTCGTTCTGCTTGCCGTCCTTGACCGCCAGGAAGTTGGCGTACGGGTTGCCCTCGGCCTTCTCCAGGACCAGGGCGTCCTTGGCGGGCGAGAGGTTGGCCTCCAGGGCGTAGTTGCCGTTGATGACGGCGGCGTCCACGTCGTTCAGGGCGCGCGGGACCGTGCCGGCCTCCAGCTCCTTGAACTCCAGGCCCTTCTTGTCGGTGATGTCGGCGAGCTTGGCGGTGGTGCCGACCCCGTCCTTGAGGGTGATCAGCTTGTTCGCGGCGAGCAGCTGGAGGGCGCGGCCCTCGTTGGTGGGGTCGTTGGGGACGGCGACGGTCTGGCCGGCCTTGATGTCGGTGAGGGCCTTGACCTTCTTGGAGTAGAGGCCGAGGGGCTCCAGGTGCACGTTCACGACGGGCACGATGTGGGTGCCGTTCTTCTTGTTGAAGTCGTCGAGGTACGGCTTGTGCTGGAAGTAGTTGGCGTCGACCTGGCCCTGCTCGGTGGCGGTGTTGGGCAGGACGTAGTCCGTGAACTCCTTCACCTCCAGCTTGAGGCCCTCCTTGGCCGCGAGCTTGTCCTTGACGAAGTTCAGGATGTCGGCGTGGGGGCTCGGGGAGGCCGCGATGACGAGGGGCTTGCTCTCGTCGACCTTGCCGCCGTCGGCCTTGGTGGAGGACGGGTCCGAGGAGCTGCCGCAGGCGGTGAGGCCGAGGGCGAGCGCGGCGGAGGCGGCGGCGAAGGCGGTGAGCTTGATGTTCTTACGCACGAAGAGTGCCTTTCTTGCGGGTACGGGTCCGGGGTGGGGACCCGCTGGTGGTGGCCCAGGCACGACAAGTGCGGGCTTTCTCGGGTGGGAAACTCAGGGGCGGCCCGGGGCGGGCTCAGGCTGTCCGGCCGCGGCGGGCGAGGACGCGCACCACGCCGTCGCCGATCAGCTGGATCACCGTGACGAGGGCGACGAGGACCACGACGGTGGCGACCATGAAGCCGGTCTCGAAGCGCTGGAAGCCGTAGGTGATGGCCTTGGAGCCGAGTCCTTCGCCGCCGACGGCGCCGGCCATGGCGGAGTAGCCGACCAGGGTGATGACCGTGGTGGTGACGGCGGCGACCAGGGAGGGCAGGGCCTGCGGGAGCAGGACCTTGCCGACGAGGGTGGGGATGCCGCCGCCCATGGACTCGACGGCTTCGATCAGGCCGTGGTCGACCTCGCGGACGGCCGTCTCGACGAGGCGGGCGAAGAAGGGGATGGCGCCGATGGCGAGCGGGACGATCATGGCGGTGGGGCCGATGAACGTGCCGACGACGGCGGTGGTGACCGGGATCAGCGCGATCAGCAGGATGATGAACGGCAGCGAGCGGCCTATGTTCACGATCACGCCGAGGGCCTTGTTGAGCGGCTGGTTGCGCAGGAGGCCGCCCTTGTCGGTGAGGACGAGGAGGATGCCGAGGGGCAGTCCGCCGAGGACGGTCACCAGGGTGGACCACAGGACCATGTAGAGGGTGTCGTACGCGCCCTGGGTGAGCAGGGGCTGCATCTCGGACCAGGTCACTTGGCACCGTCCTTGACCAGTTCGGCCAGTTCGTCGTCGATTTCGTCCGTTGCGGGGGCCGTCCCGTCGACCACGTCGACCTGGAGGCCCTGCTCGCGCAGGAAGCCGACGGGTACGACGTTGTCCTCGTAGCGGCCGGGCAGCTCGATGCGCATGCGGCCGATCTGGCGGCCGGCGACGGTGTCCATCGCGGCGCCGAGGATCGAGATGTCGATGTTGTACGTGCGGGACAGCTGGGAGATGACCGGCTGGGTGGCGGCCTCGCCGTGGAAGGTGACGTCGACGACCGTGTGCTCCGGGCCGGTGGCGGCGCCGCTGACGGGGAAGAGTTCGGCGGCGAGCTCGGAGCCGGGGGTGGCGAGCAGCTCGGCGACGGTGCCGGACTCGATGATCCGGCCCTTCTTCATCAGGGCGGCGGAGTCGCAGATGCTCTTGACGACGTCCATCTCGTGCGTGATGAGCAGGACGGTGAGGCCGAGCTGGCGGTTGAGGTCGCGCAGGAGCTGGAGGATGGAGCGGGTGGTCTCGGGGTCGAGGGCGCTGGTGGCCTCGTCGGAGAGGAGCACCTTGGGGTCGCCGGCCAGGGCGCGGGCGATGCCGACGCGCTGCTTCTGGCCGCCGGAGAGCTGGCTGGGGTAGGCCTTGGCCTTGTCGGCGAGGCCGACGAGGTCGAGGAGTTCCAGGGCCTTGCGGGAGCGTTCGCGGCGGTCGGTGCCGAGGATCTCCAGGGGGAGCTCGATGTTGGCCTGGACGGTCCGGGAGGACAGCAGGTTGAAGTGCTGGAAGACCATGCCGATGCGGCTGCGGGCCTCGCGGAGCTCCTTGCCGGCGCGCCGGCCGCGGCCGGCGAGGGCGGTGAGCTCGACGCCGTCGACCGTGACGGTGCCGGTGGTGGGGCGCTCCAGGAGGTTCACGCAGCGGATGAGGGAGGACTTGCCGGCGCCGCTCTGGCCGATGACTCCGTAGACCTCGCCCTCGCGGACGTGGAGGTCGACGCCGTCCAGGGCGGTGACCTCGCGGCCACGGGACTGGTAGACCTTCGTGAGGCCCGATGTGGTGATCACAGGAATTCCGTCGCTGTCGAGTGCACGGCGTGCGGGACCGTGCACGGGGCAAACATCTGGGGACGCGATACGGGTCGAACCGTCACAAGGAAGGCGCGTCGACACGTGCGCGGGGCTGGAGCGGTCCGGACCGGAGGTCAGCGGTGACCTGGACGGCGGAGTGGCTCGCTTCGTCTCGCTTCGGGGCGCGAGACCGCGGGGGAAGGGGCCCTCAGAAGGCGCACATTCGACACATACAACGAGCACCGGGCGTCATCGTCGCCTCGGTCGCAAGGGTGCGGCTGCTCGTCGTGGTCATGGGCCCCAGTAAAGCAGACATGCCGGTTCACCGATCAACAGTGTCCGCATACCGGACGGATTTCGGCCGCATTCCGGACGGCGCCGGGGTCTCCGGCACCGCGTCCCGAGGCGTCCGCACCGGCTCCCGACCAGTCGTGGCAAGGCCGGGCGGGCTCCCGCGACCGGGTCCGGGCGGGGTCGGGCGGAGGTGCCGGTTGTGGCCAAGGCCACGGCCGGCGGCCGCCCGGGCCAAGGCTGCGCGCAGGGCCGGCGGCCGGGGGCGGCCCGGCGGCGCCCCGTGCGCGGCCGGGCGCGGAGGCCGTAATACCCTCGCAGCATGCTCGACGCCCTGACGGCCGCCCTCGGCGTGGCCGCACTCGCCCTCGCCGCCTGGTGCGGCCACGCCGTATGGCGGGACCAGCCGACCAAGGACTGGCACTTCATCGGCATGGCCGTGGTGACCCTGCTGGCACTGGCCCAGCTGGTGGTCGGCCTGGTCCAGCTGGGCCGGGGCGAGAAGCCGGAACAGGGCACGGTGCTCTTCGTGGCCTATCTGGTGGGCGCCTTCGCGGCGGTCCCGGCGGCCGGGCTGCTCTCGCTGACCGAGCGCACCAAGTGGGGTTCGGTGACGGTGGCCGCGGGTGCGGTCGTCCTCGCCGTGCTCGAAGTGCGCCTCTACGACATCTGGGGATCCGCCGGTGCCTGACACGACGACCGCCTCGCCGGACACCCGCAAGCGGCTGGTGTCCGGGCCGGGGCTGCTGCTGGTGTGGCTCTACGGGGTCATGGTGGTCGGCGCGGTCTCGCGCTCGGCCCTCCAGATCTCCACCGAGTTCGACAGGGCGCCGCTGGCCTACTCGCTGTCGGCGGCGGCCGCCCTGGTCTACGCGTTCATCACGTACTCGCTCGTGCGCGGCGGCGACCGGGCCCGGCGGGCGGCACTGGTGTGCTGCGGCGCCGAGCTCGCGGGCGTGCTGGCCGTCGGCACCTGGACGCTGGTCCGGCCCGAGGCCTTCCCCGACGCGACCGTCTGGTCGGACTACGGGATGGGCTACCTGTTCATCCCGGTGATCCTTCCGGTCACCGGGATGCTCTGGCTGCGCGCCAGGCGCTGACGCGCGGGTCCTGCCCGCTCAGGCGCTGACGGTGTAGTCGGCGGCGGTCTCGGCGTCCTTCTCCAGGATCACCAGGTGCACGCCGTCGGAGGCGGTGCGGTTGCCGACCTGCGCGTAGCCGGCCTTGCGGTAGAGCCGCAGGTTCGACTCGCTCTTGTGACCGGTGTGCAGGCGGAAGCGGGTGGTGCCGCCGTGCCCGGCGAGGGCCTCCTCGACCCCGCGCAGCAGCCGGGCGCCGAGGCCGTGGCCCTGGAGGCGGGGGTGTACGCACAGCTTGGCGATGCTGGCCGTGCCGTCCTCGCCGACGCTGCCGCGCACCGTGCCGACCACTTCGTCGCCGAGCCGGGCCACCAGGACGGTGTCCGTGGCCAGCTCCTCCTTCAGGGAGTCCAGGGACTGGGTGAGCGGCTGGATGAGGTAGTTGCCGTACAGCTCGGCCTCCCGCTGGAACGCCAGGTACTGCAGTTTGAAGATCTGCTCGGCGTCTTCGGCGGCCGCCGCCGAAATGGTCACGCTCATGCCCATGTGCGCATGCCTCCCGCTCACCGGTAGCTCTCTGGTCTACCGCTCCTTTCCCCACGGGCCAGGAGCCGCAACCTATCCGCCGAGCATTCTGCGCAGACATCCCAGGCAACGGGAACGCACTGGCCCCAAACTTCCTTGTGAGATACCCAACTCTCCTGCGATTTCACGGTAGGTGAGGTCCCTGGGCGACAGAAGTGCGGCTATCAGCTCGGGGCACCGCCCCGGCAACCGGGCGACCGCCGATCGGAGGGCGCGGTTCTCCTCGCCGTGCAGGAGGGCGTCCTCGGGCTCGTCGGCGGTGTCCGCGGGGGCCGCCCCGTACGGGACCTCGCGCCGCGTCCGCCGCCGGGCGAGCCGGGCCTCGGCGCGGACGGCCCGCCTCAGCCAGCGGGCCCGGCCGGCGGGGCCGGGGCCGGGCGGTCCCTGCTCCAGCAGCCTGACCCAGACGGCCTGTTCCAGGTCGGCGGCGTCCACCCCGGCGGCGGGGGCCTCCGCGGCCGCCTCGGCGCAGAGCAGCGGGCGCAGTTCCTCGATCAGTTCCGGTTCGCGTCGCAGGTCCATGCCGGGCGGGACGCGGGGGCCGGGCCGGGCGGTTTCCCCGCCGGACCCGGCCCACCCGTACGTGGCCGGGGGCCTAGCGGTTGACGCCGCGTCCGGGGCGGAAGGCCTCGGCGGCGAGGAGTCCGGTGTCGGGGTTGTCGGTGAAGATGGCGTCGACGCCGAGCTCGAAGTAGCGCTTGAAGGCGCCGAAGGCGTCCCCGTAGGCGTTCGGGTCGGTGCCCTTGCGGTATTCGGCCGGCAGGAAGGTGTTCTCGTTGCGGGCCGTGTAGGGGTGCAGGACGAGGCCGCGGGCGTGGGCGTCGTGCACCAGGGTGGTGGGGGTGCCGAGCCTGCCGTCCGGGGTGCGCGGGACGATGAGGTCCAGGGTGGGCCCGATGCCCTGGGCGAAGCCGGCGATCCACTTCAGGCCCTCGGGCGTGACCAGGTCGGCGACGGTGCGGGGGTCCTTGGCCACCTCGAAGTCCCAGGGGCGGGTGTTCGCGGCGGAGAGCAGGACGACGCGCGGGGCGGAGACCAGGCGGGAGAGCCGCTGGATGCTGGAGGGCTCGAAGGACTGGAGGAAGACGGCGGCGTCCCGGCCGGCGCGGCCGTAGCGGCGCAGCAGGGCCGCGAGGGGCTCCTCCAGGGCGAGCCCGAGGCCGCGGAAGTAGGTGGGGTGCTTGGTCTCGACGTGCAGCCAGACGCGCCTGCCGCGCCGCTTGCCCTCGCGGTCGGCCCAGCGCAGCACCTCTTCGAAGGTGGGGACGGCCCAGCGGCCGTCGTAGAGGGTGTTGCGCTGACGGATGGCCGGAATGCGTTCCTTGGCGCGCAGGGTGCGCAGCTCGGCGAGGGTGAAGTCCTCGGTGAACCAGCCGGTGACGGAGACCCCGTCGACGGTCTTGGTGGTGCGCCGGCCGGCGAACTCGGGGTGGTCGGCGACGTCGGTGGTGCCGCCGATCTCGTTCTCGTGGCGGCAGACCAGGTGGCCGTCCTTGGTGGGGACGAGGTCCTGTTCGATGACGTCGGCGCCGAGGTCGAGGGCCAGTTGGTAGGAGCCGAGGGTGTGCTCGGGCCGGTAGCCGCTGGAGCCGCGGTGGCCGATGACCAGGGGGACGGGCAGGTCGCGGTAGCCGCCCTCCCCGCGCCCGGTCTCGCTCGCGGAGGCGGTTCCGGCGGCGAGCGCGCTCATTCCGGTTCCGGCCGCGAGGACCGCGGCCCCCAGGACGGTGCGCCTGGCTGTCCCACCTTGCGTCATCAGTGCCACTCCTTGTTCGGAATCGATCGAAAAGCGCTCGGCTTCTTTTGGAAATCGGCGTGCCGATGGTAGGCAAGGGGGGTGGCCGACGAGTGGGGTCGCGTGGAACATGGCGGAAACTCACGTCAACAGCGCGTATCCACCTCGTGAACCCGATGTGCGATCAGAGCTGACCCGCGAGTATCGTCCTCACCTGCACTACCGCCGTGTGGTGCGAAAACCGCTTTTCGATGCCGGAGGGCTCACGTTGTTCCGTACCGCGCTCATCAAGGCCACTGCCGGATCGGCCATCCGCCTGATGTTCCGCACCAGGGTGGAGGGGCTGGAGAACATTCCGGGCACCGGCCCCGTGATCCTGGCGGGCAATCACCTGACCTTCATCGACTCGATGATCCTGCCGATGGTGTGCGACCGCACGGTCCACTTCATCGGCAAGGACGAGTACGTGACGGGCAAGGGGCTCAAGGGCCGGCTGATGGCCTGGTTCTTCACCGGCGCCGGCATGATCCCGGTGGACCGGGACGGGGCGAACGGCGGCGTCGCCGCGCTGATGACGGGCCGCCGGATCCTGGAGGAGGGCAAGATCTTCGGGATCTACCCCGAGGGCACCCGCTCCCCCGACGGCCGGCTCTACCGCGGCCGCACCGGCATCGCCCGCCTCACCCTGATGACGGGCGCCCCCGTGGTCCCGTTCGCGGTGATCGGCACGGACAAGCTCCAGCCCGGCGGCAAGGGCATGCCCCGCCCGGGCCGGGTCACCATCCGCTTCGGCGAGCCGATGGAGTTCTCCCGCTACGAGGGCATGGACCGCGACCGCTACGTGCTGCGCGCCGTGACCGACTCGGTGATGGCCGAGGTCATGCGGCTGTCGGGCCAGGAATACGTGGACATGTACGCGACCAAGGCGAAGGCTGCCTGAGCCCCCGCCCTACTGCCGCTGGAGTGACCGGCTGACGCCCGCCGCCGTCGTGGTGGCGAGGATCCAGCCGGTCACGATCAGCAGGTACGACAGCCACTGGTACCAGCCGCCCGGCGCGAACGCCTCCTCCTGGCCGAAGCCGATGATCGGCAGCAGCAGGTCGATCGTGTAGAAGAGCGGGTTGAAGTCGGGGGCCTCCCCCGGCTTCAGCGGCCTCGGGTGGTGCAGCCCGTACGCGACCCAGCCGGTCAGGACCAGCAGCAGGAGCCAGCCCGCCGCGCGCAGCGGCCGGAAGCCGTAGCCGACGGTGATGTCCTGGAGGAGCCCCCACAGGCGGGCGTGCCGGGGCAGCGTGTGCCGGTGCCGGCGCAGCTTGGCGAGCCGCACGCTGCGGGCGGCGGTCTCGTCGCCGACGGTGCGGTAGGCGGCGGCGAGCTGCTCGTAGGCGTGCGGGAGGTAGCCTGACTCCTCGCGCTCCAGCAGCGGCAGGCGCTGCTCGGCGGGCAGGAACGGGTGCAGGACCCGGTAGCCGAGCCCCTCGGTGCGGACCACCGGCGGCCAGACGTCCGGTTCGGCGTAGAGCATGTCCAGCTGGCTGCGGCGCAGGTTGACGATGCCGTCGATGGGCGGGCACTTGCGCAGCCACAGCTCCCCTATGGTGCAGCTGGAGGCGCGCAGGGCGGTCGCGCCCGGGGCGTGCAGCCGGGCGCGGGAGAAAGCGGCCTGGCCCGGTATGCGGGCGCCGGTGAGATTGACCATCCCTTCGGCCTCCAGGCGGCCGGCCCGCAGGTCGGTGCCCACGGACAGGGTCTCGGCGTGCAGGGCTATGCCGCCCGGGGCGTTCAGGCGGGCGTCGTCGAGGTTGATCTGGCCGCCGACGGTGGTGCCGTTCATCCGGGTCTGGCCGTGGACGACGAGTTCCATGGCGATGATGTCGGTGCCGATGTCGGCGTGGTTGATCTGGAGCGGCGGTTCCGGGGTCTCCTCGGGGGGCTCCTCGCCGGTGGCCGGGGTGCCGATGACCGCCCGGCGCAGGAAGAGGCCGCCGGTGATCCGGGCCCCGGCGAGCCGGACGGGCCCGGTGATGCGGCAGCAGGACAGCCTCAGGTCGATGTCGACGGTGACGGTGGAGGCGGTGAGTCCGGGCAGCGTGGAGTCGTTCAGGACCAGGGCGCGCAGCCGGGCCCCGTAGAGCTGGGGTTTGCGCTCGAACCAGCAGCCGCGCAGCCGGATCGGGTGGTCGACGACGGCGTACTTGAGGTTCAGCTTGCCGGTGATCCGGGCGCCCCTGACGTTGAGCTCGGCGACCTGTCCCGCGGGGGAAGGGCCGCTCAGCAGGAGGGCGGCGAGCACCTCGGCCCGTACGGTGCGCTCCGGCCCCCAGTCGTGGCCGCCCGAGGCGTCTTCGTCGGGCCCCTCGCGGAAGTCGACGCCTTCACCGCGCGGGAAGGCGTCCCGTATACGGCGTTCGGCGGGGGTCAGGTCGGTGATCTCCATCGCGGGGATCGTGTCCCGCGCCCCGACGGGCTGTCAACTCCCGTCGGGGCACACCCTCCTGCCGGGGTGTCAGTGCTCGACTCCGTCCTGGAGCTCCTGCCCCTTGAGCAGGAACCAGGCCGCGACGGCGGTGGCGAGCAGGACGGCCGCGCCGACGCCGGAGGCGAGCCGCAGCCCGTCGACGAAGGCCTCCTGGGCCGCGCCGACCATGGTGTGGGCGGTCTGCGGGTCCAGGGCCCTGGCGGCCTCGACGGCTCCGCCGAGGGACTCGTGGGCCGCGTCGGCCACCGGGGCCGGGACCGAGGCCGGGGCGGTGAAGCCCTGGTAGACGCCGGTGACGATGGAACCGAGCAGGGCGATGCCCAGGGCCGCGCCCAGCTCGTAGGCGGTCTCGGAGACGGCCGAGGCCGAGCCGGCCTGCTCCTTGGGCACGCTGGAGAGGATCACGTCGGCGGTGACGGTGAAGGAGAAACCGGCGCCGAGGCCGACGACGAGCAGGGAGGCGCCGAGCAGCGGGTAGGCGCTGTGCTGGTGGATCAGGGTCAGGGCGGCCAGGGCCAGGCCTATGGCGGCGAGGCCGCCGGCGACGATGACGCGGACCGAGTACCGGCGGGCGTACCGGCCGGCGACCAGGCCGGTGACGACCGCGCCGACGGCGGCGGGCAGTTCGGCCAGGCCCGCCTCCAGGGGGTCGCGGCCCTGGACCAGCTGGAGGAACTGGGAGAGGAAGAAGACCAGGCCGGAGAGACCGAAGACGGTCAGCAGGTCGGCGAGGACCGCGCCGGAGAAGCCGCGGTGCTTGAACAGCCGCATGTCGAGCAGCGGCGAGGCCAGGGTGAACTGGCGGCGCACGAAGGTGTACAGGCAGCCCGTGCCGATGACGGCGGCGGCCGCGACGCCCCAGGTCACACCGTGGGTGGCGACTTCCTTGACGGCGTAGACCACGCCGATGACGCCGACGAGCGAGAGCGCGACGCTGAACAGGTCCCAGGGGCCGGCCACCGGGTTCTTGGACTCGGGCAGCAGCTTGACGCCGACGACGACGAGGACGGCCATCACGGGCAGGTTGATGAGGAAGACCGAGCCCCACCAGAAGTGCTGGAGCAGGGCTCCGCCGACGACCGGTCCGACGGCCGCGCCGGCGGAGGCGGTGGCGCCCCAGATGCCGATGGCGAGGCTGCGCTCCTTGGGGTCGTGGAAGATGTTGCGGATCAGGGCGAGGGTGGACGGCATCAGGGTGGCGCCTGCGACGCCGAGCAGCGCCCGGGCCACGATCATCATCTCGGGGCTGGTGGCGTAGGCGTTCAGGACGGAGACGGCACCGAAGGCGGTGGCGCCGAGCAGCAGCAGCTTCTTGCGGCCGATGCGGTCGCCGAGGGAGCCCATGGAGACGAGCAGGCCGGCGATGACGAAGGAGTAGATGTCGCCGATCCACAGCAGCTGGGTGCCGGACGGCTTGAGGTCCTCGCTGAGGGACGGCGTGGCGAGGCCGAGTACGGTGGCGTCGACCGCGACCAGCAGGACGGCCAGGACGAGCACGGAGAGTGCCAGCCAGCGGCCGCGGCTCTTCCCCTCCGCCCCCGTCTGCCGGTTCAGCTGTTCGGTTCTGGTCATCACTCCACGCTCCGTCGTGCGCCACCGAGCAGCAACTCGGTGATCATGTATTGGAAGTCCTTGGCGGCGACCCGGCCGTCCATGACGGCCCAGGCGCAGGTGCCGATCAGGCCGTAGAGGGCCTCGGTGAGCCAGGCCGGGCTCAGGTCGATCCGGATGTGGCCCTCCTGCTGGCCGCGCCGGAAGAGCGCGCCGACGCGGGCGTCGAGGCGGGCCCAGCCCTCGTTGACCTGGTCGCCCTCGAACAGCTGGTTCTCGGTGACGAGGAAGGCCAGCAGCTGGGCGTCGGTCTCGGTCTCGGCGACGAGGCGGTGCAGGGCCTCCACGGCCGTGCCCTCGTCGAGGCGGGCCCGGTCGAAGGCGACCTCGAAGCGGCGGATGCCGAACTCCTCCAGGGCCCGTACGAGGGCGTCGCGCCCGGCGAAGTGCCGGTGGAGGGTCGCCCGGCCGATGCCGGCGGCGCGGGCCACCTCGTCCATCGTCGCGGTCGATTTGCGGGAGAGCAGGGCCGCCGCGTCGCGGAGCACCTGGTCACGATCCATGGCCATGAGACAACGATACCTCAAATGAGACGTCGATGTCTCATGCGGAGGAAAAACAGGCTGCCGAAGGGGCAGCCGGAAGGAAATCTGTGCGCATGAAGCCACTGCTGCTGATCGACGTCGACGGACCCCTGAACCCGTACGCGGCCAAGGCCCAGCGCCGTCCGGAGGGCTACTCCACCCACCGGATGCGGCCCACGGGCTTCACCGACGGCAAGCCCCTGCGGGTCTGGCTCCACCACGGACACGGGGCCGAACTGCTGGCGCTGTCGGACGCGTACGAGCTCGTCTGGGCCACCACCTGGAAGGACGAGGCCAACGACTGGATAGGCCCGCACCTGGGCCTGCCCCGGCTGCCGTACATCGACTGGCCGGTGATGCACGGCCGGGCGCCGCGCGGCACGTTCTGGAAGACGCAGTACGTCCTGGAGTACGCGGGCGCGCGCCCCTTCGCCTGGATCGACGATGACATCACGGCCATGGACCGCGAGTACGTCGAGCAGCGCCACCCGGCGCACGCGCTGCTGATGTACGTCGACGAGCGGATCGGACTGACCCGGCCGGACTTCGACGCGCTGGCGGCCTGGGCCGATGATCAGACCTCTTGATCTCTTCGGGTGAACCCTCGTGACCAGGGGTTATGTGCGTCGTCGGGGAGACGGGAGAGTCCTCCCCATGAACGGATCGATGAAGCTGGCCCTCGGGGCCGCAGCGATGGCACTCACGGTCGGCGGCGCGTTCGCCGTGTCCTCCGCGTCGGCGGAACCGGCGCCCGCCGGGAAGGCCGCGGGCGCCGTGGCGACCACCACCGCCTGGGCGAAGATCAGCGCGGGCGGCATCGTGCTCGGCGGCCAAGGCGTGCGCGGTGTCAGCAAGTTCGGTACCGGCCGCTACAACATCACGACCACCTCGAGCCTGGTCGGCTGCGCCCTGCTCGGCACCGTCAACACCAACGGCGGCGACGATCCGGGCCCCGGCAGCGCCTCCATCCTGGTCGGGCTGCTGAACCCGACCACGCTGTTCGTCCGCACGGCGACCCCGTCCGGCACCGGCAACGCCGTGGTGGACAGCGACCGGCCGTACTCGATCACCGCCGTCTGCTGACTCCCACACACCGGAGGGGCGGTACGGGCCCGCGCGGGTCCGCACCGCCCCTCCGGGCGTTTCGGCTACTGCTTGTGCGTCGCCCAGGCGTGCTGGATGACCAGGTCGGCCTTGAGCTCGGTGAGCTGGACCGCGACCGCCGACGGGGCGGTGCCGCCGCGGCCGTTGCGGGAGGCCAGGGCGCCGGGGACGTTGAGGACCGTGCGGACCTCGGGGGTCAGGTGCTCCGAGATCTTCGCGAACTGGGCGTCCGTGAGCTCGTCGAGCTCGATGCCCTCGGCCTCGCAGACCTTGACGCACTCGCCGGCCACCTCGTGTGCCACCCGGAAGGGCACGCCCTGCTTGACCAGCCACTCCGCGATGTCGGTCGCGAGGGAGAAGCCCGCCGGGGCCAGTTCCTCCATCCGCTCCCGGTTGACCGTGAGGGTCGCCATCATCCCGGTGAAGGCCGGCAGCAGCACCTCCAGGGTGTCGCAGGAGTCGAAGACGGGCTCCTTGTCCTCCTGGAGGTCACGGTTGTAGGCCAGCGGCAGCGCCTTGAGCGTGGCCAGCAGGCCCGCCAGGTTGCCGATGAGACGGCCCGACTTGCCGCGCGCCAGCTCCGCGATGTCCGGGTTCTTCTTCTGCGGCATGATCGAAGAGCCGGTGGAGAAGGCGTCGTGGAGGGTGACGAAGGAGAACTCCTTCGTGTTCCACAGGATGATCTCCTCGGCGATCCGGGACAGGTTGATCCCGATCATCGCGGTGACGAAGGCGAACTCGGCGACGAAGTCGCGCGAGGCCGTGCCGTCGATCGAGTTGCCCACCGAGCCGCGCTCGAAGCCCAGGTCGGCGGCGACCGCCTCCGGGTCCAGGCCGAGGGAGGAGCCGGCCAGGGCGCCCGACCCGTACGGGGAGACCGCCGTACGGGTGTCCCACTGCCGCAGCCGCTCGGCGTCCCGGGACAGGGACTGCACGTGGGCCAGCACGTGGTGGGCGAACAGGACCGGCTGGGCGTGCTGGAGGTGGGTCCGGCCCGGCATCGCCACGTCCGCGTGCGCCTCGGCCAGGCCGACCAGCGCGTCCTGGAGGTCGGCGATCAGCCCGCCGATGATCCGCGCGTGGTCGCGCAGGTACATCCGGAAGAGGGTGGCCACCTGGTCGTTGCGCGAACGCCCGGCCCGCAGCTTGCCGCCGAGGTCGGCGCCGAGCCGCTCCAGCAGGCCCCGCTCCAGGGCGGTGTGGACGTCCTCGTCGGCGACCGTACCGACGAAGGAGCCGTCGGCCACGTCGGCCTCCAGCCGGTCGAGGCCCGCGATCATGCGGTCGAGTTCCTCGGCCGTGAGCAGCCCGGCCTTGGCCAGCACGCGGGCGTGGGCGCGGGAGCCGGCGATGTCATAGGGCGCCAGGCGCCAGTCGAAGTGGACCGACGCGGACAGCTTCGCGAGGGCCTCCGAAGGCCCGTCGGCGAACCGGCCGCCCCAGAGCCGGACGTCACCGTTGTTGCTGCTCACAGCTACTGCTCCTCATGAGGGTGGAAGTGGGCGGCCTCCCCGCCGCGGAGGGTGCGGGGAGGCCGTCCGGATACAGCGTCAAACGATTCAGGCGGGGTCGCGACGCGCTGCGGTCCACGGCAAGAATAGGCATAACTATGCATTGCTCTGCATGTTTCGTCAATCGAGTCCCCCTCCCGCGGTGCTGACCAGGCCGTATATCGCGCGCGGGGCTCCGAGCCGCCCCCTACCATCGGGGGCGGATCCAGCCGGGGAGGGCACATGTGGAGCGCGGCCGAGGACGCGGCGTGGGGGCGGGGCGTGGCCCGGGGGCTGGTACGGGGGGACACCGCCCCGGTGGCCGGCCGGCTCCACGGGAACGGGCCGGAGGCCTGGATCGCCTTCGACCGGGACGTGCGCCGCCTCCAGCGGCTCCCCGGGGTGCGCGCCGACCGGCTGGAGGCGCGGCTGTGCCACCCCGACGGGCGGGTCCGCGCGGCCGCGCTCGCCGCGTGGCGCAACCCGCCGGCCCAGCTCGTCCTGATCCGGTGCGCCGACTGGGTCCCGCAGGTGCGCGAGCGCGCCCGCAGGGTGCTGGGCCGGGTGCTGGCCCAGCACCCCGTCCGCACCCGGGACCGGGCCCTGCGGGCGCTGAACCGGCCGGTGGCCGACGACCCCGCCCACGTACTGACGGCGCTCACCCCGCTCACGCTGCGGCTGGGCGGGCGCGAACACGGCGGCTGGGCGGTGGAGCAGCTCGAGGCCGCCCTCGCCGGCCGGTACTCCTCCCTCGCCGCGTGGTGGCGCCCCGGACTGCCCTCGACGACCTGGAGCCGGAACTCGCTGACCCCCGGGCAGCGCGCGGGCATGCTGGAGCGGCTGGGCCGCAGCCCCGACCTGCCGTCCCGCCGTTTCGCCGCGCGGGTGGCCCTCGCCGCCGGGCGGTACGGGGTACGGGAGCTCGCCCTCCGAGCCGCCGCCGAGCCGGATCCGGTGGCCTGCGGGCTGTGGACCGACGCCGTCCTGGCGGCGATGGCCGCCGACGGGCCGGACGACGGGGCGGTGGACGCCCTGCTGGCCTCACGGTTCCCGGCCGTACGGGCCGTCGGGGTGACCGCCCTGCGCCGGGCCGGGCGGGCGACGGAGGCCGAGCGGTTCCTCGCCGACCGGGCGGGGTCGGTGCGCGCCTGCGCCCGCCGGCTGCTGCGCCAGGACGGCGGGGATCCGTACGCCCGCTACCGGGCGCTGCTCGCCGACCCGGAGCGGGTGAGCGGGTACGCGGTGACCGGCTTCGCCGAGGTGGCCGGGCGGGAGGATGTGCCGGTGCTGCGCGGCCTGCTGGAAGACCCCGACGGGGCGGTGCGGGCCGCCGCCCTGGCGGGGCTGCGCCGGTTCGGCGCCGAGGTCGCCGAACCGGTCCTGCTCGCACTGCTGGAGGGACCGTCGGCTTCGGCGGCCCGTGAGGCCGCGCTGCACCTGATGCCGGTGGCCCGGCGGCTGGACGCGGCCGCGCTGGCCGCCCGTACCGGCCGGGAGTGGCGCCCGCACACCCGCAGGGCCGCCTTCCGGCTGCTGGAAGGCCGGGGCGGGAGCGCCGAACTGCGGGCGTCGGTGGCCCTGTTGGACGACCCGGACCCGGGGACGCGCCGCCGCGCACGGGAGCGGGTGGCCGGCTGGAACTGGCTCGCCACCCTGGACGAGGGCACGGCGGCCCAGGCGGAGCTGGGCGGACTGCTGGCGCGGGCGGCCGACCTGCTGGGCGCCCTCGAACTCCGGCTGGCCCACGCGCCCGGGGGCCTCCGGGCGGGCGGCTCCCGCCCCTGACACTGCCGTCCGGACGGCGTCGCACCGCTGCGGGCGGCCGCCCGGCCGGGCCCCGCCTGCCGTACGGCCGCGCCGCCCGGGGCATCGACCGGCGCGCGGGCGCCGCACGTGGCCGCGCCGGAGCGGCGAACGGCTCCTCCGATCGGGTCGTCACGGCCCGCCCGCACCGCTCCGGGCCCCGCCGGCCCGTACCGTCTGACGCGTGCTGCGCAACGCGATCATCGCCGGTTCCCTGGTCCTCGCCGGGCTGTGGCCGCACGGCCCCGACCCGCTGCCCGAACGCCTCGCCGACACCGGCGGCGGCAGCCAGCTGATCACCGCCGTCGCCCCCGCGCCGGGATCCACCACGGGTCTGCTGACCTGGTGGGACCGGCGCGCGGGCCGCTGGTTCGAGGCCGGCCGCGCGCCCGCCCGGTTCGGCGCGAACGGCCTGACCGAGGGGACGACCCGGACCCAGGGTACGAACACCACCCCGACCGGCCTGTACGACCTGCCGTACGCCTTCGGCGTCGCGCACGCGCCGGCCGGGACCTCGTACGTCTACCGGCGGGTGACGGACCGTTCGTGGTGGTGCCAGGACAACGCCTCCGCCGCCTACAACCGCTGGACGGAACCGCTGCCCGCCGACTGCGCGCCGGGCGAGTCCGAGCACCTGGCGGCGTACGGGACCCAGTACGCGCACGCGCTGGTCATCGGCTTCAACTACGAGCAGCCGGTACGCGGCCGGGGCGCGGGCATCTTCCTGCACGTGAACGGCAGGGGCGCGACGGCGGGTTGCGTCTCCGTGCCGCAGGACGCGATGCGCGAACTGCTGCGCTGGGCGAACCCGCGCCGCGCCCCCCACATCGCCATCGGCACGGAGGACGGCCCGCTGGCCGTCACCCGCTACTAGCGGACGAGGCTAGCCCTCCTTCTGCGCCAGGCGCAGCATGTGGTCGGCCAGGGCCTGGCCGCCGGCCGGGTCGCGGCTGATGAGCATCAGGGTGTCGTCGCCGGCGATGGTGCCGAGGACGGCGTGCAGTTCGGCCTGGTCGATGGCCGAGGCGAGGAACTGCGCCGCCCCCGGTGGGGTGCGCAGGACCACGAGGTTCGCGGAGGCCTCGGCCGAGATCAGCAGCTCGCCGGAGAGGCGTCGCATGCGCTCCTCCTTGGCCGACTCGCCGAGCGGGGCCTGCGGGGTGCGGAAGCCACCCTCGCTGGGGACCGCGTAGATCAGCTCGCCGCCGGTGTTGCGGATCTTCACCGCGCCCAGCTCGTCGAGGTCGCGGGAGAGCGTCGCCTGGGTGACGCTCAGCCCGTCGTCGGCGAGCAGCTTGGCCAGCTGGCTCTGGGAGCGGACCGGCTGCCGGTTGAGGATGTCCACGATCCGGCGGTGGCGGGCGGTGCGGGTCTGCGGAACGGAGGGGCCGCCGTTCTGATCGTGCTCCTGCGCCTGGCTCATCGTCGTCTCATTCTCCGGATCGTCCCGCTTCGTCGAGGATGCCGGGAAGTGCCCGGACGAACGCGTCGACCTCGGCCTCGGTGATGACGAACGGGGGCATCAGCCGTACGACGTCGGGGGCGGGCGCGTTGACCAGGAATCCGGCCTGCTGGGCCGCCAGCTGCACCTGCGGTGCGAGGGGCTCCGTCAGCACGATACCCAGCAACAGGCCCGAGCCGCGGACGTGGGAGACCAGCCCGTGACCGGAGGCTTCGATTCCGGAGCGCAGCCGTTCGCCCCGGGCCTTGACCTGGTCGAGCAGGCCCTCGGTGGCGATGGTGTCGATCACCGCGAGGCCGGCGGCGCAGGCGACCGGGTTGCCGCCGAAGGTGGTGCCGTGCTGGCCGGGCTGGAGCAGCCCGGCGGTCGGGCCGAAGGCGGCCACGGCGCCGATGGGCAGACCGCCGCCGAGGCCCTTGGCGAGGGTGACGAGATCGGGGTCGACGCCCTCGTGCCGCTGGTACTCGAACCAGGTGCCGCAGCGCCCGATGCCGGTCTGGACCTCGTCGAGGGCGAGCAGGGTGCCGGTGGCCCGGGTGATCTCGCGGGCGGCCGTCAGGTAGCCGGGGGGCGGGACGACCACGCCGTTCTCGCCCTGGACCGGCTCGATGAGGACGAGCGCGGTCTCATCGGTGACGGCGGCCCGCAGGGCCTCCACGTCACCGTAGGGGACGTGGGTGACGTCGCCGGGCAGCGGCTCGAAGGGGGCCTGCTTCTTCGGCTGGCCGGTGAGCGCGAGGGCGCCCATGGTGCGGCCGTGGAAGCCGCCGTCGGTGGCGACCATGTGGGTCCGGCCGGTGAGCCGACCGATCTTGAAGACGGCCTCGACCGCCTCTGTGCCGGAGTTGCAGAAGAAGACCCGTCCCTCTCGGCCGAACAGCTGGAGCAGCCGCTCGCCGAGGGCGATGACCGGCTCGGAGGTGAACAGGTTGGAGACGTGGCCGAGGGTCCGGATCTGCGTGGTGACGGCGTCGACGATCGCCGGGTGGGCGTGGCCGAGGGCGTTGACCGCGATGCCGCCGACGTAGTCGGTGTACTGCTTGCCGTCCGCGTCCCAGACCTGCGCGCCCTCACCGCGTACGAGGGCCACGGCCGGGGTGCCGTAGTTGTTCGTGAGCGCGCCCTGCCAGCGGGCGGCGTACTCCTCGTTGTGCGTCACTGTGTTCCCCCTTGCGGTGTGCCCGGTACCGGGTCGGGCAGGACCATCGTGCCGATGCCCTGGTCGGTGAAGATCTCCAGCAAAATCGAGTGCTGGACGCGTCCGTCGAGGACGCGGGCCGTGGGGACGCCGCCCCGTACGGCGTGCAGGCAGCCCTCCATCTTGGGGACCATGCCGCTGGACAGATCGGGCAGCAGCTTCTCCAGCTCGCTGACGGTGAGCCGGCTGATGACCTCGTCGCTGTTGGGCCAGTCCGCGTACAGGCCCTCGACGTCGGTGAGGACCATCAGCGTCTCGGCGCCGAGGGCGGCCGCCAGGGCGGCGGCGGCGGTGTCCGCGTTGACGTTGTAGACGTGGCCGTCGTCGGCGCTGCGGGCGATGGAGGAGATGACCGGGATCCGGCCGTCCGCGAGGAGGGCCTCGATCGCTCCGGTGTCGATGGAGGTGATCTCCCCGACCCGGCCGATGTCGACGAGCTCGCCCTCGATCTGCGGCTTGTGCTGGGTGGCGGTGATGGTGTGGGCGTCCTCGCCGGTCATGCCGACGGCGAGCGGGCCGTGCTGGTTGAGCAGTCCGACCAGCTCGCGCTGGACCTGCCCGGCCAGCACCATGCGAACGATGTCCATCGCCTCGGGGGTGGTGACGCGCAGGCCGGCCTTGAACTCGCTGACCAGGCCCTCCTTGGCGAGCTGCGCCTTGATCTGCGGGCCGCCGCCGTGCACCACGACGGGCTTGAGGCCGGCCTGGCGCAGGAAGACCACGTCCTGGGCGAAGGCCGCCTTCAGGTCCTCGTCGATCATGGCGTTGCCGCCGAACTTGATCACGACGATCTTGCCGTTGTGGCGGGTGAGCCAGGGCAGGGCCTCGATGAGGATCTGCGCCTTGGGCAGCGCGGTGTGCTTCCTCGCGGCGCTCATGACGAGTACGCGCTGTTCTCGTGGACGTACTCGGCCGTCAGGTCGTTGGCCCAGATGACCGCCGACTCGCCGCCGGTCGACAGGTCCGCGGTGATGCGCACCTCGCGCCCCTTCATGGAGACCAGGTCGCGGTCCTCGCCGACCGCGCCGTTCTTGCAGACCCACACGCCGTTGATGGCGACGTTGAGGCGGTCCGGGTCGAAGGCCGCGCCGGTGGTGCCGATGGCGGAGAGCACCCGGCCCCAGTTGGGGTCCTCGCCGTGGATGGCGCACTTGAGCAGGTTGTTGCGGGCGATGGACCGGCCGACCTCGACCGCGTCGTCCTCGCTGGCCGCGCCGATCACCTCGATGCGGATGTCCTTGCTGGCTCCCTCGGCGTCGCCGATGAGCTGGCGGGCGAGGTCGTCGCAGACCGCGCGGACGGCGGCGGCGAAGTCCTCGTACGCCGGGACCTGCCCGGAGGCGCCGGAGGCGAGCAGCAGCACCGTGTCGTTGGTGGACATGCAGCCGTCGGAGTCGACCCGGTCGAAGGTGGTGCGGGTGGCGTCGCGCAGCGCCTTGTCCAGGGTGGCGGCGTCCAGGTCGGCGTCGGTGGTGAGGACGACGAGCATGGTGGCGAGGCCCGGGGCGAGCATGCCCGCGCCCTTGGCCATGCCGCCGACGGTCCAGCCGTCCTGGCCGGCGGTGGCCGTCTTGTGCACGGTGTCGGTGGTCTTGATGGCGATGGCCGCGGCCTCGCCGCCGTCGGCGGAGAGGGCGGCGGCGGCCGTCTCGATGCCGGGCAGCAGCTTGTCCATCGGGAGCAGGACGCCGATCAGGCCGGTGGAGGCGACGGCGATCTCGCCGGCGTTGTGCTCGCCGCCCGGACCGTGCTCGTTGAGGGTGGCGGCGACCTTCTCCGCGGTGGCGTGGGTGTCCTGGAAGCCCTTGGGGCCGGTGCAGGCGTTGGCTCCGCCGGAGTTGAGGACGACGGCGCTGACGGTGCCGCCGCGCAGGACCTGCTCGGACCAGCGGACCGGCGCGGCCTTGACGCGGTTGGAGGTGAAGACGCCGGCGGCGGCCAGTCGCGGCCCGGTGTTGACCACGAGGGCCAGGTCGGGGTTGCCGTTCGCCTTGATCCCGGCGGCGATGCCCGCCGCCGTGAATCCCTGTGCTGCCGTGACGCTCACGGTGCGACTCCGATCGTGGAAAGTCCCGTCGCCTCGGGGAGGCCGAGGGCGATGTTCATGCTCTGCACCGCGCCGCCGGCGGTGCCCTTGGTCAGGTTGTCGATCGCGCTGATGGCGATGATCCGCCGGGCGGACTCGTCGTAGGCGACCTGGAGGTGCACGGAGTTGGAGCCGTACACCGACTTCGTGGTCGGCCAGACGCCCTCGGGGAGCAGCTGGACGAAGGTCTCGTCCGCGTACGCCTTCTCGTAGGCGGCGCGCAGGGATTCCGCCGTGGTGCCGGGGCGGGCCTTGGCCGAGCAGGTGGCGAGGATGCCGCGCGCCATGGGCACGAGGTGGGGGGTGAAGGAGACGGAGACCCGCTCCCCGGCGAGGGGGGAGAGGTTCTGCACCATCTCGGGGGTGTGGCGGTGGACGCCGCCGACGCCGTAGGGGCTGACGGTGCCCATGACCTCGGAGCCGAGCAGGTGCGGCTTGAGGGCCTTGCCCGCGCCGGAGGTGCCGGTGGCGGCGACGACCACGGCCTCGGGCTCGGCGAGCCGCGCCTGGTAGGCGGGGTACAGCGCGAGCGAGACGGCGGTGGGGAAGCAGCCGGGCACGGCGATGCGCCTGCTCCCGGCCAGGGCGGCCCGGGCTCCGGGCAGCTCGGGCAGGCCGTAGGGCCAGGTCCCGGCGTGCGGGGCGCCGTAGAAGCGGTCCCAGTCGGCGGAGTCCTTCAGCCGGTGGTCGGCGCCCATGTCGACGACGAGCACCTCGTCGCCGAGCTCGGCGGCGACGGCGGCGGACTGCCCGTGCGGAAGCGCGAGGAAGACGACGTCGTGGCCGGCGAGGACCTCGGCCGTGGTCGGCTCCAGGGTCCGGCCGGCGAGCGGCACCAGGTGCGGCTGCAGGCTGCCGAGGAGCTGTCCGGCGTTGGAGTGTCCGGTCAGCGCGCCGATCTCCACCTCGGGGTGGGAGAGCAGCAGGCGCAGGACCTCACCGCCCGCGTATCCGCTCGCTCCGGCCACCGCTACACGTACCACCATCGGACCCTCCTCTTCGATGGCATGACTATACGTACCTTTGCAGGGTTATGCAAAGGGTTCCCGGGGTCCCGCACCTCAACAGTCCCGCTCGTATTCGACCTGTTCAAGGGGGTGGCCGTCGCCGAAGTCACAGGGGCGCGAGGCGCCGCTCGCGACGAACCCGGACCTGGAGTAGAAGCGCCGGGAGCGGGGCGTGTCGCGCAGGGTCCACAGATGCGCGGCGGTGAAACCGTCGGCGCGCAGCCGCACCAGCGTGCCGGTCATCAGGGCGGCGGCGACGCCGGTGCCCCAGCCGTCGGGGTGCGCGTAGAAGCTGAGGATCTCGGCGGTGCCCGGGGGCCGGGTGTCCGAGGGGCGGTACCAGGACAGGGCCAGGGGGCGGCCGTCGGCCAGGGCCAGCAGGACCGTCCCCGGGCCGTCGGTGACGCGGCCGTGCCAGCGGGCGCGCCGGTCGGCGACGCCCGCCGCGGCGAACTCGGGGGTGAAGAAGGGGCCGTACGCGGCCCCCCAGGCGGCTGCGTGGATCTCCCCGAGCGCGTCCCCGTCGACCGCACCCGCCCCACGAATCTCGATCATGCGGGCAACCTAGCGGGGGCCGCGGATTGACCGCGCCCATTGCCCGGCACCGCCAATCAAACGCGGCGTTCAGTCCGTGGGCGCCGTGAGCGGGTGGCGGACCCAGACGTTGGGTTCGACGTAGACGGCGTAGTCGTGCTCCGGCTCGCAGTGGACGAGGCTCAGCGCGCCGGGGACGCGGATCCGTCCGGGCCCGTCGAAGGGGAGTCCGGTCCACTCGCGCCACTGGGCGAGTGAGCCGGTCACGGTCATCGAGAGCGGGGCCACCGAGTCGATGACCGCCCCGGCCCGGACGTGGACCCGCAGCCACGGGTCGTACGGGAGGCCGTCCTCGCGGGTGCGGTACGCGTACTCGGACATCGGCGTGTGCGGCTCGGCCGGCTTCCCGCTGGGCCGGACCGGGGCCACCACCTCGGTGAACCCGGCGGCGCGGGCGCCGTCCCGCATCGCGGCCAGCATCCGGCCGGAGAGCCCCCGCCCCTGCCGGCCCGCGGCGACGGAGATCTCCAGGGCGCTCACGGTGTCGGGGCGGATCCCGCGCCGCAGGTCGGAGAAGGCCCACATCAGCACCCGGTCCCAGCCCTGGGCGGGCAGCACCCCGCCGCGCTCGGCGCAGTGCAGGGCGAAGGGCACGCTGAAGGCCCGGGCCACGACCTCGTCGCCGTCGGTGGCGATGAACACGTAGTCCGGGAACTCCGCGACCAGGCGCGGGTAGAGCAGCCAGGCCACGGAGTCGTGCTGGGCGAACGCGGGCCAGGAGTCCTCCATGTCCCAGAGCCGGGAGGCCAGCTCGGGACGGCGGGACAGGGAGGTGATTTCGATCTCGGTCATGAGCCGCAGGCTAGGCGCGGGGATCCGCCGTCTCAACGGGATTTGGGCCCCGGCCCGCAGGCACGGCCCTCGCGCCGGGGCCGCAGGTCAGAGCCGGCCCAACCCACCGCGCAGCCGCTGGACGGCCTCCACCAGCTCCCCCGGGCCCGAGACCCCGGCGAAGCTCATCCGGACGTACGCGGCCGGCGGCTCGGCGCAGAAGTACGGGCGGCCGGGCGCGACCGCGACCCCGGCGCGCAGGGCCGCCGCCGCGAACTCCGCGTCGCTCCCGCCGCCGGCCGGGCGCACCCACAGCTGGTAGCTCCCGTGCGGCAGGTGCGGCACCTGCGCCCCCGGAAGCTCACGGCGCAGGGCCCCCGCGAGCACGTCGCGGCGGTGGCGCAGCTCGGCGGCGACGGCGCGCAGGTGGCGGGGCCAGGCGGGGGCGCCGACCAGTTCGAGGGCGGCCTCCTGGAGCGGGCGGGGCACGAAGAAGCTGTCCACGACCTGGATGGCGCGCAGCCGGTCCAGGACCGGGCCCCGGGCGGCGAGCGCGCCGACGCGCAGGCTGGGGGAGGTGGCCTTCGTCAGGGAGCGCACGTGGACGACGATCCCGTCGGCGTCCTCGGCGGCCAGGGTCGCGGGCAGGGGGCCCGCGTCCTCGTGGGCGAGGTTGCGGGCGTAGTCGTCCTCGACCACGAAGGCCCCGGCGGCCCGGGCGATCCGCAGCACCTCGGGCCGCCGCTCGGCGGACAGGACGGCTCCCGTCGGGTTCTGGAACAGCGGCTGGCAGACGAAGACCCGGGCGCCCGTGGCCTCGAAGGCGGCGGCCAGCAGTTCGGGCCGGACCCCGTCGGCGTCCACCGGGACGGGCACGGGGCGGCAACCCGAGGCGCGGGCGATGGCCAGCAGCCCGGGGTAGGTGGGCGACTCCACCAGGACGGGCGCGCCCGGCGGGGCCAGCGCCCGCAGGGCGGTGGTCAGGGCGCTCTGGCCGCCCGCGGTGATCATCACGTCGGCGGCGCCCAGCGCCCCCACCGCGCCCCCGATCTCCCGGGCGAACCAGTCACGCAGCTCGGGCAGCCCTTCCAGCGGCGGGCGGCCCCAGGCCCCGGGCCGGCGCCCGGCCCGGGCCAGGGCGGCGGCCATGGCCCGCTCGGGCTGGAGCGAGGGGTGCAGGTAGCCGCCGTTGAGCTCGATGACCCCGGGCGGCGACGCGGCCAGCGAGATCTGCAACCCGGAGGCGTCCACGGAGCGCGGCACCACGTCCCCGGCTCCCTCGGCGCTCAGCGCGACCTCCTGCCAGGAGGTGTCCCCGGGCGCGGGGCCGGCCGTCCGGGGGTGGGCGCGGTAGGCGCCGGCGCCGGGCCGGGTGACGACGAGCCCCTCGGCGGCGAGCTGCGCGAGGGCCCGGGAGACGGTGACGGGGCTGACGCGGTAGCGCTCGACCAGGGCCCGGCTCGATGGGAGCTTTCCACCCACCGGGTAGCGGTCCAGCTCTGACCGCAGGGATTCCGCCAGTTCCGCCACACTGCTACGCTCGTACATGACAGCACAGAATAGCGCTACTCGCCCGAGCCCGATAGCAGTCCAGGTGGGGGGCCACAGCAGCGCCGCCCGCGGCGGTACCGCCCTCGCCCTCCTCGGCGTGGTCGCCTTCTCGCTGACCTTCCCCGCCACCGCCTGGGGCCTGGAGAGCTTCGGCCCCTGGTCCCTCGTGGCCCTGCGCAGCGCGCTGGCCGCCGTCATCGCGAGCGGCTTCCTGCTCGCCGGGCGGGTCCCGCTGCCGGCCCGCGCGCACTGGGCGGGGCTGGCCGTCGTGGCCGGCGGGGTGGTCGTGGGCTTCCCCCTGCTGACCACGCTCGCCCTGCGCACCTCCACCACCTCGCACGCCGCCGTCGTGGTGGGCCTGCTGCCGCTGACCACCGCCGCCCTGTCGGCCCTGCGCACCGGGACCCGGCCCCCGCGGGCCTTCTGGGCGGCGGCCGTCGCCGGGGCCCTGGTGGTCCTCGCCTTCACCCTGGCGCAGAGCGGCGGCGCCCCCTCGGCCGGGGACGCCTACCTGTTCGGGGCCCTGCTGGTCTGCGCGGCCGGCTACACCGAGGGCGGGCGCCTGGCCCGGCTGATGCCGGGGTGGCAGGTGATCGGCTGGGCCCTGGTGCTGTGCCTGCCGCTCTCGCTGGCCGGCTCCGTGCTCGGGCTCGCGACCGAGCCGGTGCACCCGACCTGGCACGGAGTGGCCGGCCTGGTGTGGGCGGCGGCCGGGTCGACCTTCCTCGGGCTGTACGTCTGGTACCGCGGCATGGCCGCGATCGGCGCCCCGCGCGCCAGCCAGCTCCAGCTCGCCCAGCCACTGCTGACCCTGGTCTGGTCGGTGGCGCTGCTGGGCGAGCGGCTGTCCCCGGCGACCCCGCTGGCCGCCGGGGCGGTCCTGGTCTGCATCACCGTGACCCAACGGGTCAAATAGCCCCGGATCGGCCTAAACTACTGGCACCGGACCGGACCTGTTCCGAGGGAGGTCAGCAGATGCGAGCGACCGAGGGCGACCAGCTGGTACAGCACGGCAGGATCGTGGGCCAGCACGACAGGGTGGGCGAGATCGTCGAGGTGCTGGGCGAGAACGGCGCGCCCCCCTACCGGGTGCACTTCCCGGACGGGCACGACGCCGTCATGTCCCCCGGCCCCGACTGCGTGGTGCGCCACCCGGACCGGGCCGAGGGCGCGGCCACCACCCGGCGCTGATCCGCCCGCCGGACGGACCACCCGTCGGAAACCGGGGACCACCCGCCGAACCGGCCGCCTGACATCGCGTCAGCGCGGCGCCGCCACCGCCTGGTAGTGGTCGGCGACGACCCGGGCCATGGCACCGTTGGGGTCCGCGGCCACCTGCTTCGCCGAGAAGTAGACGTGGCCGCGGACCTCCGGGTACTTCCCGGCGAAGGTCAGGTGCTTCGACAGCTCCGCCGGATCGCGCCAGGCGGGCGTGGAGCTGTTCGCGTCGCAGCGGTACAGCGCCTCGCCGACGTACAGGTCCACGCCGGTGCCCGCGACGGTCTTCGCCCACCAGGGCACGATCGCCGCGTAGTCGGCCTGCGGATGGCCGATCTGCCAGTACGCCTGCGGCGCGATGTAGTCGAGCCAGCCCTCGGTGACCCACTTGCGGGTGTCCGCGTACAGGTCGTCGTACGTCTGCACGCCCGCCCGGGTCGGCGACCCGAGCGGGTCGGTGTCCCGGTTGCGCCACACCGCGAAGGGGCTGACCCCGAAGCGCGCCGCCGGGCGGACCTGGCGCAGCCGCCGGCTCATCTCGGAGACCAGCGCGTCGGTGTTGTGGCGGCGCCAGGCGGCGCGGGAGCCGAAGGAGGCCCCGTACTCGGCGTAGGCGTCGTCGTCGTCGAAGTACTCCCCCTCCACCGGGTACGGGTAGAAGTAGTCGTCCCAGTGGACCCCGTCGACCGGGTAGCGGGAGACGGCGTCGAGCATCGCCTCCTGCACGAAGGCCCGCACCTGGGGCAGCCCCGGGTTGTAGTAGAGCTTGCCGCCGTACGGGACCACCCAGTCGGGGTTGCGGCGGGCCGGGTGCGCGGCCGCGAGCCGGGAGGGGTCGGTGTGGTTGGCCACCCGGTAGGGGTTGAACCAGGCGTGCAGTTCCAGGCCGCGCGCGTGCGCCTCGGTGACCGCCGTGCCCAGCGGGTCCCAGCCCGGGTCCTCGCCCTGCGTCCCGGTCAGCCACTGCGACCAGGGTTCGCGCGCGGAGGGCCAGAAGGAGTCCGCGGCCGGCCGGACCTGGAGGACCACCGCGTTCAGCCGGCGCCGGACGGCGGTGTCCAGGTGGGCGATCAGCCCGGCGCGCTGGTCCCGGGCGGTGAGGCCCGAGGCCGAGGGCCAGTCCACGTTCTGCACGGTCGCGATCCACACCCCCCGGAACTCCCGGGCCGCCGCCCGCCCCCCGCCCCCGACCCTGGCCCCGGCGGCCCCCCGGGCCGGCCCCGCCGGGCCGGGGGCCGCCTGCGCAGGGCCCCCACCCGCCGCGGCGGCCACCGCCCCCGCCGCTCCCGCCAGCAGCCCCCGCCGTCCGATGTACGCCATGTGACGACTCCGTTCCACTCCGTGACAACGCTTCGCGAACGCCCAGCATGCCCGCCCCGCCCCGCCACCGGCGGCAAGGAAGGCAGTAACGTCGGGGGGCGTGGCGGGCGCCGGGATGCAGTTACCACTGCCGAACTACGGGGGACCCGCGATGGATGAGCAGCGAAAGGCACGATGTGACGGACCTCTCTACCCTCCCGACCGACATCACCCGGGTCGGCGTGGTGGGCTGTGGCCAGATGGGCGCGGGCATCGCGGAGGTGTGCGCCCGCAGCGGTCTTGAGGTGAAGGTCGCCGAGACCACCGGGGAGGCCCTGGAGATCGGGCGCACCCGGCTGCACAACTCGCTGACCAAGGCCGCCGAACGCGGCAAGATCAGCGAGGAGGAGCGGGACGCCACCCTGGCCCGCCTCACCTTCACCACCGACCTCGGCGAGTTCGCCGACCGCGACCTCGTCATCGAGGCCGTCGTCGAGAACGAGCAGGTCAAGACGGAGATCTTCCAGGTCCTCGACCAGGTGATCACCCGCCCGGACGCGATCCTCGCCTCCAACACCTCCTCGATCCCGCTGGTCAAGCTGGCCGTCGCCACCTCGCGGCCCGACCAGGTCATCGGCATCCACTTCTTCAACCCGGCGCCCGTGCAGCGGCTCGTGGAGCTGATCCCGGCGCTGACGACGGGCGAGGAGACCGTGAAGCGGGCCGAGGCCCTGGTGCGGGACGTGCTGGGCAAGCACGCCGTGCGCGCCCAGGACCGGTCCGGGTTCGTCGTCAACGCCCTCCTCGTGCCCTACCTGCTGTCCGCGATCCGGATGTTCGAGTCCGGCATCGCGAGCCGCGAGGACATCGACAACGGCATGGAGCTGGGCTGCGCCCACCCCATGGGCCCGCTGAAGCTGTCCGACCTGATCGGCCTGGACACCATCGCGTCGATCGCCGACTCGATGTACGCCGAGTACAAGGAGCCGCTGTACGCCGCTCCCCCGCTGCTCCAGCGGATGGTCGACGCGGGCCGCCTGGGCCGCAAGACGGGCTCGGGCTTCTACCCGTACGGCTGAGCGGCCGCGCACCCCGTGTGAGAAGTGCCTCGGTCGCCCTCGCGGCGGCCGGGGTGCGGCTAGGGTCCCTCCGTGAACAGCCCCAGGACCGCAGCGGCGCGGCTCCCGTCCGCCGTCGCCCCCAGCCCCTCCCCGGCCGCGGCCGCGGTCCCGGCTGCCGCGCGGCTCGGCTGGCTCGACGCGCTGCGCGGCCTCGCCGCCCTGGTCGTGGCCCTGCACCATTTCGGCGTGCTCGGAATGCTGCCGTCCGGGCAGACCGCGGCGCGGAGCTTCGACCTCGGCCTGTTCGGGGTCATGCTGTTCTTCATCGTCAGCGGGTACATCATCCCGGCCTCGCTGGAACGCCGCGGCGATGTCCGCGCGTTCTGGATCGGCCGGTTCTTCCGGATCCATCCGGCGCTCTTCGTCACCCTCGCGGTCGCGCTCCTGGTGCTGCCGGCGGGCGACAGCGCCGTCCGCGTCCTGCGCACCGGCGACGACGCGGTCTCGCTGCTCGCCAACGGGCTGCTGCTCCAGGACGTGCTCGGGGTCACCAACGGCATGAACGTCACCTGGACGCTCTGCTACGAGATGGTCTTCTACTTCTTCGTCACCGCCCTGTTCACCCGAGGCCTGCACCGGCACAGCGCCCCGATCGCGGCGGGCTGCGCCGCCCTGGCCCTGGCGGTCGGCACGTCCGTCGGCGAGCGGCTCCTGACGCCCGACGCCCCGGCGGTACGGTTCCTCGTGCCGGCCGTCGTCCCGGTCGTGCTCGCGGGATTCGCCGGGGTGCTCAGCGGCCGGCCCGGACCGACCCGCGCCGGGGCGCTGCTGCTCGGCGGGCTGGGGCTGGTGCTGGTCACCCTGAACAGCCGGGCCCCCGGGTACGAGACGTGGACGATCTTCGCGACGATGTTCGCCGGAACGGCGGTGTACCGGGCGCAGCACGCCCCCCGCCGCCGGGTCCCCGCCCTGCTGGCCTGCGGCTTCGTGGTCGTCGCGGGCGTGCTGGTCGGCCCGCTCTACAACCGGAACGGCTTCGAGGACCACACCTGGACCCGTGGCTGGCTGTCCTGGTCGGCGGCCTACCTGGCCGCCTGGGCCGTGTTCGGGCTCGGCTTCCTGCTCCGGCGGCGGCGCTTCCCGCGGGTGCTCACCTGGCTCGGCGCGGTCAGCTACTCCCTGTACCTCGTCCACCTGCCGCTGAAGCACCTGCTCGGCCCCCTGGCGGGGGTGCCGCCGCTGCCGTCCTCGGTGTCCGGCAGGATCGCCTGGACCGCGCTGTACCTGGCGGCGGTGCTGGTCGTGAGCCATCTGCTGTACCGGCTGGTCGAGATACCGATGCAGAACCTCGGCCGGCGGGCCCAGCGGGCGGCGGCCCGGCGCCGGCCGGCCGCCGCGCGCGAGGACGCTAGCCCAGCCTGAGGTGGTGCAGCAGGAGGAGGCCGGCCGCCATGTTCGCGGCCGGGACCTCCCCGCGCCCGATCATGTCCGGGACGAGCTTGAGGGGCACCCACTCGCGGCGCGAGGACTCGAACCCGTCCTCCGGTTCGCCGACGCGGGTGGCCCCCTCCGCCCAGTAGAGGTGGTGGCGGGCGTCCGTCAGCCCGTTGGAGGGCTCGACGGTCATCAGGTGGTGGAGCGGGCCGGGCCGCCAGCCCGACTCCTCCTCCATCTCCCGTGCGGCGGCCGCCTCGACGGACTCCCCGTCCTCGACCACCCCCGCGGGCAGCTCCCACCCCCAGCTGTCGGTGATGAACCGGTGCCGCCACAGCAGCAGCACCTCGTCCGCCTCGTTGACGGCCGTGGCCACGGCCACCGGCCGCAGCCGGATGACGAAGTGGTCCAGGTGCCGGCCGTCGGGAAGTTCCACGTCCGCCAGGTTCACGTCGAACCAGCGGTTCTTGTACACGGTCTGCTCGCTCAGGTTCGTCCACTGCACGGTATTGCCGCCTTCCGGTTCGTAGGTGGCAACATGGCAGCAGCTGGGACGGTCACAGGGGAACGCGCAGCGCCCCGTCGATGAGGTCGGCGGTCTCCTGAGCCCCGGCACAGCCGCTGTCCAGCAGGGCTTCGCGGACCGCCCGCAGCCGGTCCCGCAGGCGCAGCGACTCCATCCCCTTGGCCCGTTCGGCCATTTCGGCCGCCGAGGCCACGGCCCGGTCCGCCTCCCCCTGGCGCAGCTGGATCTCGCACAGCATGGCCAGCCGGTGCACCCGTCCCCGGTCGTGCGCGGGGGTGCCGACGGCCTCGGCCGCCTGCTCGTGCGCGGCGTCCAGGTCCCCCAGGCTGAGCAGCGCCTCCGCCACCTGTACGTTGACCAGCCCGGGCTGGACGTAGCCCGTCTCGGCGGGCTCGGTGCCGGGCCGGATCCGCTCGGCGGCCGCCTCGGCCCGCCGGATGCAGGCCAGCGCGGCCGCGGTGTCCCCGAGTTGGGCGTAGGCCTTGGCCTGCATCGCGTACAGGTCGGCGGCCAGCGCCGGGGTGGTCTGCCGGCCCGCGGCGCGCAGCGCGGCCTCGGCGAAGGCCACGGCCTGGCGGAAGTCCCGCAGGTGCAGGGACTGGTTGACCAGCAGGGCGATGACGTACGCGCCGAGCCCCCGGTCCCCGCTGGCCTTGGCGAGGCGCAGGGCCTGGTGGAAGTAGCGCTGGGCGAGCCCGTGCGCGTCGGAGTCGTACGCGCAGATGCCCGCGACCGCCACCAGGGACCCGGTGGCACGGTGCAGTTGCCGGCCGACGGCGTCGGGGTAGCCGCCGCGCAGCATGGGGGCGGTCTCGCTGCCGAGGAAGCGGACGATGCGGGCGCGGGTGGCCATGCCTCCGGCCCGGCGGTACATCAGCTCGTAGTGGGCGCGGGCGGCCCGCAGGATCTCGATGTGCTCGGGGCCGATCCGGTGCGTGCCCGCGCGGGACACGTCCGCGTCCTCCGGCGGGTTCTCCCACTCCCACACCGGGATCACGGCGGGGGTGCCGGTGAGGGCCTGCGCGGTGAGCTGCGCGGGCCGGCCCAGCTCGTCGGAGCGCCACAGGGCGGTGGCGCGGTCCACGAAGCCGCTGAGCCGGGCGGCGTGCGGGGTCTGCCGGCCGGGGATGCCGAGCCCGATGTCGTCGAGGCCGACCGGGCGGTGCAGGCGTCCGCCCAGCACCTCGCAGATCAGGTCGGGCACCTGGCCGCGGGGCCGCTGCCCCTTCAACCAGCGGGAGACCGCGGTGTGTTCGTAGCGCAGCGCGAGTCCGCGGGACCGTCCCGCCTGGTTGACGTGCGCGGCGAGTCCGGCGTGGGACATGCCCGCCTCGGCGAGGAGGGCGTCGAGCAGGGCGTTGGGCTGCATGGGCCCCTCCAAGGGCTCGTCGGCTTCAGGCTAGTGGCTGCGGGGTGCGCGCGGGGGCCGGTGTGCCCGATTCACACGGGGTGTGAACCAAGAACGCGCATAAATGCGATGCGCACCCTGCCGCGAAGGGGCCGCGCCGCGCTTCACTTAAGGGCCTCGCCAAGGAGGCCGCCCGGTCGTCGGCTCCCCCTCGTACAGTGCGACGACCCGGCACCGCGCCGCCCGCCTTGCCGTCTGCCCGACACTCCATGGCAGGCGGGCGGCGCACCACGGCTCCGCGGGGGCCGCCCGGTTGGTCGCCGGGCCCCCCGCCCGAGCCGGCCGGTTCCGCACCGGGTCCGTCCACCGGCCCGGTGCGGAGCGGCACCGCCGGTCGAGCCGGACCGGCCCGGGTCGTTCCACTCCCCCCGGCCCGGGTGGTCCGGCCGTACCGGTCGCGCCCGTCGCGGCCGCCGTACCGGTCAGGGCCGGTCGTTGCGCAGCGCCAGCAGGGCGACGTCGTCGGCCAGGCGCCCGCCGGTGTGGCGCAGCAGGGCGGCGTGCACGCCCGCGACCAGCCGCGCGGGCGTGAGCGTCCGCTGCGCGGCGAGGAAGGCTGCCAGCGGGAAGAACCGCCCGTGCCGGTCGCGGGCGTCCTCGGCGCCGTCGGTGTGGAGTAAGAGTGCCTCTCCGGGGCGGAGTCGGCCGAGGTCCTGCGGTCGTACCGCCTCGGGTACGGGTGCCACCCCGAGCGGCGGCCAGGTCTCGCCCCCGTCCAGCACCCGCACGTCGGTGTACCGCTGCGCGGAGCCCCTTCCCGCCCCGCCCCTCCCCCGTTCCCCGGAGCTCCGCCCCGGACTCCGTTCAGGTGCCGCCCGGTCGGCGCCGGGGGCTCCGCCCCGGGGGACGGTGCAAGGGCGGGGCGGGGCGAGGCTCCCGCAGGGTTGCGGGACGGCGGCCCGGCGCAGGAGGTACGGCCACGGATGGCCGCAGTTGAGGGCCAGGAGGGTGCCGTCCGGGGCGATCTGGAGCAGCAGCACCGTGACGAAGTCCTCCGCCACCGGGGACTCCGGTCCGGCCGGCCCGGCCGAGGGGTGCTCCGCCCGCGCCCGCTCGCGCAGGTACCGCTGCAGGGAGCGCTCCATGCGGAGCAGGACCCCGCCCAGCGAGGCCTCGTCGTACGCCGCCTCGCGGAACGAGCCCAGGACCGCCGCGGCCCCGCCCAGCGCGGGGAGCCCGTGGCCCCGTACGTCCCCGATCACCACCCGCACCCCGTGCGCCGTCGGCACCGCCTCGTACAGGTCCCCGCCCACCGCCGCGCCCCGGCTCGCGGACAGCTGGGCCGCGCACAGCGCCAGGCCCCCGATCCGCCCCGGCAGCGGCCGCAGCAGCACCCGCTGCGTGGCCCCGGCGATCTCCCGCGAGCGCCGCAGCTCGGCGACGAGGCCCCGCCGGACGTGCAGGGCGCAGCCCATCGCGAGGAGCAGGAAGGCCGCGCAGGACGTCAGGCCGGGCCCCAGCGGCCCCGGGGTGGACAGCTCCCAGGACACCGCGGCGGCGCCCCAGGCGAGCACGCACGCCAGGCGCGCCCGGTGCGTATCCCGGCGCGTCATCATCCTCAAGGACGCTCCCCTCCGACTCGTCGGCCGGAACGATTGTGTCGACCTCCTGACGTACCGGACACGGCCGGGAGCCGTTCTCACCCGAAGGAGTGAGCCTTGTCCCGATATGCCTGAGGGGCCCGTCCGGTGGTCCGGACGGGCCCCTCAGCGGGTCCTGCTCACGGCGGGTCAGGCGCCGCGCAGCACCGCCCCGGTTCGCTCGCCGGCGAGGGCCACCGCCGCGTCGCGGGCGGCCGTGGACTCCTCGGCGGTCAGGGTGCGGTCGGGCGCGCGGAAGCGCAGGGCGTAGGCGAGGGACTTCTTGCCCTCGCCGACCTGCTCACCGGTGAACACGTCGAACAGCCGCAGCGATTCGAGCAGTTCGCCGGCGCCCTCGCGCAGCGCGGCCTCGACGGACGCGGCCGGGACGGACGCGTCGACGATCAGCGCGACGTCCTGGGTCGCCACCGGGAAGGTGGAGATCCGGGGCGCCTGGAGGGCCTCGCCGCCGGCCGCCGCGAGGAGGTCGAGGTCGAGCTCCATGGCGCTGGTGCGCGCCGGCAGGCCGAGGGCCTTGACCACGCGCGGGTGCAGCTCACCGGCGTGGCCGATGACCGTCTCGGCGGCGTCGAGGGTGACGACCAGCTCGGCGCAGCGGCCGGGGTGCCACGGACCGTACTGGCCCTGGCGGACGACCAGCTCGGCACCGGCCTCGACGGCCAGCGCGCGGGCGGCCTGGACCGCGTCGGCCCAGTCGGCCGGACGGCCCTTGCCCCACCAGCCGGCCTGCTCGCGGGCACCGGCCAGCACGACCGCGGCGTACCGCGGCTGCGCGGGCAGGGCCGCGTCCAGGGTGGCGATCTCCTCGTCCGTGGGACGGCGGTCGACCGGCAGGCGTACGGCCGCACCCGGCTGCTCGCCGGCGCGGAAGACCGAGCCGGTCTCGAACAGTGCCAGGTCGTGGCTGCCGCGGCTGTCGTTGCGGCGCAGCGCGCCGAGCAGGCCCGGCAGCAGCGTGGTGCGCAGCGCCGGCTCCTCGTCGGAGAGCGGGTTGACCAGCTTGACGACCCGGCGGCTCGCGTCGTCCGCGGGCAGCTGGAGCTGGTCGAAGACGCCCTCGCCGATGAACGGGTAGCTCAGCGCCTCGACGTAGCCGGCGCCGGCCAGGGCGCGGCCGACGCGGCGGTGCAGCTGCTGGCGCGGGGTGAGGCCGCGGCCGGAGGGCACCTGCGGGAGGGTGGACGGGAGGTTCCCGTAGCCCTCCAGGCGGATGACCTCCTCGGCGAGGTCGTTCGGCGCGGCGAGGTCGGGCCGCCACGACGGGACGGTGACGACGAGCTCGTCCTGGCCGTAGACGTCGCAGCCGATCTCCTGGAGGCGGCGCACGACGGTCTCGCGGCCGTACTCCATGCCCGCGACCCGGTCCGGGTGGTCGGCGCGCATCGCGATGGTGCGCGGGGCGCCCGGGGCGATGAGCTCGGTGACCCCGGCCTCGGCGGTGCCGCCGGCGAGCAGCACCAGGAGGTCGACGGTCCGCTGGGCCGCCGCGGCGGCGGCCAGCGGGTCGACACCGCGCTCGAAGCGCTTGGACGCCTCGGAGGACAGCTTCAGGCGGCGGGCGGTGCGCGAGATCGACACGGAGTCGAAGTGCGCGGCCTCGATGACCACGTCGGTGGTGCCCGTGACGACGCCGGTCTCCGGGTCGGTGACGGAGTCGGCGATCTCGGTGTTGGCGCCGCCCATGACACCGGCGAGCCCGATCGGGCCGCTGTTGTCGGTGATCACCAGGTCCTCGGCGTCGAGGGTCCGCTTGACCCCGTCGAGGGTGGTGAACTTCTCGCCCTGCTCGGCCCGGCGGACACCGATCTCGCCGTCGAGGCGGGAGCGGTCGTAGGCGTGCAGCGGCTGGCCCAGTTCGAGCATCACGTAGTTGGTGATGTCGACGGCGAGCGAGATCGGGCGCATGCCGGCCTTCTGGAGGCGGCGGGTGAGCCAGATCGGGGAGCGCGCCTCGGGGTCGAGGCCGGTCACCGTGCGGGCGGTGAAGCGGTCGCAGCCCTGCGGGTCGGAGATCTTCACCGCGTAGCCGTACGAGTTCGGCGCGGGCACGTCGAGCAGCGCCGGGTCGCGCAGCGGCAGGCCGTAGGCGGTGGCGGCCTCGCGGGCCACACCGCGCATCGACATGCAGTAGCCGCGGTCCGGGGTGATGTCGATGTCGAGGACCTCGTCGACGAGCTGGAGCAGCTCGATCGCGTCGGTGCCCGGCTCGTACTCCGGCGGCAGCACGATGATGCCGTGCGTGCCGTCGTCGCCCATGCCGAGCTCCTCGCCGGAGCAGATCATGCCGTGCGAGGTCTTGCCGTAGGTCTTGCGCGAGGCGATCGCGAAGTCGCCGGGCAGGACGGCGCCGGGCAGGACCACGACGACCTTGTCGCCGACGGCGAAGTTCCGGGCGCCGCAGACGATCTCCTGCGGTTCGCCGGTGCCGTTGGCCCGGCCGACGTCGACCGTGCAGAAGCGGATGGGCTTGCGGAAGCCCTCCAGCTCCTCGATGGTCAGCACCTGGCCGACGACGAGGGGGCCCTTGAGGCCGGCGCCGAGCTGCTCGACGGTCTCGACCTCGAGGCCGGCGTCGACCAGCTTGGCGGCCACGTCGCGGCCGGTCTCGCCCGCGGGGAGGTCGACGTACTCCCGCAGCCAGGAAAGCGGGACGCGCATCAGATCTCACTCCCGAACGGCCGGGTGAAGCGCACGTCACCCTCGACCATGTCTCGCATGTCTTCGACGTTGTGGCGGAACATCAGCATCCGTTCGATGCCGAACCCGAAGGCGAATCCGCTGTACTTCTCGGGGTCCACACCGCAGGCGACGAGCACCTTGGGGTTGACCATGCCGCAGCCGCCGAGCTCGATCCAGCCCTCGCTGGAGCAGGTACGGCAGGGGCGGTCGGGGTTGCCCACCGAGGCGCCGCGGCAGACGTAGCACTGCATGTCCATCTCGGCGGACGGCTCGGTGAAGGGGAAGAAGTGCGGGCGCAGGCGCGTGGTGGTCTGCTCCCCGAAGAGCTCCTTGACCATGTGGTCGATGGTGCCCTTGAGGTCGGCCATGGTCAGGCCCTCGTCGACGGCGAGGAGCTCGACCTGGTGGAAGACCGGGGTGTGCGTCGCGTCGAGCTCGTCGGTGCGGTACACGCGGCCCGGGCAGACGATGTAGACGGGGGGCTTGCGCTCCAGCAGCGAGCGCGCCTGCACCGGGGAGGTGTGGGTGCGCAGCACGACGCCGGACTCGTCGCCCGTGGTGCCCTCGGGGCCCTGGACGAAGAAGGTGTCCTGCATCTGGCGGGCCGGGTGGTCGGGCGTGAAGTTGAGGGCGTCGAAGTTGAACCACTCCGCCTCGACCTCGGGGCCTTCCGCGACCTCGTAGCCCATGCCGACGAAGATGTCCGCGATGCGGTCCATCAGCGTGGTCAGCGGGTGGCGGGCGCCGGCGGGCACGCGGTCGTAGGGCAGCGTGACGTCCACCGCCTCCTCGACCAGCACCCGCTCGTCGCGCTCGGCCTCCAGGGCGACCGTGCGGGCCCCGAAGGCCTTGTTCACGGCGCCGCGGGCCTGGCCGACGCGCTTGCCCGCCTCGGCCTTGGCCTGGGGCGGCAGGGCGCCGATCTCGCGGTTGGCGAGCGCGAGGGGCGAGCGGTCGCCCATGTGCGCGGTCTTCGCCTCGCGGAGCTCGTCGAGGTCGCCGGCGGACGCGAAGGCGGCGAGCGCCTCGTCCCGCATGCGCTCGATCTCTTCCGGTTTCAGTGCCTCGACCTCGACAGGGTCGTACGACTTGTTCGGTGCCGACATCTCTTCCCGTACTTCCGATGGCTGGCTGGTGGGTCCCCGCACGACACGTACGACTCGATCGGCTGATCGGTGTGATCGGCACAAGGACACAAGGTGCCAAAGGACGAGTCTAAGGGCCGCCGGGGGTGGGGAAGCCCGTGGGCCGCCTGGCGAGACTCTCCGCAGGGTTACTGGGTGAGGTAGGCCGGCGCGCTCACGGGCAGCATAAATCGGAACTCCGCGCCGCCGCCGGGTCCGCGCCCGACGGTGATGCTGCCGCCGTGGGCCTCGACGATGCCCTTGACGATGTACAGGCCCAGGCCGGTGCCGCCGCGCTTGCTCCCCCGCCAGAAACGGGTGAAGACGCGGCCCATCGACTCCTCGGGGATCCCGGGGCCTTCATCGGTCACGGTGACGGCTGTTCCCTTCTCGTGCGGCGCTACGTCGATGGTGACCGTTCCGTCGCCGTGCCGCACCGCATTTTCGAGGAGGTTGCCGAGGATCTGGTCGATCTTGTCCGGGTCGGCCCAGCAGTCGGGCAGCGGGCTGCTGACCCGTACGAGGAACCGCTCGGGCGCCTGGCCGTTCGCGGTGAGCGCCTGGACGTGGCGTCCGACGGCGGCGGCGAGGTCGACCGGCTGGCGGCGGACCTCCAGCCGGCCGGAGTCGATGCGGGAGATGTCGAGGAGCTCGGCGATCAGCCGGGTGACGCGGTTGGCGTCGGCGTCGACGGTCTCCAGCATCAGCCGCTTCTGGTCGTCGGTGAACCGCTCCCACTTGGCGAGCAGGGTCGCCGTGAAGCCCTTGACGGAGGTCAGCGGGGAGCGCAGCTCGTGCGCGACGGTGGCGATCAGCTCGGCGTGGCTGCGCTCGGTGCGCCGGCGGGCCTCGGTGCCGCGCAGGGTGACCACCAGGCGGCTCAGCGGGCCGGTGGGGTGGGTGCGCACGTACCGGGCGCAGACCAGCACCTCGCGGCCGCCGGGGAGCAGCAGGTTCCGCTCAGGCTGGCCGCGCCGGGTGGCGAGGCCCCCGTACGGGTCGGTCAGCGCCCACCAGCGGCGGCCTTCGAGGTCCTCCAGCGGCAGGGCGCTCTCGATGCGGGCGCCGAGGACCCGGCGGGCCTCGATGGCGGTGATCCGGGAGGCGGCCCGGTTGAAGCAGACGACCCGGCCGGCGTGGTCGGCGACGACGAGCCCGTCCGGCAGCTCGTCGGGGTCGACGGCGAAGTCCCCGAGGGGGTCCCGGAGGCGCCCTGTGGCCGGCTCCGCGGCTTCCGCGGTCACCGGCGAGCTGTTCGTGCCGACGGTCATGTCCCCGTACCCCACATCTCCGGGTAGCTCAGTGGGCCCCCGGACGGCCACATTACTAGCTGGGGGTCACGGAACGGCACCCTCCGGACGCCCGCTGTGCACGCGCGGACGCGTAGAGGCACACGGCGGCGGCGGTCGCGAGGTTCAGGCTCTCGGCCTTGCCGTGGATCGGGACCCGTACGACGGCGTCGGCGAGGGCCCGGGTCTCCTCGGGCAGGCCCCAGGCCTCGTTCCCGAAGACCCAGGCCGAGGGACCGCCCATGGTGCCGGCGTCCAGCTCGGCGTCGAGGTCGTCCAGGCCGGCCCCGTCGGCCGCGAGGATCCGTACGCCGGCGGCCCGCAGCCCCGCCACGGCCTGCTCGACGGGGACGCCGACGGCCACCGGGAGGTGGAAGAGGGAGCCCACGGAGGCGCGGACGGACTTGGGGTTGTAGAGGTCGACGGAGGCGTCGGTCAGCACCACCGCGTCGGCGCCGGCGGCGTCCGCGCAGCGCAGGACGGTGCCGGCGTTCCCGGGGTCGCGGACGTGGGCGAGGACGGCGACGAGCTTCGGGCCGGACCGGAGGATCTCCTCGAAGGGGGAGTCGAGGAAGTGGCAGACGCCGACGAGCCCCTGGGGGGTGACGGTCTGGGAGACCTCGGCGAGCACCTCGTCGGAGGCGTGGTGCACGCGCGCCCCGCCCAGCAGGGCGGCCTCGACGATGTCGGCGTAGCGCTCGGCGGCCTCGACGGTGGCGAACAGCTCGATCAGGGTCGCGCCCTGGGGGCCGCGGTGCGCGACCGCCTCGCGGACGGCCTGCGGGCCCTCGGCGAGGAACCGGCGCTCCTTGGTGCGGAAGTTGCGCCGCGCCAGCCGCCGTGCGGCGGCCACCCGCGGGGATCGGGGGGAGATCAGCTCGGCGGGGGTGGGCATGCTCTCAGGGTTCTCTCTCGGGTGGTCCGGTGCGCGGCCGGGGCCGTGCGGGGCGGGGCGAACGCACACGGACCCGCAGGCGAGCGCCTGCGGGTCCGTGGGTGCCGGCCCCAGTCCATCGGGCCGGCGAATGCCTTACGCGGCGGCCTTGGGCGCGTTCACGTCGGCCGGGAGGGCCTTCTGCGCGACCTCGACGAGCGCGGCGAACGCGTTGGCGTCGTTGACGGCCAGCTCGGCCAGGATCTTGCGGTCCACCTCGATGTTGGCGGCCTTCAGACCCTGGATGAGGCGGTTGTACGTCATGCCGTTCTGGCGGGCAGCGGCGTTGATGCGCTGGATCCACAGCTGACGGAAGTCGCCCTTGCGCTTCTTGCGGTCGTTGAAGTTGTAGACCAGCGAGTGGGTGACCTGCTCCTTGGCCTTGCGGTACAGGCGCGAACGCTGACCGCGGTAGCCGGAGGCCGCTTCGAGGATCGCCCGGCGCTTCTTGTGGGCGTTTACTGCCCGCTTGACGCGTGCCACTTTTTAACTCCTTGTAGCGGGGCCGTGGTTGTCTTCACACGGCCCGAATTCGATGGGGTCCCGGTCTCGACGTCCCGCCCCCGCAGGGGGGCGGAGGGACGTCACTTGCCGAGAAGCTTCTTGATCTTCGCGGCGTCGCCGGGGGCCATCTCCGCGGTGCCGGTCAGGCGGCGGGTGACACGGGACGACTTGTGCTCAAGCAGGTGGCGCTTGCCGGCGCGCTCACGGAGCACCTTGCCGGAGCCGGTGATCTTGAAGCGCTTCTTGGAACCGCTGTGCGTCTTGTTCTTCGGCATAGCGCCGTTATCTCCTCGTCGGTGGCGCTCCCACCGGTCCTCGCGGACCGGCTGGCGGGAGCGTCATGTTGTGTGGGTGATCCGAGACGGGCTCGCCTCGAATCAGGCCTCGGTGTTCGCCTCGGCGGAGCCGTCGGCGTCGACCTCGGTGGGCTCCACCTCGGCGGACTCCGCCTCAGCGGCCTCCACGTCGGCGGGAGCGGCCTCGGCGGCGGCACCACCCTGGCGCTCGGCCTTGCGGGCGGCCTGCGCCTCGCGGGCTTCGGCCATCGCCTCGGTCTTCTTCTTGTGCGGACCGAGAACCATGATCATGTTCCGGCCGTCCTGCTTCGGGTTCGACTCGATGAAGCCGAGGTCCTGGACGTCCTCCGCGAGACGCTGCAGCAGTCGGTAGCCGAGCTCCGGCCGGGACTGCTCGCGACCACGGAACATGATCGTGATCTTGACCTTGTCGCCCTGCTTGAGGAACCGAACGACGTGACCCTTCTTGGTGTCATAGTCGTGCGGGTCGATCTTCGGCCGGAGCTTCATCTCCTTGATGACCGTGTGCGCCTGGTTCTTGCGCGCCTCACGGGCCTTCATGGCCGACTCGTACTTGAACTTGCCGTAGTCCATGAGCTTGCAGACCGGCGGGCGAGCGGAGGCCGCGACCTCGACCAGGTCCAGGTCGTACTCCTGCGCGAGCTCAAGCGCCTTCGCAAGCGGAACAATGCCCACCTGTTCGCCGCTGGGACCGACGAGTCGCACCTCAGGGACGCGAATCCGATCGTTGATGCGGGGCTCGGTGCTGATGGATCCTCCTCGGTAGCACCACACGGTTGTCTGGCAGACAACCGCTGACGTCTTCTGTCGTCAGACCTCAACCGCGGCGGGGAAACAAAAATGCCCCGCCGGGCACAGGCAGGGGCTCCAAAACAACCGGAGCACCGCCGCGTGCAAACCGCGGGGCGCAAGTCGGCGGCTTTCCATCGTCCGTACGGAACGATGGATACCGCCTGACCGGATGACCCGCCTCCCCGGAGGGTGGTCGGGTGGGAGATCGGAGCCTCCACTTGTGGGTCGGGCACATAGGTGTCCGACCGGTCGATGTACATACTACCCCACGCGTGGCAAGGCCGCCGCACGACCTATCGTGGAGCGCATGACTGACGCGACGCCCTCCGATTCCACCCCTCCCGACTACGACGAGATGACCCGCGACATCGCGGACGTCCCGGCCGTCGAGGTGATCACCACGGTGGCCGTCCACCTGCTGAGCGCCGCGGCGGTCAACCTGGGTCTGGACAAGCCCGACTCCGAGCACAAGGACCTCGACGAGGCCCGCAAGCTGATCACCGCCCTGGCCGGCCTGGTCTCGGCCAGCGCCACCGAGATCAGCTCCTTCCACGCGGCCCCGCTGCGCGACGGCCTGAAGTCCCTCCAGCTGGCCTTCCGCGAGGCCTCGCTCATCCCGGACGAGCCGGGCCAGGGCCCGGGCGAGAAGTTCACGGGCCCCGTCTACGCCTGAGCCCGCCGTTCCCCGTTCCGTTTCCACTCGCCGAAGGGCCGTCCGCGATCGCGCGGACGGCCCTTCGGCGTACGTCGGCTCCTCAGCGCGTGAACAGCGGCTCGCCCGGCGGGACCGGGGCGTCGGCCGGGAGCAGGGCCAGGTCCAGGCCGCGCACGAGGCGGCCGCGCAGGGTCTCGTCCGCCGCCAGGGCCTCGGCCACCCGGCGGGCGGCGGGGGCCACCGGCGCCCCTGCGGACAGCACGATGGCGAGGGTGCCGTCGGCGGTGGTCCCGCCGGGGCCCAGGTGGGCGCGGAGCACGGCCGGCTCGGCGGCGACCGCGGCCCGTACCGCCTCGCGCACGGCGGGGTCGGCCAGCGGGCCGGCGTCGGTGCGGCCCTCGGCCAGCGCGAGCAGGGCGGACCCGGTCAGCTGGTACGGGACGGGTCCGGCCAGGTCGAGGACGACCGTGTCCGCCTTCTCGTGCGCGGCGGCGGCCAGGGCCTGGTGCAGCGGGACCGCCACCGGGCGGGCCGCCGGGTCCCACAGGGCCAGGGAGGCGATGGAGGTGAAGGCGGGCAGCGCCCGCCGGTTCCCGGCCGTCAGGGTGGGGACGGCCATGTCGCTGGTCTTCTCGCGCTTCAGGCCGGTCTCCGGGTCGGTCTCGACCTCGCCGAGCACCGCCACGACCGGCACCAGCAGCCGGGCGTCCTTCAGGGCCGCCAGCAGCTCCGGCTCCCGCGAGCGGTCCTCGGCCCAGGCGGCCAGGGCCGCGCTCAGCCGGGGATCGGCCGTGCCGTCGTCGTCGGAGAAACCGGGGTCTGGAATGTTCTTGGTCGCCACAATGACCCGACCCTATCCCGCCGGGGGCGGGGACCCGTCCCCCGCGTCCCGCCGTCCGGCGCGCGGCCGCCGGGCCAGTACGGCGGCCAGCACCAGCAGCGCCGCTCCCCCGGCGGCGGCCGCCGGGGCGGTCCGGCGGGAGCCCCGGTCGGCCGCGCGGACGGGGTCGGGCCCGGGGCCGAAGAAGCGCCGCCCGGCCGGGACGGCCACGGGGAGCGGGGACTCGGGGCGCAGCGTCCCGGCGGCCTGGAGGGCGGCGACGGGGTCCACCGTGCCGTGGCCGCGGGCGTCGTCGCGGCCGCCGGGCGGGCGGCCGGCGGCGGTGTCCTCCAGCAGCTTCTTGACCTGCGCCGGGGAGAGGCCCGGGTGGGCGGCCTTGACGAGGGCCACGGCGCCGGAGACGAAGGCGGCGGCGGCGCTGGTGCCCCAGCCCTCGTAGTAGGCCCGGTCCGGGTCGGCGATGACCACGTCGACGCCGGGTGCGCTGACGGTGGCGTACCAGTGGCGGGTGGAGAAGGGCGCCTTGCGGCCCTGGCGGTCGACGGCGGCGACCGCGATGACGCCGGGGTAGGCGGCGGGGTACGAGGTGTGGTCGCCGCGCTCGCCGCCGTTGCCGGCGGAGGCGACGACGACCACGCCCTTGCCGAGGGCGTACTGGACGGCCTCGTCCTCGGCGGGCTCGTGGTGGGCGGAGTCGCTGTCGTCGCCGAGGGACATGTTGATCACGTCGGCGCCGTGGTCGGCGGCCCAGCGGATGCCTTCGGCGAGGGCGCCGGACTTGCTGTCGCGGGCCTTGGCGCGGCCCGGGTCGCCCTCTTCCAGGATCACCCGGACCGGGAGGATCTTCGCGTGGGGCGCCATCCCGAGGACCCCCTGCGCGCGGTCGGGACCGTGGCCGTGGCCCGCGATGATGCCGGCCATCGCCGTGCCGTGGCGGGCCCAGGCGCGGTCGCCGCGGCCGGCGCCCATGCCGACGAGGTCGGTCCCGTCGAGGACCTGGCCGTCGAGGTCGGGGTGGGTGGAGTCGACACCGGTGTCGAGGACGGCGACGGTGATCCCGTCGCCCTGGGTGATGCCCCAGGCCTCCTCGGCGCGCAGGGCGAGCAGGCCCCACTGCCGGTCGCGGATGGTGTCGGCGGCGGCGGGCGGCATGGCGACGGCGACGAGCAGCGCGGCCAGCGCCGAGGCGGCCCCGGCCGCCCGGAGCCCGGCCCTGCGGGGGGTGCGGGCGGCGTCGGGGGCCGGCGCGGGGGCCGGTTCCTCGGTGGGGTTCATCGGAGGGGCTCCTGGCCCGGCCGCGCTGCGGCGGCGGCCTGTGCGGGGGGCTCGGTCGGGCGGGGGGCGGCGAGGGCGCCGAGGGTGCGTTCGACGCGGACCGCGAGGGCCTTGGCCTCGTGGCCCAGGCCCGCTTCGGCGACGGTGCCGGTGGCGCCCTGGCGGGCGCCCTCCTCGGCCGGGACCGGGGCGTCCATGGTGCGGCCGTCGGCGAAGGCGGAGACGGCGTAGACGACGGCGGGTGCCTCGGCGACGACGCCGGCCGTCCAGGCGGCCCGGCGGGAGTCGGCGTACTCGTAGGCGGGCGGGGCGGGGAGGCGGCCGCGCAGGCCGTCCATGGTGCGGGCGTCGGCGGGGGTGAAGACCAGGCCGACGGTGATCAGGGTGCTGCGGGTGGAGTCCGTGTAGGTGGCGCGGAGCACGCGGGTGCAGCCGGTGGCGGTCAGCGCGGCGCGCCAGTCGGCGGGCAGGGCCGCGGCGCAGTCGGCGTCGGGGGCGAGGGCCAGCCGGGTCCAGGTGCGGCTCGCGCCGCCGGGGCCGGCCTCGCGGTCCTCCAGTACGGGGGGCAGGAGGGCGTCGGCGGGGGCCGTGTGCCAGAGGGACGCGGCCCGGTGGTAGGCGGCGTCGGGGGGCAGCGGGCGGTGGTCGGCGCGGTACTGGCTCCAGGTCGTCGCGGCGCCTCCGGCGAGCAGGGCGGAGCCGAGCAGGGCGCAGAGGACGGCGGCGGTGGTGCGGGCCGGGTGGCGGCGGGGCAGGGGGTCCGGCGGTGGCGGCTGCCAGGGGTCCTCCAGGACCTCGGTCCGCGGTGTCGTCGTGGTCATGCGGCGGCTCCGCCCCCCGTTCCGTACGGCTGCCTGCCCGTACTCTACGGGGCCGCCGCCCCGGCCGTGCCGGGGCCGGGGCGGCGTTACCCCTACCCGTCGGTACGGCGGTCTGGCAAGCTGCCGCCCATGACTTCGGACCGGGCCCGGTACGACCGGGCGACCGCGCGTCTCGACGCGCCCCTGGCCATCGTGGACCTGGACGCCTTCGACGCGAACGCCGACGATCTGGTGCGCAGGGCGGGCGGGAAGCCGGTCCGGGTGGCCAGCAAGTCCGTGCGGTGCCGGGCGCTGCTCGAACGGGTGCTGGCCCGGCCGGGGTTCGCGGGGATCATGTCGTACACGCTGGCCGAGTCGCTGTGGCTGGCGCGGTCGGGGTTCGAGGACGTGCTGCTCGCCTATCCGTCCGCGGACCGGGCCGCGTTCGGGGAGCTGGCCGGGGATCCGAAGCTCGCCGCCGCCGTCACCGTGATGGTCGACGATCCCGCGCAGCTGGACCTGATCGAGCGGTCGCGGGCCGGCGGGGCCGAGGAGATCCGTGTCTGCCTGGAACTGGACACCTCGCTGCGGCTGTTGGGCGGCCGGGTACGGGTCGGGGCGCGGCGCTCGCCGCTGCGCGAGCCGGGGCAGCTGGCGGAGCTGGCGCGTGCGGTGGCCGCCCGGCCGGGGTTCCGGGTGGTGGGGCTGATGGCGTACGAGGGGCACGTGGCCGGGGTTGGGGACGCGGTGGCCGGGCGGCCGGTGCGGTCGCGGATGATCCGGCTGATGCAGGGCGCGGCGCGCCGGGAGCTGGCGGCGCGGCGGGCGGAGGTGGTGCGGGCCGTGCGGGCGGTGGTGCCGGGGCTGGAGTTCGTCAACGGCGGTGGTACGGGGAGCGTGGCGGAGACGGCCGCCGAGGAGGCGGTGACGGAGATCGCGGCCGGTTCGGGGCTGTACGTGCCGCGGCTGTTCGACAACTACACCTCGTTCCGGGGGCGTCCGGCGGCGCTGTTCGCGCAGCCCGTGGTGCGCCGGCCGGGGGTGGGGGTGGTGACCGTGCTGGGCGGGGGCTATCCGGCGTCGGGTGCGGCGGGGGCCGACCGGCTGCCGGTGCCGTACCTGCCCGCGGGGCTGCGCTACGACCCGCAGGAGGGGGCGGGTGAGGTGCAGACCCCGCTGCTGGGGAGCCCGGCCGACGACCTGCTGATCGGCGACCGGGTCTGGTTCCGGCACGCGAAGGCCGGGGAGCTGTGCGAGCGGTTCGACACCCTGCACCTGGTGGAGGGCGACCGGGTCACGGCGTCCGTCCCGACGTACCGGGGCGAGGGGCTGACCTTCCTTTAGAAGACCCTGTCCGCCTGGTCCGGTATGACGCTGGTGTCGGCGCGGCGGACGGGGGCCGGGGTGCCGTCGTGGTCGGTGTAGCCGGTGGTGGAGCAGGGGTAGGGGCCGGTCTTCTGCTTCTTCGGCTCGATGAACATGGGGTTCACGATCCATTTGCCATCGCTGTTGTCGTAGGCGCGGCACATGAGTTCGTTCTTGTTGCGGTTGAGGACCAGCCGCAGGGCGGTGGCGTCGCGCAGGAAGGTGACGTCGGTGTCGGAGTCGCCTGCGGCGAAGACCTGGCGGCGGGCGGCGGGCAGGACCCTCTCGGCGGCCGGACCGCGGACCCCGAAGACCTCCTTGTTGATCCAGCAGCGCTTGCCGTCCACGTAGGTGATCATCGTGTCGGCGCCGTCGGGCACGGACCCGCAGCCCTGGAGGTGGGTGGTCAGCTTCCCGTCGCGGGTGGTGCCGCGGATGCCGATGACGTGGTCGGCGGCGACGCCGACGCCCCGGGCCCAGACCTCGACGACGGGCTGGGGGGAGGCGGAGCTGATCCAGACGTCGAAGCCGGCCCGCTGGAGATTCCTGATGAGGTCGCGCTGCTGGTCGTAGGAGCGGACCCAGCCGGTGGCGGTGGTGGTGCCGACCTGCTGCTTGGCGCCGATGGGCGCGGCGAGGTTCTCGGTGCGGGCGGCGGCGGCGAAGCCGCGGACCTGGCCGGGGGTCCAGCCCTGGAGGAGCTGGGCCAGCCAGGCGTAGGCGGGTTCAGTGGTGCGGCGGTCCCAGCCGGCGAAGGCGGGGGCGCCGGTGCGGGTGGCGGAGGTCCCGTAGACGGAGTTGAGCTCGTCGGCGCAGGCCGCGCCCTCGGGGGTGCCGGTGGGCAGGGGGAGGCCGGGGCGGGCGAGGGGGTCGCAGGCGGTGGTGAGGGCCCGGGCGGCGGCGGGGGTGAGGTAGCGGCTGGTTTCCTTCCAGTCGGCGGGCCGGCGGATCTTGCCGTTGCGCAGGAGCCAGAACATGGTGGCGTCGCCGACGTCGTTCTTGACGACGGTGTTGTCCCAGTCGAAGACGGCGACGGGCTTGGTGCGGCCGGGGCGGTGGGGGTTGCAGCTGCCGTACCGGTCGATGAGCTGCTGGAGCCGTGCCTGGTTGTCGCCGTACCAGCCTGCCGCGAGCTTCGGGGTGGTGCAGGCGGGTGCGGCCTGGGCGGGGGCGGCGGCGGTGAGGGTGCCGGCGGCCAGCGCGAGGGCGGCGCCGGCCGCCTGGAGCCGGCGGCGGGTGCTGGGTCGGGTCACGGGGGTGTTCGCTCCTGGTTCTCGTACGAGATCGTCGGTGACGGGGGAGCACGACAGCCGGGCGTCGTGCGACGCCCGGCTGTCGTGGGGTCGTGCCCAGGTGAACGTCGGGTGTTTACAGCGGGGTGACGTACGCGCCGGAGATGCCGCCGTCGACCAGGAAGTCGGTGGCGTTGATGAAGGAGGAGTCGTCGCTGGCGAGGAAGGCGACGGCGGCGGCGATCTCGGTCGGTTCGGCGAAGCGGCCGAGCGGGATGTGCACCAGGCGGCGGGCGGCCCGCTCGGGGTCCTTGGCGAAGAGCTCCTGGAGCAGCGGGGTGTTGACGGGTCCCGGGCACAGGGCGTTGACGCGGATGCCCTCGCGGGCGAACTGGACGCCGAGTTCGCGGGACATGGCGAGCACGCCGCCCTTGGAGGCGGTGTAGGAGATCTGGGAGGTGGCGGCGCCCATGATGGCCACGAAGGAGGCGGTGTTGATGATGGAGCCGCGGCCCTGGCGCTGCATGTAGGGCAGGGCGGCCTTGCAGCAGAGGTAGACGGAGGTGAGGTTGACGTCCTGGACCCGGCGCCAGGCGTCGAGCTCGGTGGTGAGGATGGAGTCGTCGTCCGGGGGCGAGATGCCCGCGTTGTTGAAGGCGATGTCGACGGAGCCGTAGGTGTCGAAGGCCGTCTTGAACAGGGCGTCGACCTGTTCCTTGTCGGTGACGTCGACCTGGACGAAGGTGCCGCCGACCTCCTCGGCGGCGGCCTTGCCGGCGAGGGGGTCGATGTCGGCGCAGACGACGTTGGCGCCCTCGGAGGCCAGGCGGCGGGCGGTGGCGAGGCCGATGCCGCTGCCGGCTCCGGTGATGACGGCGGTGCGGCCGACCAGGCGGCGGCAGACGATCTCTTCGGTGCGGTCGGTCATGGGGTTCAGGCCTCCGTGCTGATGAAGACGTTCTTGGTTTCGGTGAAGGCGGTGAGGGCGTCGGGCCCGAGCTCGCGGCCGAGTCCGGACTGCTTGTATCCGCCGAAGGGGGTGCAGTAGCGGACGCTGCTGTGGGAGTTGACGGAGAGGTTGCCGGCCCGGACGGCGCGGGAGACGCGCAGGGCGCGGCCGACGTCGCGGGTCCACAGGGAGCCGGAGAGGCCGTAGTCGGTGGCGTTGGCGAGGCGTACGGCGTCCTCCTCGTCCTCGAAGGGGAGGAGGACGGCGACCGGTCCGAAGACCTCCTCGACGGCCACGGGCGCGCCGGGGTCGACGTCCGTGACCAGGGTCGGCGGGTACCAGAAGCCGGGGCCTTCGGGGGCGGTGCCGCGGACGGCCTCGAGGTCGTCGGTGACGTACGCGCGGACGCGCTCCCGCTGGGCGGCGGAGATGAGCGGGCCCATCTGGGTCTTCTCGTCGAGCGGGTCCCCGACGACGACCGAGGTGAGGGCGGGGGTGAGCAGGTCGAGGAAGCGGTCGTGGACGGAGCGCTGGACGAGGATGCGGGTGCGGGCGCAGCAGTCCTGGCCGGTGTTGTCGAGGAAGGCCATGGGGGCGGCGGCCGCCGCCGCTTCGAGGTCGGCGTCGGCGAAGACGATGTTGGGGCTCTTGCCGCCGAGTTCGAGGGTGACCCGCTTCACCCGGTCGGCGCACTTGGACATGATCTGCTTGCCGACCCGCGTGGAGCCGGTGAAGACGATCTTCGCGATGCCGGGGTGTTCGACGAGGGCGTCGCCGGTGACCGCTCCGTGGCCGGGGAGCACCTGGAAGAGGTGTTCGGGGATCCCGGCTTCGAGGGCGAGTTCGGCGAGCCGCAGGGCGGTGAGGGGGGTGGTCTCGGCGGGCTTGAGGAGGACGGCGTTGCCGGCGGCGAGGGCGGGGGCCAGGCCCCAGGCGGCGATCGGCATCGGGAAGTTCCAGGGGGCGATCACACCGATGACGCCGAGGGGTTCGAGGAAGGTGACGTCGATGCCCCCGGCGACGGGGATCTGGCGTCCGGAGAGGCGTTCGACTCCCCCGGCGGCGAAGTCCAGCAGGTCGCGGACGTTGCCGGCCTCCCAGCGGGCGTTGCCGAGGGTGTGGCCGGCTTCGCGGACCTCCAGGCGGGCCAGTTCCTCGATGTGTCCGTCGACGACCGCGGCGAAGCGGCGCAGGATCCGGGCCCGGTCGGCGGGGGCGGCGGCGGCCCAGCCGCGCTGGGCGGCCGTGGCGCGGGCGACGGCGGCGTCGACGTCGTCCCGTGTGGCGGCCGGGACGGTGGCGACGAGTTCCTCGGTGGCCGGGTTGAGCACCCTCAGGTGGGAGGGGTCCAGCGCTTCGGACACGTGGTGCCTTTCTGGGGTGGGTGGGGTGGACCAGGGCCTGGGCCGTCTCTTTCGGATCTTGCCGGTCAAGCCCGCGTCGTCCGGTGCCGTGCATCGGCGCGTTGGCGGGGCGCCCTTGTACTGGACGTACTCGGGCGCTACGCCAACGCGGCGAGGTGCGGTGCCGGGCGGCGCGGGTCAGGCGAGATCCGGAAGAGACGGCCTAGAGGCGTTCGAAGGAGCGGCGGCGCTCCCAGTCCGTGACCGCGGAGTCGTAGGCGTCGAGTTCGACGCGGGCCATGTTGCGGTAGTGGGCGACGACCTCGGGGCCGAAGGCGGCCTTGGCGATCTCGCTGTTCTCCCAGAGTTCCGCGGCCTCGCGCAGGGTGGTGGGGACGTGGGCGAAGTCGGCGGTGTAGGCGTTGCCGGCGCAGGCCTCGGGGAGTTCGAGGCGGTTCTCGACGCCGTAGAGCCCGGCCGCGACCAGGCCGGCGACGGCGAGGTAGGGGTTGACGTCGCCGCCGGGGAGGCGGTTCTCGAAGCGCATGGAGCGGCCGTGGCCGACGACGCGCAGGGCGCAGGTCCGGTTGTCGACGCCCCAGGCGACCGCGGTGGGCGCGAAGGAACCCGGGCGGAAACGCTTGTACGAGTTGATGTTGGGGGCGTAGAGAAGGGAGAAGTCGCGCAGCGCCGCCAGCTGGCCGGCCAGGAAGTGCCGCATCAGCGGTGACATGCCGCCCGGTCCGTCCCCGGCCATGGCGTTGCGTCCGTCGGTGTCGGTGAGCGAGAGGTGGATGTGACAGGAGTTGCCCTCGCGCTCGTCGAACTTGGCCATGAAGGTGAGCGAGACGCCTTCCTGGGAGGCGATCTCCTTGGCCCCGGTCTTGTAGACGGAGTGCTGGTCGCAGGTGGTGAGCGCCTCGTCGTAGCGGAAGGCGATCTCGTGCTGGCCGAGGTTGCACTCGCCCTTGGCGGATTCGACGACCAGTCCGGCGGTCTGCATCTCGTTGCGGATCCGGCGCAGCAGGGGTTCGATGCGGCCGGTGCCGAGGACGGAGTAGTCGATGTTGTACTGGTTGGCGGGGGTCAGGCCGCGGTAGTCGGCGTTCCAGGCCTTCTCGTAGGTGTCCTGGAAGACCATGAACTCCAGCTCGGTGCCGACCATGGCGGTGTAGCCCTGTTCGGCGAGGCGGTCGAGCTGGCGGCGCAGGATCTGGCGGGGCGCGGCGACGACGGGTGTGCCGTCGTGCCAGGCGAGGTCCGCGAGGACGAAGGCGCTGCCGGGGTTCCAGGGGATCCGACGGAGGGTGGCGAGGTCGGGGTGCATGGCGAAGTCGCCGTAGCCGCGGTCCCAGGAGGACATCTCGTATCCGTCGACGGTGTTCATGTCGGTGTCGACGGCGAGCAGGTAGTTGCAGCCCTCGGTGCCGTGGTCGAGGACCTCGTCGAGGAAGAACTGTGCGGCGAACCGCTTGCCCTGGAGGCGTCCCTGCATGTCGGGGAAGGCCAGGACGACGGTGTCGATCTCACCGCTGGACACGAGGGCGCGGAGCTCCTCGGGCGCGAGCGGCGGCTTGCGGTCTACCACGGGGATCTCTCCTTCGGTGAGCCGAGGAGGCCTAAGGTATTGAACAGAACCATTGCTTGGGAAGGGGAGGAGCCAAGATGACCGACACGGCGGGCGACGGGGGCGCGATCGCGCGGCTGAATCCCGTGCTGCGGCAGGTGCGGGCGGGCAACGGTTTCGAGGAGGCGCTCGAACAGATCCTCCAGGTGGTCCGGCTGGGCCTGGTACCGGGCGGGGAACGGCTTCCGCCCGAGCGGGAGTTGGCGGAGCGGATGGGGATCAGCCGGGTCACCCTGCGCGAGGTGCTGAAGGTCCTCCAGGACCAGGGCCTGGTGGAGGCCCGGCGCGGCCGGTACGGGGGCACGTTCGTGCTGGCCCGCCCCGCCGCCCCGGCCGGCGTCGCCGAGGAGGAGCTGCGGCGGCGGGTGGCGGGGGTCGACATCGAGGACGTGCTGCGCTTCCGCGAGGTGCTGGAGGTGGGCGCGGCCGGGCTGTGCGCCTCACAGGGGCTCTCCGAGGAGGGCGCCGAGCGGCTGCTGGGCGCACTCGCCGCCACCCACGACGCCCCGCTCGCCGAGTACCGCCGCCAGGACACCCTGTTCCACCTGACGCTGTGCGAACTGGCCGGCTCGGCCAGCCTGACGGCCCAGTACGCGGCCGTCCGGGCCCGGGTCAACGACCTGCTGGACTGCATCCCGCTGCTGGTGCGCAACCTGGAGCACTCCCAGCAGCAGCACAGCGCCCTGGTGGAGGCGGTCCTGGAGCGGGACGCGGAGGCGGCGCGGGCGGTGATGCGCGAGCACTGCTGCGGCACGGCGGCCCTGCTGCGCGGGTTCCTGGCCTGAGAAGGGTGAGGTTCTCGTTACCCGCGTTTTACGCAGGGGTCTTGCGCGCTCCCCGCCCTTGACGCAAAGGTACGCAGCGAAACCATTCCCCCTGGGCAGGAGCGCACATGGCCGAAGACCTTTCCACCGCGCCCGCAACACCCGCCGTCGGGGACGCCGACGCGGAGTACCTCCAGCGCCGGACCCTGCGCCGCGGCAGCGCCGGCTGGCTGCTGCTGACCGGCCTCGGCGTCGCCTACGTCGTCTCCGGGGACTACTCCGGCTGGAACGTGGGCCTGTCCAAAGGCGGGTTCGGCGGCCTGGCCGTCGCCACGGTGCTCATGGGCGCCATGTACGCCTGCCTGGTCTTCTCCCTCGCCGAACTGTCCACCATCCTGCCCACGGCGGGCGGCGGCTACGGCTTCGCCCGCCGCGCGCTGGGCCCCTGGGGCGGCTTCCTCACCGGCACCGCCATCCTCATCGAGTACGTCCTCGCCCCGGCGGCGATCGTCATCTTCATCGGCGACTACGTCCAATCCCTGGGCCTGTTCGGCCTGACCTCCGGCTGGCCGGTCTACCTCGGCTGCTTCGTGATCTTCATCGGCGTCCACCTGTGGGGCGTGGGCGAGGCCCTGCGCTTCAGCCTGATCGTCACCGCCATCGCCGTCGCCGCCCTGCTGGTCTTCGCCGTCGGAGCCCTCACGGACTTCGACGCGAGCTCCCTCAACGACATCCCCGTGGACACCGAAGCGTTCGGCTCCGGCTCCTGGCTGCCCTTCGGCGTCCTCGGCATCTGGGCCGCGTTCCCCTTCGGCATGTGGTTCTTCCTCGGCGTCGAGGGCGTGCCGCTCGCGGCGGAGGAGGCCAAGGACCCGGTCCGCTCCATGCCGAAGGCCCTGGCCATCTCCATGGGCATCCTCGCCCTCCTGGCGCTGGTCACCTTCTTCGCCGCCACCGGCGCCCAGGGCGCCGACGCCGTGAAGTCCGCCGGAAACCCCCTCGTGGTGGCCCTGGAGGGGGACGGCGGCCCGACCACCCTCAGCCGCTTCGTCAACTACGCGGGCCTCGCCGGGCTCGTCGCCTCCTTCTTCTCCCTCATCTTCGCGGGCTCCCGCCAGCTGTTCGCCCTCTCCCGCGCCGGATACCTGCCGCGCTTCCTGTCGCTCACCTCGAAGCGCAAAGCCCCGTACCTCGGACTGGTGATCCCCGGCGCGATCGGTTTCGCCCTCGCCGCGGCCACCGGCAACGGCGCCCGGATGCTGAACATCGCCGTCTTCGGGGCGACCATCTCCTACGCCCTGATGGCCCTCTCCCACATCGTGCTGCGCCGCCGCGAGCCCGGACTGGAGCGGCCGTACCGCACCCCCGGCGGGGTCCTGACCTCGTCCGTCGCCTTCGTCCTCGCCCTCTCGGCGCTGGTCGCCACCTTCCTGGTCGACATCGACGCGGCCCTCATCGCCCTCGCCGTGTACGCCGTCGCCCTCGCCTACTTCGCCTTCTACAGCCGCCACCGGCTCGTGGCCTCGGCACCCGAGGAGGAGTTCGCCGCGCTGGCGGAAGCCGAGGCGGAGTTGACCCGCGACTGAAATCCTGATCCCGCACCAAGCTCCGCTGTCCGGCACCACCCTGGAGGTAGCACCGTGCCCAGGCCGCTCATCGGCATCACCACCTACGTGGAGGAATCCACCCGTTACGGGGCCTGGGACCTTCCCACCTCCCTGGTCCCGACCGGCTACTACGAGCTGGTCCAGGCGGCGGGCGGCGCGGCCGTCCTGCTGCCCCCGGACGACGCGGACCGGGCGGCGGAGGTGCTGGGGCGGCTGGACGGGCTCATCGTCTCCGGCGGCCCGGACGTGGACCCGATCCGGTACGGGGCCCCGCGCGACCCCCGTACGGGTGCACCCGCCACGGTGCGCGACGAATGGGAACTGGCGCTGATCCAGGCGGCCCTGACGGGGGGCCTCCCCCTCCTCGGCATCTGCCGGGGCATGCAGGCGCTGAACGTGGCCCTGGGCGGCACCCTCATCCAGCACATCGACGGCCACGTCCACACCCCCGGCATCACCTCCTGGCACCCCGTCACCCCCGTCGCGGGCACCCGGTACGCGGAGCTGGTGCCGGAGGTCGCGGACGTCCCGACGTACCACCACCAGGCCGTGGACCGCGTCGGCCGGGGGCTGGTCGTCTCGGCGTACGCGCAGGACGGCACCGTCGAGGCCGTCGAGGACCCCGACCGGTCGAAGTGGGTCGTGGGCGTGCAGTGGCACCCCGAACGGGACAAGGACACCCGGGTGATGTCCTCCTTCGTCGAGGCCGCCGCCGCCCTGCGGGCGGTACCGGTCTCCTGACGCGGCGCGGGCCACGCGGGGCGTCCCCGCGCGTGGCCCGCGGACACGAATGGCCCTCCGGGCGGACCGCGCGCACGCTGGAGGGATGCGGACGCAAACCCGCGGAGCTGCCACGAGCCGGATTTCCGGGTTCCTGGAGAACCCGGTCGTCGGGATGGCGCCGTGGATCGTCTTCTCGCTGCTCGTCGGCCCGGGACGGTTCGAGATCGCGGTCGGGGTGGCCCTGGCGATCATCGTCGCCCTGGTCGTCACCGGCCGGGTGGTGCACCGGGGCAGCTCCTGGAAGCTGCTGGAACTGGCCGACGTGGTGTTCTTCGCGGCGCTGGCCGTCATCGGCGCCCTGGCCGGCGCCGGGACCCTGCGCTGGCTGGAGACGTACGCGGGCGAGGTCTCGAACCTCGCGCTGACGGTGATCGCCTTCGGCTCGATGGCGGTCCGGACGCCCTTCACCCTCCAGTACGCCCGCGAGCAGACCGACCCCGCGCTGTGGCACTCGCCCGTCTTCCTCCGGACCAACTACGTGATCACCGGGGTGTGGGGGCTGGCCTTCCTGGTCGCGGCCCTGGCGGGCGGCTTCGGGGACCTGGTGCTGCACAACCCCGACAACATCTGGACGGGGTGGATCATCCAGATCCTGGCGATCGTCGCCGCCCTGAGGTTCACCGCCTGGTACCCGGGGGTCGTCCGCGCCCGCGCGCGGGGCGAACCCGGACCGGGCCGGGCGTCCCTGCTGCTGCCGCTGGCGGGGCTGCTGGTGCCGGTCGGGATCGCGGTGCTGGTGTTCGACGGGAACGTGTGGTGGCTGGGCGTGGCCCTGATCGTGGCGGGCGGGCTCCTCACGAAGGCCCTGGGGGCCCGGAGCTGAGCCCGCCCGCCGGTGCCGGGGACGGCTGTCAGCTGAAGACGACCGACCGGAACTTCATGGCCGTGCTGCCGCGGCCGACGAGCGGGCGCAGGACGTACCAGGTGTCGCCGGAGCAGTCCTCGGTCACGAACACCGTCGCCGTGGAGTTGGTCAGGTTGAGCGGGGAGTACGCGGGCTGGCTGTGCTCGGGGTCGGCCACCTGCGGGATGGTGAGGCACTCACCGCTCACCGGGTCGAGCAGACGCGCCCGGTGTGCGTTGTTGTTCGCGTCGAGATAGGTGTACCCGAACTCGCCGACGGCGGCGGAGGCGGAGTTCGGCACGGCCAGCAGGAGGGCGAAGGCGCCGAGGGCGGCGACGGAGGCACGGCGAAGACGCATGGGGTATCTCCTCGGGAGGTAACGAATCTGCGGGAGCCACCCTCCCGACGGCCGGCCCCCCGGCCACGCCACGCCCCGCGCCGAATCGATTCCCCGCCACCCGAACGGCCCCTGGGGCTCCGCCCCAGACCCCGCGCCTCAATCGCCGGCGGGGCTGGACGAATCCAGCCCGCGCGGCGTTTGAGCGCAAAGGGGTCCGGGGCTCGCCCCGGGAAAACGGAGAAAGGGCGGGGCGGGGAGAGGCTCCGCGCAGCGGCACACCGCACCGCCGGACGGCTACCGGCGCCGGGTCAGCGACAGCAGGTCGCGCGCCGGGCCCGCCGGCCGGGCTCCGGTGGGCCAGACGGCGCGCAGGGCGCGGGCCAGCGGGGCCCCCGCGACGGGGACGGCGACCAGGCGGCGCGCCGCCAGCTCGTCGACCAGCGCCAGCTCCGACAGGACGCAGGGCCCCGCCCCGCTCACGGCCGCCGCCTTGACGGCGGTGGTGGAGGCCAGCTCCAGCAGCGGCACCGCCAGACCCCCGGACGGAGCCAGCGCCGCGTCCAGCACCTGCCGCGTCCCCGACCCCCGCTCCCGCAGGATCAGCGGCGCTGCCGCCAGCTCCGCCGGCTCCACCCCGCCCGAGCGGCGTGCCCAGGGGTGGGTCGGGGCCACGGCCACCACCAGGCGGTCCTGCGCGATGACGGCCGAGTCCAGTCCGTCGGGGACGGACAGCCCCTCCACGAACCCCAGGTCGGCCTCGTGGGCGAGGACCCGCTGGGCGACGTCCGCCGAGTTCCCGGCGTGCAGGGACACCGCCGTGCCCGGCCGCTCCCCGCGCAGGGCGATCAGCCACCCCGGCAGCAGGTACTCGGCGATGGTCATACTGGCCGCCACCCGCAGCCGCGAGTCCCGCCGCCCGCGCAGCGCCTGCGCGCCCGCGTCGAAGGCCTCGGCCGCCTCCACCACCCGCCGGGCCCAGTCCGTGACCAGCGCGCCCTCGGCCGTCAGCGTCGAGCCGCGCGGGGAGCGGTCCACCAGGGCGACCCCCAGCCGGGTCTCCATCGCCCGGATCCGGCTGCTCGCCGCCGGCTGCGTGATGCCCATGCGGCGCGCGGCACCGCTCAGGCTGCCGACCCGCGCCACCGTGAGCAGCAGCTCCAGCGCGCCCAGGTCCGGCACGCGGTGTGCGAGCGGAACCGTCTCCTCGTTACCCATAACATCAGTTTATGGCCTGATAGACGTGCGGCCTCTGCCGTCCGGCCGTATACGACGGGACGCTGGACCCATGGCCACCACCGCCCCCGTGCACTTCCGAACCACCGCCCCCGCCGCTCCCCGGGCCCACAAGGCCCCGCGGCTGAGGGACCTCGGCCCCAACTGGTACGCCTCCGTCATGGGTACGGCGATCATCGCCAACGCCGGCGCGACCCTCCCGTACCAGCTCCCCGGCCAGCGCGCGGTCTGCGAACTCCTCTGGGCGCTGTCCGCCGCGGCCCTCGCCGTCCTGCTCGCCGCCCGCGCCGGGCACTGGCGCCACCACCGCGACCGGGCCCGCGCCCACCTCCTCGACCCCGCCGTGGCCCCCTTCTACGGCTGCCTGTCGATGGCCCTGCTGGCCGTCGGCGCCGGGACCCTCCTCGTCGGCGGGGACCTCATCGGCCCGAGCGCCGCGATCGCCGTCGACACCGTGCTGTTCACCGCCGGTACCGCCGTCGGGCTGGTCCTGGCCGTCGTGGTCCCCTACCTGATGGTGGTCCGCCACAAGGTCGAGGCCTCCCAGGCCAGCCCCGTCTGGCTGCTGCCCGTGGTCTCCCCCATGGTGTCCGCCGCCGTGGGCCCCCTGCTCGTCCCCCACCTGCCCGCCGGGCAGCCCCGTGAGGCCCTGCTGCTGGCCTGCTACGCGATGTTCGGCATCAGCCTGCTCGCCACCCTGCTGCTGCTCCCCCTGGTCTTCGGCCGGCTGATCACCCACGGGCCCCTGCCCCTGGCGCTGACCCCCGCCCTGTTCCTGGTGCTCGGCCCCCTCGGCCAGTCCACCACCGCCGTCAACCAGCTGGCCGACGTGGCGCCCGGGGCCGTCGACGCCCCCTACGCCGGGGCGCTCGGCGCCTTCGCCGTGGTCTACGGGGTGCCCGTCATGGGCTTCGCCCTGCTGTGGCTGGCCCTCGCCGCCGCGATGCTGGTCCGGGCCGCCCGGCAGGGCATGGGCTTCGCGATGACCTGGTGGGCGCTGACCTTCCCCGTCGGCACCTGCGTGACCGGCGCCGCCGGGCTGGCCCGGCACACCGGGCTGGACGCCTTCGCCTGGCTGGCCGCGGCCCTGTTCCTGGGTCTGGTCACCGCCTGGGTGCTGGCCGCCGGGCACACCCTGCGCGGTCTGCTCACCGGACGGCTGCTCCCCGCAGCCGGATAGCTCCCCGCAGCCGGACGGCCCCCGCCGCCGGACGGCCCCCGCCTACGACGCCGCCCGCACGGCCGCCGCCAGCACCCGCGGGGCTTCCACCAGCGAAGGCCCGTACCAGGTGAGGTGGCGGCCGCTGACGAGCGCGGCGGGCAGACCGGGGAAGGCCTCGGGGCCGTCACCGGCGGTGAAGCGGTACGGCTCGTCGGGGAGCACCACCAGATCGCACCCGCTCCCCGCGAGCTCCTCCACCGGCACCCTCGGGTACCGCTCGGGGTGGCCGGCGTAGGCGTTGCGTACGCCGAGCCGGGCGAGGACGTCGCCGGCGAAGGTGTCCCGGCCCAGCACCATCCACGGCCGCCGCCAGATCGGCACGAAGGCGGTGAGGTCCCCGACGGGCTCCACCGCCGTCCAGGCCTCCTCGGCCCGGTCCAGCCACTCGGGCCGCTCCAGCCCCAGCGCCCCCACCAGGACCCGGTCCAGCTCGGCGAAGGCCTGGGGCAGGTCCCGGATCGCGGTCACCAGCACCTCCAGCCCGGCCGCGCGCAGCGCCTCCAGGTCGGGGGCCCGGTTCTCCTCCTCGTTGGCGATCACCAGGTCCGGGCGCAGCTCGACGACGGCCCGGACGTCGGGGTTCTTGGTCCCGCCGATCCGCCGTGCCTCCCCCAGGTCCGCCGGGTGGGTGCACCAGTCGGTCACCCCGGCGAGCAGGCCGGGCGCGCTCACCGCGACCGCCTCCGTCAGGGAGGGCACGAGGGAGACGACGCGCACCGGGTCAGCGCCCCGGCGAGGGCGGCTCGGAGGTGGCGTGGATGTGGTCGCCGACGGCCACGACCAGCAGCCGGGTGTCGTCGCTGACGGCCCTCCAGCGGTGGCGGACCCCGCCGGAGAGGAACAGCGCGTCCCCTTCCTCCAGCCGGTAGGCGCGGCCCTCGGCCTCCACCTGGCAGGCGCCGGAGACCACGTACATCAGCTCGTCGTTGCGGTGCTGGTACTCGCGTCCGGCGTCCTGGTCCCCGTTGAACTCCAGCGCGTGCAGCTGGTGGTGGCCCCGTACGAGGGGACGCACGCCGTTGACGGGCGCGAGCCCGGAGTCGTCGCCGGCCCGCACCAGGTCCACCGTGCGGGCCGTGTCCGAGGCGGCGAGCAGGTCGACCGCCGTGGTCTCCAGGGCGTCCGCGACGCGCTCCAGGGAGCGCATGCTGGGGCGGGCGCGCTCGTTCTCTATCTGGCTGAGGAAGGGCACCGAAAGCCCGCTGCGCGCCGACACCGCGGCCAGCGTGAGGTGGAGGGCGCGCCGCCGTTTGCGCACGGCCACGCCCACTCTCAGCGGCTGGTCCTTGGCGTCCTTCTCCTTGTCGTGCGTGTTCGGGTCGTCGGCGTCCGGCGTGCCCGCCCGGGCGAAGCCGTATTCCGTGCCGTCCGTGGCGTCCGCGATGCTTCCGTCTTCCTTGCCGTTCATGTCGGGGCTGCCCTCCCCTACCCGTCGTCGCACATCGGTGTGCTGTAAGCACCTTACGCAGCAACCGCCCCCGGATTCGCGCGCAAGGGCTCTCCGAGCCGTTCCCCGGCCGATTCCCGTGCCCGCACCGTCACCCCGCGTGGTCGTGGCCGGCCCGCCACAGCACACGGTCGCCGTCGAGGATCACCGCGTCGCCCTCCGGGCGGACCAGCAGCCGGGCGCCGGGGTGGCCGGCGGTGCCGCTGCTCCACGCGGCCGTGCCGTCGGCGGTGCGGACGGTGAGCTCCCCGTCGGAGTAGAGGGCCTCGCCGCCCTGGCCCTCGGTGCCGGCGCTCCAGAGGCGGGCGCCGGAGGGGTCGAGGAGGACGAGGTCCCCGTCGGCGCCGAGGGTCAGGCGGGCGGCGCCGGCGTCGAGGACGTCTCCGGCGCGCAGGACGGTGCCGGGGTGGACCTCCACGGAGACGTCGAGCCGGCCTTCGGCCAGGGCCCGCAGGGTGGGGATCGAGGGGGTGAAGGCGTAGAGGGCGCCCTCGGTGCGGATGAACCGGCCGAAGCGCAGGGTGGTGGCGCGGCTGCCGCCGTCGGACTCGCTCTCGAAGGCGACCGGCGAGCCGGGGCCGAGCAGGGGGTCGGCGCCGGTGCGCGGGTTGCGGCCGGCCGGGAAGTCGGACTCGTTGATCCACTGCCGGGCGACGAACTCGAACTGCTGGACCAGGTCGGCCTGGTAGCCGATGAACACCAGCCCGCGCGAGGCCCCGTTCGTCCCCCGGCCGGGGTCCTGGGCGGGGTCGTAGGCGGGTCCGTAGGGGATGCCGCGGCGGATGATGCGGTGGGCGTCGGTGACGGCGGGGTCCAGCGGGGGGCGGCCGGGGGCGGAGACGAGGCCGTCGCGCGGGTTGCCCTTGCGGATGTGCGCGAACAGCGGGGTGCGCCAGCCCTGCGGGTCGTCCCGGTACGAGAGGGCGCCGGGGCCGGCGCCGGCCGGGCAGGGCCGTTCGGCGAGCGGGCAGCCCGCGACGGCGGTGCCGCCGGGCCAGCGGCCCACGAGCCGGGCGGCGAGCCAGGTGTCGGTCGCGTCGGCGGGCGCGGCCCCGGCCCGCTTGAGGTCGGCGAGCCGCTCCCGGGCCTGGGCCCACCAGCCGGGCACGTCCTGGGCGAGGCGGCGCAGCACCTGGAAGGAGCCCCCGGTGGCCCAGGCGGGCAGCCCGGCGGGCCGCTTGCCGGCCTTCTCCTGCCCGACGAGGAACTCCCCGGCCGGGACCAGCCGGGCGCCGGGCTTGCCGAGGACGGTGTTCCCGGTCGCCGGGTCGGGGGCGTGGAAGCCGCGCACGCCCGGCTGGCTGATGCCGTCGGTGAACCCGAAGTGCTCGTGCCCGCGCAGGGCGCCGGGCAGGGTGCCGCCGTCCTGCCGGAAGACCAGCACGCCCTGGGCCGCCCCCAGGGCCTGCTGGTGGCGGTCGACGGCCTCGGCGAGCTTCCTGGGGTCGTCGGCGGACAGGTTGAGCACCGCGTGCACGGCGCGGTGCGGCCCCTCGCCGCCGAACAGCCAGGAGTCGGGGGAGCTGTCCCCGGTGTCCCCGAGCGCCTCGGCCCGCTGGGCGGGCCCCTGGGCGAAGGCCTCGGCGGTGCTTCCGGGCGGCAGCGCGGGGAAGGGGTCGCGGCCGGCGAGGAAGCGGAGCCCGGCGTGGGTGAGGGAGAGCCCGGTCCACTGCGCGGACAGGGAGGCCGGGTCGGTGCCGCCCGCCTTGACCCGGGCCGCGCTGAAGGCGGCGTTGAACCTCGCCATCTCCTCGGTGGTGGAGATCTGCGGCAGCAGCCGGCGCAGCCAGCGGCGGGCCAGGACCGGGTCGCGGAAGCGCAGCAGCAGGAGGCAGGCGTGGTCCTTGCGGGAGCCCGCCAGGATGTCGCCCTGGGTGCTGCGGTCGGAGCGCAGCGGCAGCTCCGCGGCTCCGTCGGCGGCCGGGGCGGGCGCGGGGGCCGGCGGTGCGGGCGCCGGCGGCGGGGCCGCCGCCGCGGTGCGCGGGCACCCGGCCAGCGCGGCGGCGGCCACCGCCCCGGCCCTGATGACGGTCCGGCGGGCGGGTGCGGTGGACTGGGCGGCATCCATCGGGGCCTCCTGGTGGGGGCTGGGGCGGGGCCGCGCCGCTCCGGCCGGCAGCGCGCCGACGGCGCGTGCGGGCAGGGGCGTACGGAGCTCCTCGCGCGGGGACCGGGCGCGGCCGAGCGGGCCGCCTGTGATCCACACCCTCGGGGAGGAAGGGCGGGCGCGCGCGCCGGAGGAACTGTTTGAGTGATCATTCACCCACCAGGGGTGACGGGCGGCGGCCGGGCGGGTTACGGCATCATCGCCCCCATGACGACACGACGGCTGATGCTCCTGGACACCGCGTCCCTCTACTACCGCGCCTACTTCGGCGTCCCGGACTCCGTGAAGGCCCCGGACGGCACTCCGGTCAACGCGGTGCGCGGGCTCCTCGACTTCATCGGGCGGCTGGTGCAGGACCACCGCCCCGACGACCTGGTGGCGTGCATGGACGCCGACTGGCGGCCGCACTGGCGGGTGGCGCTGATCCCCTCGTACAAGGCGCACCGGGTCGCGGAGGTCACGGAGTCGGGCCCGGACGTGGAGGAGACCCCGGACACCCTGGCCCCGCAGGTCCCGATCATCGAGGCGGCCCTGGACGCGTTCGGCATCGCCCGGGTGGGGGTCGCCGGGTACGAGGCGGACGACGTGATCGGCACCCTGACGGCCCGTGCCACCGGCCCGGTGGACATCGTCACCGGCGACCGGGACCTCTACCAGCTGGTGGACGACGCCCGGGCGCGCCGGGTCCTGTACCCGCTCAAGGGCGTGGGCACCCTCCAGGTGACCGACGAGGCGTGGCTGCGCGAGAAGTACGGGGTGGACGGCCCCGGCTACGCGGACCTGGCACTGCTGCGCGGCGACCCGAGCGACGGCCTGCCGGGCGTCCCCGGCATCGGCGAGAAGACCGCCGCCAAGCTGCTGGACGCGTACGGATCCCTGGCCGGGATCATCGCGGCAGTCGACGACCCGAAGTCGAAGCTGACCCCCACCCAGCGCAAGCGCCTGGACGAATCCCGCCCCTACCTGGCGGTGGCCCCGAAGGTCGTCCGGGTGGCCGCCGACGTCCCCCTGCCCGCCTTCGACCCGGCCCTGCCGCAGGCGCCCGCCCGGCCCGACACGGTCGACGCGCTCGCCCATCGGTGGGGTCTGGGAGGAGCGGTGTCACGCCTGAGCAGCGCGCTGCGCCCATGAGATGCTAACTTAGGTAATCCTAAGCTTCGTGAGCGTCAGGGGAGACACCGTGGCAGAAGGACGCGCCCGCACCGTCGGCACCGCAGTCGTCGTACGCACCGAACGGCTGACACCGCACATGGTGCGCCTGGTGCTGGGCGGAGACGGACTGGCCGGATTCGACGCGGGCGCGCACACCGACCATTACGTCAAGCTCCTCTTCGAGCCCGAGGGCGTGCGGTACGCGGAGCCCTGGGACCTGGACGTGATCCGTGCCACGCACCGCCGCGAGGCCTGGCCGCGCCAGCGCGCCTACACGGTCCGCGCCTGGGACCCGGCGCGCCGGGAGCTGACCCTGGACTTCGTCGTCCACGGCGACGAGGGCCTCGCCGGCCCGTGGGCGGCCCGCGTCCAGCCCGGCGAAACGGTCCACTTCCTCGGCCCCGGCGGCGGCTACGCCCCGGACCCCGCCGCCGGCTGGCACCTCCTCGCGGGCGACGAGAGCGCGCTGCCGGCGATCGCCGCGTCGATGGAGCGGATGCCGCGCGGGGCGCGGGTGTACGCGTTCGTGGAGGTCGACGGTCCCGAGGACGAGCAGGACATCGCCACCCCGGACGGGGTCACCCCCCTCTGGCTCCACCGCGGTGACCGCCCGGTGGGCGCGGCCCTGCTGGAGGCCGTCACCGGCCTGGACTTCCCCTCGACGGACGTGCAGGCCTTCGTCCACGGCGAGGCGGGCTTCGTGAAGGAGCTCCGCCGCCACCTGCGCCTGGAGCGGGGCATCGCCCGCGAGCGGCTGTCCATCTCCGGCTACTGGCGCCACGGCGAGACGGACGAGGGCTGGCGCGCGATCAAGCGGGACTGGAACGCCACGGTGGAAGCCGAACAGGACCTCCCGGCCCGAGCGGCCGCCTGATCCCCGCGGGGCGCTCCGCCGGTCCCGCCGCGCGGAGCCTCTCCCCACCCCGCGCAGCGGCCCACGACGCGCGCCGAATCCACCCGAACGCCACAATGGCGACATGCGTACGCACCGCGCCGCCGCGTTCGCCGGGGCGGCGATCCTGCTGGCAGCCGGGACGGCCGCGGCGGAGCCGACTCCGCCCCCGCCGCCCGAGCCCCGCATCGGCGACGCCGCCGTCGCCAAGGCGGTGACCCGGCTCGACGCCACCGTCGCGGACGTCATGCGCCGCACCGGCGTCCCCGGCGTCGCCGTGGCCGTCGTCCACCACGACAAGGTGCTCTACCTCAAGGGCTTCGGCCTCCGCCGCACCGGCGAAGCCGCCACCGTCGACCCCGACACCGTCTTCCAGCTGGCCTCCCTCTCGAAGCCCGTCTCCTCCACCGTCGTCGCCGGCGCCCTCCCCGACCCCGGCGCCTGGGACAGGCCCCTCGGCTCCTCCCTGCCCGGCTTCGCGCTGAAGGACCCCTGGGTGACCTCCCACGTCACCCCCGCCGACCTGTTCTCCCACCGCAGCGGCCTCCCCGACCACGCCGGGGACCTCCTCGAAGACCTCGGCTACGACCAGTCGTACATCCTGGACCACCTGCGCCTCGAACCCCTCTCCCCCTTCCGCGCGAGCTACGCCTACACCAACTTCGGCCTGACCGCCGCCGCCGAGGCCATCGCCCGCGACCACGGCACCACCTGGCAGAAACTCAGCGCGGACACCCTCTTCAAGCCCGCCGGGATGACGCACACCAGCACCGAGTTCTCCGCCTACGCGCACGCCCCCGACCGCGCCTACGGCCATGTGAAGGCCGGCCCCGGGAAGAACGGCGCCGCCACCTGGAGCCCCCGCTTCGTCCGCGACGCCGACGCCCAGGCCCCGGCCGGCGGGGCCAGTTCCACCGCCCGCGACATGGCCCGCTGGCTGCGCCTCCAGCTCGGCGACGGCGTCCTCGACGGGAAGCGGATCATCCCCGCCGACGCCCTGAACCGCACCCGCCTCCCCGAGATCGTCTCGCAGGCCCAGACCGTCCGCGGCGTCCCGCAGTTCTACGGGCTCGGCTGGAACGTCAGCTACGACGAGGCCGGCCGGCTGCGTCTGGGCCACTCGGGCGCCTTCGAGCTCGGCGCCAACACCAACGTCACCATGCTCCCGCTCGAACAGCTCGGGATCGTCGTCCTCACCAACGCGGCCCCGATCGGCCAGGCCGACGCGATCGCCCTGGACTTCTTCGACACCGCCGAACACGGCGGGCCGACCACCGACTGGCTGGCCCTGACCGGCGCCCTGTACGCGCAGGAACTGAACGAGGGCCACCGCTCGACCACCGACTACGCCCACCCCCCGGCCGGCGCCCGGCCCCCACGGGCGGCGAGCGCGTACACCGGCACCTACGACAACGCCTTCTACGGCCCCCTCACCGTCACCGCCGACGCCAAGGGCGCCCTCACCCTCTCCCTCGGCCCCAAGCCCCTGCGCTTCCCCCTCACCCCCTACGACGGCGACACGTTCAGCTTCGTCACCGCCGGCGAGAACGCCGTCGGCCGCACCGGGGTGACCTTCTCCGACGGAAAGGTCCGCATCGAGTACCTGGACGCCGAGCACCTGGGCACCTTCACCCGGAAGTAGCCGCCTACCCTGGTCCCGATGAGCCGCAGATCCCACATCCCGCCCGCGCCCCTCCCCCAGCAGGACGGCATCGACCCGGTCCGGATGCGCCTTCCCCCCGACCCCGAGGGACGCTGGCCGCACCTGGGCGACTACCTGACGGAGCGCTACGCGGGCACGCGCGGCGCCGAGTCCATGGCCCGGCTGCTCGCGGACGGGCGGGTGCTGGGCGAGGGCGGGCGGGTGCTGCGGCCGCAGGACCCGTACGAGCCCGGCGGCTGGCTGTGGTTCCACCGGGACATGCCGGCCGAGCCGCCCGTGCCCTTCCCGATCCGTGTCGTCCACCGCGACCGCCACCTCCTGGTGGTGGACAAGCCGCACTTCCTGGCGACGACCCCGCGCGGCAGCCACGTCACGCAGACCGCCCTGGCCCGGCTGCGCCGGGAGCTGGACCTGCCCGCGCTCAGCCCGGCGCACCGCCTGGACCGGATGACGGCGGGGCTGGTGATGTTCAGCATCCGCCCCGAGGACCGCGGCGCCTACCAGCTCCTCTTCCAGCAGCGGCGGGTGCGCAAGGAGTACGAGGCCCTCGCGCCCCACGACCCGTCGGTCGGCCTGCCCCGGACGGTGCGCAGCCACATCGAGAAGGTCCGCGGGGTGATGGCGGCGGTGGAGCTGCCGGACGCCGAGCCCAACGCCGAGAGCCTGGTCGAACTCCTGGAGGTCCGCGGCGCCCTGGGCCGCTACCGGCTGACCCCGCACACCGGACGCACCCACCAGCTGCGGGTGCACATGAACGCCCTGGGCCTGCCCATCCTGGGCGACCCGGTGTACCCGGTGGTGGCCGGACCGGCCGACCCGGCCGACTACCGGCGGCCGCTCCAGCTGCTGGCCCGCACCCTGTCCTTCACCGACCCGGTCACGGGCCTCGCCCACCACCTGGAATCGGGCCTGACCCTCCAGGCCTGGGACGACCCGGAGGGCTGGGAGGCAGGGCCACCCGAAGAGACGTCCTAGCCGGCGGGGGACACGCCCGCGACGCGCAGCGCGGCGTCCGCGGCGGCCTCCGCGAAGGCCGCCACCGGGCGGTCCGGGTCGGAGCGGCGGACCAGCATGACGCCCTCGACCAGGCCGAAGACCAGGTCGCCCCGCAGGGACAGTCCGGCCCGGTCCCCGGCCAGTTCGGAGCCCAGGGGGGTGGCGTCGAGCAACGCCCGGTAGTTGTCGCGCAGTTCGTCGCGCATCCGCCGGAACCGCCCCAGCCGCGGCCGGTCCAGCTCGGGCAGCAGGTACAGGGCGCCCAGGTTGTACGGGCCCCCGCACAGCAGCAGCACGTCCGAACGGCACAGCTCCCACAGCCGGCGGGCGGCCGGGCGGCCGCTGTCGGCCAGCAGCCGGCGGGAGAGCGCGAGGGAGGGGGCGACGGTGGACTCCAGCAGTTCGGCGAGGAGTTCCTCCTTGCCGCCGAAGTAGTGGTACATCGTGGCCTGCCGCATCCCGGCCCGTTCGGCCACCGCCCGTGTGGTGGTGGCCGCGTACCCCCGTACGGTGAACAGCTCGGCCGCCGCGCAGAGGAGTTCCTCGCGCGGCGGCCGGCTGCTCGGCGCTCTCAGCCGATCGGCCCGCGGCCGACCGACCCGTCTCGGCCCTTCGTCCGTTCCCCCGCTCATGCGTCCGATCGTCGCACAGGGCGCGGCGAACCGATCATGGCAAGAGATGAGATCCGGCCGTCGACGGACTCGGAGGAAACACCGAAAGGGCTATCCGACCGAGCTGTAGGCCACGACACCCCGCAGCAGGGCGTCGACGGCCTTGCGGGCGTTCTTCGCCACCGTGCTGCCCCCGGCCGAGGACGGCGGGGCGGTGGAGGCCGGTGCCGCCGCGGCGATCTGCCCGAGGACGTCGATGACCTGCTTGCACCAGCGGACGAAGTCGCCGGCCGGCATCTCCGCCTCGCGCAGCACCTCGTCCAGGCTCTTGTCGGAGGCCCACTGGTAGGCCGCCCACGCGAAGCCGAGGTCCGGCTCGCGCTGGCCCACGCCCTCCGCCTGGTTGATGCGGTGCTCCTCTTCCAGGGCGTCGAGCCGGCCCCAGATGCGGACCATCTCGCCGAGCGCCGCCTTCGCCGCGCCGCCCGGCACCTTCGGCGGCGTCGCGTCGTCGGACTGGCGGGCCTCGAAGACCAGCGCGGAGACGCAGGCGGCCAGTTCGGCCGGGTTCAGCCCCTCCCAGACGCCCTCGCGCAGGCACTCCGAGGCCAGCAGGTCCAGCTCGCCGTAGAGCCGGGCCAGCCGCTTGCCGTGCACGGTGACCTCGTCCTCGCGCAGGTAGTCCAGCTCGGTGAGCAGGGCGTGGATCCGGTCGAAGGTGCGGGCGATGGTGTTCGTCCGGCCCTCGATGCGCCGCTCCAGCTGCTGCGTGTCCCGCTTGAGCCGGTGGTAGCGCTCCGCCCAGCGGGCGTGGTCCTCGCGCTCGTCGCAGCCGTGGCAGGGGTGGGCCCGCAGCTCGGCGCGCAGCCGGGCGATCTCACGGTCGTCGGCCGCCGCGGCCCGGCCGCGCCGCTGCCGCTCGGGCTGGACGTTCCCGGCCTTGTTGCGCAGGGCGGTCGCCAGGTCCCGGCGGGACTGCGGGGAGCGCGGGTTGAACGTCTTCGGGATCCGCATCCGGTCGAGGGCCTCGACCGGCACGGGGAAGTCGATCGCGGCGAGCCGCTTGACCTGCCGTTCGGCGGTGAGCACCAGCGGACGCGGGCCCTCGTGGTACTCGTACCCGCGGTGCCCGTTGCTCCGGCCGCCCGGCACGCCCGGGTCCAGGACCAGCGCGAGCCCGGCGAACTTGCCGGTGGGGACGTGGATGATGTCGCCCGGCTTGAGCTTCTCCAGCGAGCTCGCCGCCTGGGCGCGGCGCTGCGCCGCCCCCTGCTTGGCCAGCTCGGTCTCGCGGTCCTTGAGGTCGCGGCGCAGCCGCGCGTACTCCTCGAAGTCGCCGAGGTGGCAGGTCATGCCCTGCCGGTAGCCGTCCAGGCCCTCCTCGTTGCGCTGCACCTGGCGGGAGATCCCGACGACCGAGCGGTCGGCCTGGAACTGCGCGAAGGAGGTCTCCAGGAGTTCGCGCGAGCGGTGCCGCCCGAACTGCTGGACCAGGTTGACGGCCATGTTGTACGAGGGTTTGAAGCTGGAGCGCAGCGGATAGGTGCGGGTGCCGGCGAGGCCGGCGAGCTGCACCGGGTCCATGCCGCGCTGCCAGAGCACCACGGCGTGGCCCTCGACGTCGATGCCGCGGCGGCCGGCCCGGCCGGTGAGCTGGGTGTACTCGCCGGGGGTGATGTCGGCGTGCTGTTCGCCGTTCCACTTGACGAGCTTCTCCAGGATGACCGTGCGCGCGGGCATGTTGATGCCCAGGGCGAGGGTCTCCGTGGCGAAGACGGCCTTGACGAGGCCGCGGACGAACAGCTCCTCGACGACCTCCTTGAAGGTGGGGAGCATGCCCGCGTGGTGGGCGGCGATGCCGCGCTCCAGACCTTCGAGCCACTCGTAGTAGCCCAGGACGTGGAGGTCCTCGGCGGGGATGGAGGCGGTGCGCTCCTCGACGAGCTCGCGCACCTTCAGCCGCGCGGTGTCGTCGTTGAGCCGCAGGCCCGCGAAGAGGCACTGCTGGACGGCGGCCTCGCAGCCGGCCCGGCTGAAGATGAAGTTGATGGCGGGGAGCAGGTCGTCGTTGTCCAGGCGGGCGATGACCTCGGGGCGGCCGGGGGTCCAGATACGGCTGCGGGAGCGGCGCTCGCGCTCGCGGTCGGCCTCGCGGACCATCTTGCCGCGCCGCCGGTCCTTGGGGCTGTAGCCGCGGCTGTTCTCCTCGCGGGCCATGCGCAGCAGGTCGGGGTTGACCTCGCGGCGGGCGGAGCCGCGGCCTCCGTGGTCGGACTCCTCCTCGAAGAGGTCGTAGATCCGGCGGCCGGCCATGACGTGCTGCCACAGCGGGACGGGCCGCTCCTCGGAGACGATCACCTCGGTGTCGCCGCGCACGGTGTCGAGCCAGTCGCCGAACTCCTCGGCGTTGGAGACGGTCGCGGAGAGCGACACCAGGGTCACCGATGCGGGGAGGTGGATGATCACCTCTTCCCAGACGGCGCCGCGGAAGCGGTCGGAGAGGTAGTGCACCTCGTCCATCACGACGTAACCGAGGCCGCTGAGCGCCTGGGAGCCGGCGTAGAGCATGTTGCGGAGCACCTCGGTGGTCATCACGACCACGGGTGCGTCGCCGTTGACGCTGTTGTCGCCGGTCAGCAGGCCGACCTTGTCGGCGCCGTAGCGCTTGACGAGGTCGGCGAACTTCTGGTTCGACAGGGCCTTGATGGGCGTCGTGTAGAAGCACTTGCGGCCCTGCTGGAGGGCCAGGTGCACGGCGAACTCGCCCACGATGGTCTTGCCCGAGCCGGTCGGGGCGGCCACCAGGACGCCCTTGCCGGCCTCCAGTGCCTTGCAGGCCTCGACCTGGTAGGGGTCCAGGTCGAATTCGTACATCTCCCGGAAGGGGGCCAGGGCGGAGGCCTCTTCGACGGCGCGGATCCGGGCAGCGGCGTACCGCTCGGCGGGTGAGAGTTCTTCGGTCATCTTGCTGTCGAGCCTACCCGCCGCCTCTGACAACAGTCTCGATCATTTATGTGATCGGCCCCGGGCGCCCCCGGGCCGGCACGCGGCCGGTCCCGGGAGCGGGCCCCGGGGGTCAGGTGGCGTCGTCGTAGCCGTTGATCTGGCGGCGACCGCCGTCGGCCTGCTCGGGCAGGACGGAGGGGGCCGGGGCCGGGTCCGCCGTGCCGAGGGACGAGGGCGTCAGGTCCAGCTCCGAGGCCTCGTCGTCGTCGAGGTCGGCGTCCGGGTTGGCGCGCCGGCGCCGGCGGTCGTTGAGGAGGCAGATCCCGAGGGCGAGGAAGTACAGGGCCACGATCGGGGAGGCCAGGGTCAGCATGGTGACCGGGTCGCCGGTGGGCGTGGCGAAGGCCGCGAAGATCGTGATGCCGAGGACCATGCCGCGCCACCAGCTGCCCAGCCGCTTGGCGCTGAGGATGCCGGTGAAGTTCAGCAGCACCAGGATCAGCGGGAGCTCGAAGGCGAGGCCGAAGACCACGACCATGCGCGTGACCAGGTCGAGGTAGTCGTCGACCGGGAGCAGGTTCTTGACGTGGTCGGGGGTGAATCCGAGGAGGATCTCCGCGGTCTGCGGGAGGATCTTGTAGGCGAGGACGGCGCCGGCCAGGAAGAGCGGGGCGCCGACGGCCACGAAGCTCAGCGTGTACCGCTTCTCGTTCTTGTGCAGGCCGGGGGCGGCGAACGCCCACAGCTGGTAGAGCCAGACGGGAGCGGACAGCACCATGCCCGCGGAGAGGCCGACCTTCAGCGCGATGGAGAAGGGCCCGGTGAGGCCGTTGGCCGTCATCTCGGCGCAGGGGGCGCCGTTGCTCTGGTGGGTGGCCCCGTTCACGCAGCCGACGGAGGACAGCATCGGCTCCAGCAGGAAGTCGATGATCGGCCGGTAGAAGTAGGCGCAGACGATCGTGATCAGGCCGATCGCCAGGACCGACTTCAGCAGGCGGTTTCTCAGCTCACGCAGGTGCTCCACGAGCGGCATGCGCCCCTCGGCGTCCTTCGGAAGCCGATCTCGGTTCCCCTGCTTGCGGGCAGACTTGAGCAACCCACGTCCCTTGTCTCGTTGCAAATGACCGGCGTGCTGGGGATGACCCCCGGGTGGCGTCAGCCCTGGGCGGTACGGCCCGGCTCGCCGACCGGACGGGAGCTGGTGACGTCACCGGGCGAGGCCTGGATGGTGCGCGGGGCGACGGGCTGCTGGGCGTCGGCGGCCGGGGCGGCGGCGGGCGCGTCGTCGGCCTCGCCGTCCTTCTTCATGGCCTTGGCCTCGCTCTTGAGGATCCGGGCCGACTTGCCGAGCGAGCGGGCCATCTCGGGGAGCTTCTTGGCACCGAACAGCAGCACGATGACAGCGATGATCAGAAGGATCTCGAGGGGCTTCAGATTGCCGATCATGTGTGTCTTCCTTACTCACCGAAACGGCTGGTTTGGGGTGGCCTCGCGATACCGGACAGACCGCGTCCGGTACCTCTCTGACATGGATCGTAACCCCCGGGGGTGAACGCCCGGCAATCCCCAGGGGTGTCAAGGCTTGCCTGCGGCTCCGACGGTACGGCTCCGGCCGCGCGGTTTCCATGACCGGTGCGTGAACGCCTGCGCACAGGGCGCCTAGGGTCGGAGCGAGCCCTCGCGGCGTGCGGCGCCGGCCAGGTCGGCCGCGGCCCGCTCCAGGTCCCCGGAGGCCTCGGTGATCCGGCGGCTGGCCCGGGCCACCTGCCCCGACAGACGCCGTACCTCCAGGAAGACCCGCAGGGCCAGCACGGACAGGACGGCGACCCCGAGGAAGCCCAGGGCAATCGCAAGCATCGGCCACAGCATGGGAGGAGCCTAGCGCGCCCGTTTCAGAGGCTGCGCAGGGTGCTCACTCCCCCGCCGGTCAGCAGCTCCACGATGCGCTCACCGGCGGGTTTGCGGACCTGGACGGCGCACTCGGGGCAGGTGAAGGAGTAGAAGGTGGTCCGCCGGCTGCCGCCGATCGCCAGTCTCAGGGCGTCCGCCGCGAGCTCGAAGCGCGCCCGGCACTCGGGACAGGCGGCCTTGAAGGTGACCGGTTCGGGACCGGAAGATGGCGACATCTCTCCGTTCTCCCTCTAGACCTGTTCCCCGTACCCCGCGAGTGCTTCTGCGGCGGCCTTGCGGGCGCTGTGCGCCAGCTCCGGCGGCGAGACGATCCGCCCGTCGCGGCCCAGGCGCAGCGCGAGGCGGCGCAGCGAGGCCGGGTCGGGGCTGCGCAGCACGATCCGCAGGCCGCCGTCGGGCAGCTCGTCGGCGCTGTCGTGCGGGTAGTACTCGGCGACCCAGCGCCCGCCGGGGCCGACCTCGACGACCACCTCCGGGTCCTCGGCGGCGGGCTGGACGAGGCCCTCGGACAGGTCGCGGGGCTCGATGGCGGGCGGATCGGCGCGCTCGTCGAGGAGGCGGATCTCGGCGACCCGGTCGAGGCGGAAGGTGCGCCGGGCCTCCGAGAGGTGGCACCAGCCCTCCAGGTAGGTGTGGCCCACCGCGAAGAGCCGGATCGGGTCGACGGTGCGCTCGGTGAGCTCGTCGCGGGCCGGAGAGTAGTAGCGCAGCCACAGCCGGCGCCGCTCGGAGATGGCCCGGTCGACGTCGGCGAAGACCCCGCCCTCGGACTCGAAGGTCACCGACAGCCGGGAGCTGGCGCCCGCGGCCTCGCCGGCGGCGGCCTCCAGCTTGGCGGTGGCCCGCAGCAGGGCGTCCCGGTCGCTCTCGCGCAGCCCCGGCAGGGTCGCCACCGCGCGGGCGGCGACCAGCAGGGAGGTGGCCTCGTCGGCGGCCAGGCGCAGCGGCTCGGCGGTGGACTCCCCCGAGGCGTCGGCGTTGTGCCACCAGATGCGGTCGCCGTCGGTGTCGATGTCGAGCAGGTCCCCGCCGCGGAAGCTGGTGCCGCACATGGGCAGTACGTCGAGGTCCGAGATCAGCTCGTCCTCGGTGATGCCGAAGGCCCGGGCGACGTCCGCGACGTGCGCCCCGGGGCGCTCGCGCAGGTAGGTCACCAGGGACAGCATCCGGCGGGTCTGGTCGATGGCGTTCGCGGCCATGCTGGTACGTCTCCCCCTCAGGGCGTTGCTAGTGAAGTGCGGGTCAGCCCTGGGCGACGGCGCGCAGCCGGTCCACCACGTCGGCCCGCAGGTCCGCCGGTTCCACCACGACCACGTCCGGGCCGAACTCCACGAGCCAGGCGTCCAGCCCGTGCCCGTAGGGGATCTCCAGCTCGTCCCAGCCGTCGGCGCCCTCGCGCACCGCGGTGGCCTTGGCCCGCAGCGGATAGCCGGACCCGGCGCGCAGCCGGATCAGCGCCGAGCGCTGGGCGCCCTCGCCGGCCCAGGCCGCGACGGTCTCGCGCACGGTGACCACGTCGGGCACCTCGGCGGTGTACTTCCCGGCCCGGGAGCGGACCTTCCCGGTGATCCGGGAGAGCCGGAACACCCGCTCCGCCCCGCGGTCGCGGTCGTGGCCGGCCAGGTACCAGTGGCCGCGCCAGCACTCCAGGGCCCACGGTTCGACCTGCCGCGTCTCGGGCCGGGCGGCGTTGGACTTGCGGTAGTCGAAGACCACGGGCCGCCGGTCGCGGCAGGCCAGCATCAGCGGCTCGAAGGCCGCCTCGTGGACGGGGATGCGCGGCTCGATGGCGCTGTGCTGGCCCTCGTACGGGTCGCCGGCCTCCGGCATCCCGCCGGCGCGCAGCTTCTGCAGGGCGCCGCTGGCCGCGCCCGCGAGGCGGGCCTGCTGCCAGACCTTGGCGGCCAGCCCCAGCGCGGCCGCCTCCTCGGTGTCGAGGGAGACGGGCGGCAGCCGGTTGCTGTCGCGGCGGGCCAGGTAGCCGGTCTCGCCCTCCAGGTTCTCCACCGTCTCGATCACCAGGCCGAGTTCGCGCAGGTCGTCCTTGTCCCGCTCGAACATGCGGTTGAAGGAGTCGTCGTTCCCGGCTTCCAGGTAGGCCTCGATCGAACCGCGCAGCTCACGCTTGCTGAGGGGACGTCGGGTCCCCAGCAGACACAGCGCCAGGTTCATCAGCCGCTCGGCCTTGGCAATCGCCATCGACGCCCTTCCCCCACCTTGCTCGGCACACACTCTCGTGACCGTTGACCGTACCGCCAAGGCGCTCCCGGGCAAAAGCGAGGGCCCCCGCCTCACGGCGGGGGCCCTGCGCGGTGACTGCCCGTGGATCAGGCGGCCATCAGGTCGCAGACGAAGATCAGCGTCTCGCCCGGCTTGATGGCGCCGCCGGCGCCGCGGTCGCCGTAGGCGAGGTGGGCCGGGATGACCAGCTTGCGGCGGCCGCCGACCTTCATGCCCTGGACGCCCCGGTCCCAGCCCTCGATGACCTGGCCGACACCCAGCTTGAACTGCAGCGCGGAGCCGCGGTTCCAGGAGGCGTCGAACTCCTCGCCGGTGGAGTAGGCCACGCCCACGTAGTGGACCGAGACCACGGAGCCGGCCTTGGCCTCGGCGCCGTCGCCCTCCCAGATGTCCTCGATGACCAGGTCGGCCGGGACCGGGAAATCGGGGAAGTCGATCTCGGGCTTTTCGAGCTTGTCGCTCACGGAACTGCTCCTCATGCGTACGAATGCGGGCCCCTCACCGCGGAGGCGGAAAGGGGCGACCCCACCAGTCTTACACCGCGCCGACGATGTCCACGACGAAGACGAGGGTGGAGTTGGCCGGCAGGTCCTCACCCTTGGCCTGGTCCTTGTACGCCTGCTCCGGCGGGATCACCAGCAGGACGCGGCTGCCGACCTTCTTGCCCACGAGGCCCTTGTCCCAGCCCTCGATGACCTGGCCCTGGCCGATCTTCGTCGAGAACGGGGCGCCCGTCTTCCAGGAGGTGTCGAAGAGCTTGGCGGAGTCCTTGCCGGCGTTCGGCGCCCAGGCCGCACCGCTGTACTGCATGTACACGGTCTGGCCGTTCTTGACCTCCGGGCCCTTGCCCTCGATCAGGACCTTGTCGACGAGCTCCTTCGGCGGGTCGTTCTTCGGGATCGTGATCGTGGCCTCCTTCTCCTCGTCGGCCTTGACCTGCGGCAGGTCCGACGGGATCGGGGCCTGGGTGCCCTCGGCCTTCTTCGGCATCACGGAGTCGACGTCCATCACGAACACCAGGTTGTCCTTGGCGCCCACGCCCAGCTGCGGCTGGCCCTGGTCACCGAAGGCGGCGGCCGGAGGGGCGACGACCAGCAGACGGCTGCCGACCTTCTTGCCGAGCACGGAGTCGCTGAAGAGCGGCAGCATCTGCGGCGAGCCCGCCGGGACCACGACCGGCTCGCCGTCCTGGTCGTAGGAGCCCTTGATGTCCTTGCCGCTCTTCCAGATCTTGCCCGTGTACTTGGTGACCACGAGGTCGTTCTTCTTGATCTCCGGGCCGGTGCCCTCCTTGAGGACGTTGACCACGAACTTGCCGCTCGGCTCACCCTTGGGGATGGTGATCTCGGCCTTCTTCCCCGCGTCACCGGCCACCGTCGGCATCGGGTCCGCGGACGCCACCGGCTTCGGCACGTCGGCGGGCTTGGAGGCGGAGGCCGACGGAGAGGAGTCCTTCTTCCCGGAGTCGTCGCCCCCTCCGCAGGCCGCGGTGAGCATCAGAGCCGGCACGATGAGCGCGGCAGCAAGTCGGCGTCGCACAGTGGTCCTCAGGGTCGCTGGAATGGTCCGTCGTAGCGGCCCCACTCTACGGGCTGCCCCCTGCGCCACAAGGCTCTGGCATGCGAGGACCCCGCACGCGGAACGCGTACGGGGCCCCCGGCCGCACCGGTCACATGCCGGCGATGAGCTTCTCCACCCGGTCGTCCACCGACCGGAACGGGTCCTTGCACAGCACGGTGCGCTGCGCCTGGTCGTTCAGCTTGAGGTGCACCCAGTCCACGGTGAAGTCCCGCCGCTGCTCCTGCGCCCGGCGGATGAAGTCCCCGCGCAGCCTCGCCCTGGTGGTCTGCGGGGGCACCGACTTGCCCTCGAAGATCTTCAGGTCGTTGCAGACCCGCTCCGCCTGCCCCTTGCGCTCCAGCAGGTAGTACAGGCCCCGCCGGCGGTGGATGTCGTGGTAGGCGAGGTCTATCTGGGCGACCCGCGGGTTGGACATGGTCATGTTGTGCTTGGCCCGGTAGCGCTCGATCAGCTGGTACTTCATCACCCAGTCGATCTCACGGCCGATCCGGTCCAGATCCTCCGCCTCGATGGCGTCCAGGGTGCGGCCCCACAGCTCCAGCACCTGCTCCACGACCCCGGTACGGATCCCCCGCCGCTCGGCGAAGTCCAGGGCCTTGTCGTAGTACTCGCGCTGGATCTCCAGGGCGGAGGCCTCGCGGCCGCTGGCCAGGCGCACCTTGCGCTGGCCGGTGATGTCGTGGCTGACCTCGCGGATCGCCCGGATCGGGTTCTCCAGGGTCAGGTCCCGCATCACCGTGCCCGCCTCGATCATGCGCAGCACGAGGTCGGTGGCGCCGACCTTGAGCAGCATGGTCGTCTCGGACATGTTGGAGTCCCCGACGATCACGTGCAGGCGGCGGTAGCGTTCCGCGTCCGCGTGCGGCTCGTCGCGGGTGTTGATGATCGGCCGGGAACGGGTGGTGGCGGAGCTGACACCCTCCCAGATGTGCTCGGCCCGCTGGCTGACGCAGTACACCGCGCCCCGGGGGGTCTGCAGCACCTTGCCCGCGCCGCAGATCAGCTGGCGCGTGACGAGGAAGGGAATGAGGATGTCCGCCAGACGGGAGAATTCACCGTGCCGGGCCACGAGGTAGTTCTCGTGGCAACCGTACGAATTGCCCGCCGAGTCGGTGTTGTTCTTGAACAGGTAGACGTCGCCGGCGATTCCCTCCTCGTGCAGGCGGCGTTCGGCGTCGACGAGCAGGCCTTCGAGAATGCGCTCCCCGGCCTTGTCGTGGGTGACCAGTTCGGTCAGGTTGTCGCATTCGGGTGTTGCATATTCCGGATGCGATCCCACGTCGAGGTACAGGCGGGCGCCGTTCCGCAGGAACACATTGCTGCTGCGGCCCCATGACACGACACGGCGGAAGAGGTAGCGCGCCACTTCGTCAGGAGACAGCCGGCGCTGTCCCCTGAACGTGCACGTGACGCCGTACTCGTTCTCCAGCCCGAAAATGCGGCGGTCCATGACTGAACATTACGCCTTCTGCCCTCTTCTGAAACCGGGTTCGAGAGCGGCGTTCCGATCAGTTTTTGATCAACTGCTCCGAAGGCGCCCCCGCGGACCGCGCCACGGCCCGGCTGCGGCCGCCCGCCGCGAGGATCCCCTGAGTCGCCGTCAGGACCACCAGGGCCGCCAGGCCCGCACCGCCGGCGACCGCGAAACCGGCCGTCGTCCCGCCCAGTTCCACCGCCGGCCCGGCCGCCGCCGTGCCGATGGCCGCGCCCACGCCGAAGAAGGTCACCAGCCACGAGAAGGCCTCGGTCACCGTGCCCGTCGGCGCGTGCCGGTCCACCACGATGAACGCGCAGGCCAGCGACGGCGCCAGGAACACGCCCGAGAGCGCGGCCAGCGCCGCCATCGCCACCGGCCCGACGGTCAGCATCAGCGGCAGGTAGCCCAGCGCCAGCAGGCCCACCAGCAGCCGCAGCCGCCGCTCCGGGGCCCCCGCCCACTGCCGGGCGCCGTAGACCACGCCGCCGGCCAGGGCGCCCAGGCCCAGCGCCGCCATCAGCCAGCCGTACACGGCCTGGCCCCCGTGGCCGTCGGAGTACGCCATCGCCGCCACCGCGATCGAACCCAGCGCCATGCCCACGAAGAAGAACGCGCCCAGCAGCGCCAGCAGCCCCCGCGAACGCAGCGCGCCCAGCCAGTGGGCCTCGCGCGGCGCCGAGCGCCAGGTCCGGGAGGGCTCGGAGAGCACCACCATCAGCACGCCCACCAGCCCCAGGGCGTTCAGGACGAGCAGCGCGGCGGCCGGGGACCACAGCGCGACGCACAGCGTCACCAGCAGCGGGCCGACCGTGTACATGATCTCCTGGGCCACCGCGTCCATCGCGTACGCCGCGTGCACCCGCTCCTCGCGGCCCCCGAGCACCGTCGGCCACAGGGCGCGCAGCCCGCCCTCCAGGGGCGGCGTGAACAGGCCCGAGAGCAGCACCGCCGCATAGGCGGCCGCCATCGTCCCCGTGCCCGCGACGGCCAGCCACACCATGCCCAGCGCGGAGAGCAGCGCCGCCGGCAGCTGCACCCGCGGCTGCCCGTACAGGTCCACCGCCCGGCCCAGCAGCGGCTGGCCCACGGCGTTGGCCAGCCCGTACGCGGCCGCGAGCGCGCCCGCGAGGCTGTAGCTGCCGCCCTCGGAGCGGGTGAAGAGGACGATCGCGATGGCCGCGGTGGCGTTCGGCAGCCGGCCCAGCAGCGTGCCCGCCAGCAGCCTCGCCGCGTAACGGGTCCTGAGCAGCTCCGCGTATCCCGCGGCCATGAGCGCCCCCTTCTGCCCGGACTCTCCGCCGGGGTAATACGTATAACTCGACCCGTCATACGTACCATGGCCGCAGACCCGGGGTCCACCCCGCGGACCAGCCCCACCCGCCCCACCTGGCACTTCAGGAGTTTCCTGTGACGAGACCCACCAGCCGCGACGTCGCCACCGCCGCCGGAGTCTCCCAGGCCACCGTCTCCCTCGTCCTCGGCGACAAATGGCGCGGCCGCGTCTCCGAACGCACCGCCGCCCTCGTCCGCGAAACCGCCACCGCCCTCGGCTACCGCCCCAACCTCGCCGCCCGCAACCTCCGCCTCGGCAGCACCCGCACCGCCCTCCTCGTCGTCCCCGCCCTCACCAACGAGTTCTTCGCCCGCGTCTACACCGGCGCCGCCCGCGTCGCCGCCGCCCACGGCTTCGGCGTCGTCCTCTACCCCTCCCCCGACGGCACCGGCCCCGCGCGCGACCCCTTCGCCTCCGCCCGCGCCGCCCTCGACGGCGTCATCGCCTCCTCCATGGCCGCCGCGGCCCTCGACGCCATCGGCGGCGACGACCTCCCCCTCGTCATGCTCGACAGCGACCCCGCCTCCGGCCGCGCCGCCGCCCACGTCAACCTCGCCATGACCGACGGCGTCCGCCAGGCCGCCGCCCACCTCCTCGGCCACGGCCACCGCCGCTTCCTCCACCTCGCCGCCGACGTCGACACCTGGACCTTCCACATCCGCGCCCGCGCCCTCGCCGGCCTCCTGGACCCCTCCACCGAGCTGCGCACCGTACGGGCCGGCCTCAGCGTCGACGCCGCCCGCACGGCCATGGAGGCGGCCCTCGCGGCCCCCGGGGACCGGCCCACCGCCGTCCTGTGCGACGACGACGTCCTCGCCGCCGGCGCCTGCAAGGCCGCCCGCCGCCTCGGCCTGCGCGTCCCCGAGGACCTCTCCGTCACCGGCATCGACGACCTCGGCCTGGCCACCGCCGTGGAACCCGAGCTCACCACCGTCCGGCTCCCCGCCGAGCAGGTCGGCGAACAGGGCATGAACGCCCTCCTCGCCGTCCTCGACGGCCGCCCCTGGACCGCCCCCGACATCCCCGTCGAACTCGTCGTCCGCGACTCCACCGGCCCCGCCCGGGCCTGACGCACGAAGGCCCCGGCCCTCCCCCGCAGGGAGGGACCGGGGCCTCCCGGGACCTCGGCCGCTACTCGGCGTCGTCCTCCGGCGCCTCGTCGTTCGACACGGCGTCCACCTGCGCGTCCACCGGGACCTCCGCCGCCAGCAGCCGCGCCAGCTGCCGACCCCGGATCCGCTTGAACTTGCGCTGCTGCGACCGCGTACGGTCCAGCACCGCGACCTCCAGCCGCTCGGCCGGAATGGTCTTGTCGGCCCCGTTGGCCTGGCTCGACAGCGCCTGCACCGCCAGCTTCAGCGCCTCGGACAGGGTCATCCCGTCCTGGTGCCGCTGGTCGAGGTAGGTGCTGATCTGCTCGGCGTTCCCGCCGACCGCGACCGAACCGTGCTCGTCGACGATCGAGCCGTCGTGCGGCAGCCGGTAGATCTGGTCCCCGGCCGCCGTCGCACCGACCTCCGCCACCACCAGCTCCACCTCGTACGGCTTCTCGCCGGCCGAGGAGAAGATGGTGCCGAGGGTCTGCGCGTAGACGTTGGCCAGCCCGCGGGCCGTCACGTCGTCCCGGTCGTAGGTGTATCCGCGCAGGTCGGCGTAGCGGACGCCGCCGATGCGCAGGTTCTCGTACTCGTTGTACTTGCCGGCGGCCGCGAAGCCGATCCGGTCGTAGATCTCGCTGAACTTGTGCAGCGCGCGGGACGGGTTCTCGCCGACGAACACGATGCCGTCGGCGTACTGGAGCACGACGAGGCTGCGGCCGCGGGCGATGCCCTTGCGGGCGTATTCCGCCCGGTCGGCCATGGCCTGCTGGGGTGACACGTAGAACGGAGTCGACACCGGTTGTCCGTCCCTTTCTTCTGGGCGACGAGAGGACTGGTCAGAGCAGGGCGGCGCGCGGTCCGTCGGGCTCCTGGAGCCGACGGTCCGTCACCTTGCGGGCGAGCGCCTGCGACTCGTCCTCGTCCAGCCTGCGGAAGCCCTCGTCGGTGATGACGGTGACGATGGGGAAGATCTTGCGGTACAGGTCCGGGCCGCCGGTCGCCGAGTCGTCGTCGGCGGCGTCGTACAGCGCCTGCACGACCAGCGTGGTGGCCTGCTCCTCCGTCAGATCGGGGCGGTAGAGCTTCTTCATGGAGCCCCGGGCGAAGATGGAACCGGAACCGGTGGCGGCGTAGCCGTGCTCCTCGGAGCGGCCGCCGGTCACGTCGTAGGAGAAGATCCGGCCCTTCTCCTTGCTCTCGTCGTAGCCGGCGAAGAGCGGCACGACCGCCAGCCCCTGCATGGCCATCCCGAGATTGCTCCGGATCATGGTCGAGAGCCGGTTCGCCTTGCCCTCCAGCGACAGCGTCGCGCCTTCGACCTTCTCGAAGTGCTCCAGCTCCAGCTGGAACAGCTTGACCATCTCCACGGCCAGACCGGCCGTACCGGCGATGCCGACCGCGGAGTACTCGTCGGCCGGGAACACCTTCTCGATGTCCCGCTGCGCGATCATGTTCCCCATGGTCGCCCGCCGGTCACCGGCGAGGACGACCCCGCCGGGGAAGGTGGCGGCGACGATGGTCGTCCCGTGCGGGGCCTCGACGATCCCCTCGGGAAGCTTCCGGTTCCCCGGCAGCATCTCGGGCGCGTGCGCGCCCAGGAAGTCCATGAAGGACGACGACCCCGGCGTCAGGAAGGCTGCCGGCAGACGCCCTGTGCCACGAGTGTTGGGTTCCACAGGTTTCCTTCCACGTAAGCGGCTGCACGCCTTATGACGTCCGGCCGATCTTGAACTACGCCCCGGACCCTACCCGTCCGATGATCGCGATCCCTGGGGACCGGGGCCCGCTCCGGGGTGGGACCCGGCCACCCCCACGACACCGGTGCGACACCGATCGGTGCTCGTGGACAAGCCCCACCCCGAAGACGACCTTCGATTCGAAGGTCAAGAGACCTTACTGGCCACCCTTTTGCACGAAGGAGCGCACGAAGTCCTCGGCATTCTCTTCGAGCACATCATCGATTTCGTCGAGGACGGAGTCGACGTCGTCGGAGAGCTTTTCCTGTCGTTCCTTGAGGTCGGACTGCGCTTCCGCGGCCTGCTCCTCGACCTCTTCGGTCGAGCGAGTGGCCTTCTGCTGTCCGCCGCCGGTGTCCTTGGTCGCCATGTCTACCTCACCCCGCTCGGTTCGCGCGCTCACACGGAGAGACCCCGGGATTCGGGACCTCTCAAGATCAGACCCTACGCCGGACCCTACAAGGAGGGTCCGCCATTCGTCCCCGTACTTTCACAACGTCCGGCTGCCTTCATGATTCCCTCGCCAGAGGCTTTTCAGGCCCCGAAGGCGCCGCTCACTGTCCCGAAAGCACCCGCACCAGGTCCTCCGCCGTACGACAGCGGTCCAGGAGCTCCTTGACGTGCTTGCGGGTCCCCCTCAGGGGCTCCAGGGTCGGGACCCGCTGGAGGGAGTCGCGGCCCGGGAGGTCGAAGATCACCGAGTCCCAGGAGGCCGCCGCCACGTCGTCCGCGTACTGCTCCAGGCAGCGCCCGCGGAAGTACGCCCGCGTGTCCTCCGGGGGCTTGCTCTCGGCCCGCTCGACGGCCGGCTCCTCCAGCAGCCGCTTCATCTTCCCCCGGGCCACCAGACGGTTGTACAGGCCCTTCTCGGGCCGTACGTCCGAGTACTGGAGGTCCACCAGGTGCAGCCGCGCCGCGTCCCAGCCGAGTCCGTCGCGCCTGCGGTAGCCCTCCAGGATCTCCCGCTTGGCGATCCAGTCCAGCTCCCCGGCCAGGCTCATCGGGTCGGTCTCCAGCCGGCCCAGCACGTCCTCCCAGCGGCTCAGGACGTCCTTGGTCTGCTCGTCCGCGTCGGTGCCGAACCGCTCGTCCACGTACTTCCTGGCCAGCTCGAAGTACTCCATCTGGAGTTGTACGGCGGTCAGGGTGCGCCCGCTGCGGAGCGTGATCAGGTGCTGGAGGTCCGGGTCGTGGGAGACCTGGTGCAGGGTGCGCACCGGCTGGTCCACGGCCAGGTCGACGTTGATGAACCCGTCCTCGATCATGGACAGGACCAGCGCGGTCGTGCCCAGCTTGAGGTACGTGGAGATCTCGGAGAGGTTCGCGTCCCCGATGATCACGTGCAGCCGGCGGTACTTCTCCGCGTCCGAGTGGGGCTCGTCGCGGGTGTTGATGATGGGGCGCTTGAGGGTGGTCTCCAGTCCGACCTCGACCTCGAAGTAGTCCGCGCGCTGGCTGATCTGGAAGCCGTGCTCGCGCCCGTCCTGCCCGATGCCGACCCGGCCGGCTCCGGTGACGACCTGGCGGGAGACGAAGAAGGGCGTCAGGTGGCGCACGATGTCCGAGAAGGGGGTCTCCCGCTTCATCAGGTAGTTCTCGTGCGTGCCGTAGGAGGCGCCCTTGTTGTCGGTGTTGTTCTTGTAGAGGTGGATCGGCTGGGCGCCGGGCAGCTGGGCGGCCCGTTCCGCGGCCTCGGCCATGATCCGTTCGCCGGCCTTGTCCCAGAGCACGGCGTCGAGCGGGTTGGTGATCTCCGGCGAGCTGTACTCGGGGTGGGCGTGGTCGACGTAGAGCCGCGCCCCGTTGGTGAGGATGACGTTGGCGAGGCCGATGTCCTCGTCGGTCAGCTGGCTGCTGTCGGCGGCCTCGCGGGCGAGGTCGAAGCCGCGGGCGTCCCGCAGCGGGTTCTCCTCCTCGAAGTCCCAGCGGGCGCGTCGCGCCCGGTGCATCGCCGCCGCGTACGCGTTGACGATCTGGGACGAGGTGAGCATGGCATTGGCGTTCGGGTGCCCCGGGACGGAGATCCCGTACTCCGTCTCGATCCCCATTACTCGCCGTACGGTCATGCGGCCCTCCTTGCCCGGCGGCGCTCCCGTTCGGGGGCGGCGCTCAAGTACCGCTGGTGCTCCGGTGCGTCATGTGCGGTGCCCGTCCCGCACTGCGGATGCGGCGGTACGGAAGAGCCTAGAACCACTCCGCACTGGTGGGGAGATCATTTCAGTCATTGACTTCGCCTTGTCACGGCCGGAAAAGGCGGGCGGTAAAGCAGACGGCCGCGGGTGCCGTGTGAGGCACCCGCAGCCGCCTCGCACCGTCAGAGGTACTGACCGGTATTCGCCACCGTGTCGATGGAGCGTCCGGTGTCCGCGCCCTGCTTTCCGGTGACGAGGGTGCGGATGAATACGATCCGCTCGCCCTTCTTTCCGGAGATGCGGGCCCAGTCGTCCGGGTTGGTGGTGTTCGGCAGGTCCTCGTTCTCCTTGAACTCGTCCACGCAGGCCTGGAGGAGGTGGGAGACGCGCAGACCCTTCTGGTTGTGGTCGAGGAAGGCCTTGATGGCCATCTTCTTCGCCCGGTCGACGATGTTCTGGATCATCGCTCCGGAGTTGAAGTCCTTGAAGTACAGGACTTCCTTGTCGCCGTTGGCGTACGTGACCTCGAGGAAGCGGTTTTCCTCGCTTTCCGCGTACATCTGCTCGACGACCGTCTGGATCATGCTGTGGACGGCCACCTCGGGCGAGCCCGAGTGTTCGCTCAGGTCGTCCGTGTGCAGCGGCAGCGAGGCCTTGAGGTACTTCGCGAAGATGTCCTTCGCGGCCTCGGCGTCCGGGCGCTCGATCTTGATCTTCACGTCGAGGCGGCCGGGCCGCAGGATCGCCGGGTCGATCATGTCCTCGCGGTTGGAGGCGCCGATGACGATGACGTTCTCCAGGCCTTCCACGCCGTCGATCTCGGCGAGCAGCTGCGGGACGATGGTGTTCTCCACGTCCGAGCTGACGCCGGATCCGCGGGTGCGGAAGAGGGACTCCATCTCGTCGAAGAAGACGATGACGGGGGTGCCCTCGCTGGCCTTCTCCCGCGCACGCTGGAAGACGAGGCGGATGTGCCGCTCGGTCTCGCCGACGTACTTGTTGAGGAGCTCGGGGCCCTTGATGTTCAGGAAGTAGGACTTGCCCGCCGCCTGTCCGGTCACCTCCGCGACCTTCTTGGCAAGGGAGTTGGCGACGGCCTTGGCGATGAGCGTCTTGCCGCAGCCGGGAGGGCCGTACAGCAGGATGCCCTTCGGGGGCCGCAGTTCGTGCTCCTTGAAGAGGTCCGGGTAGAGGTAGGGGAGCTCGACCGCGTCGCGGATCAGCTCGATCTGGTCGCCCAGGCCGCCGATCTTGTCGTAGTCGATGTCCGGGACCTCTTCGAGGACGAGGTCCTCGACCTCGCTCTTGGGGACCACCTCGTACACGTAGCCGGAGCGGGGTTCGAGCAGCAGGGCGTCGCCGGGGCGGATGGTGATGTCCAGGAGCGGCTCGGCGAGCCTCACCACCCTCTCCTCGTCGGTGTGCCCGACCACCAGGGCGCGCTCGCCGTCCTCCAGGATCTCCTTGAGGGTGACGATGTCCCCGGCGCGCTCGAACTCCATGGCCTCGACCACGTTGAGCGCTTCGTTGAGCATGACCTCCTGGCCGCGCCGGAGGTCTTCCGGGTCGACGCTGGGGCTGACGTTCACACGGAGCTTGCGGCCGCCGGTGAAGATGTCGACGGTGCCGTCCTCGTTCGCCTGAAGGAAGACACCGAAGCCGGCCGGCGGCTGCGCGAGCCGGTCGACTTCCTCCTTGAGGGCCACGATCTGGTCGCGGGCCTCACGGAGCGTATTCGCCAGTCGTTCGTTCTGCGCGGATACGCCTGCCAGATTGGTCTGGAGCTCGACGATCCGCTCTTCGAGAATCCTCGTGTGACGCGGAGAGTCGGCGAGCTTGCGGCGCAGGACGGCGATTTCCTGCTCTAGATAGGCAACCTGGCCAGCGGGGTCCTCAGACCCCCGCCCGGGCCGGATGCCGCGGTTGATGTCGTCGTCGTGGGCTGCCACGGTCCTCACCTCCTCCAAGGGGAGCTGGACGCTTCCTGACCCTACCTGGGCTGGTGGTGATTGAAACCCCTAGATCACAAAGACGGTAGGGGTGTGTCCGATCTTCACCCTTGCGTACTCCCTCACGCCAGGGAAATACCCACCGTTCAACATCGGAAAGCAGCCGGTTGTAAGGTCGAACTGTTCAACACCCTTCCGGGCCCGCGCGACTTGTCCAGGGCCGCTTCCGGAACGGATCAATCAGCGCAGGGAACGGCAGGAGATATGACCGTGCAGCAGGAGGCCCCGGCGGGGGGCGCCGGCGAGGCCGGAGAGCCCCTTGAGGTCTGGATCGACCAGGACCTCTGCACCGGGGACGGGATCTGCGTCCAGTACGCCCCGGAGGTGTTCGAGCTGGATATCGACGGTCTGGCGTACGTGAAGAGCCCGGAGGACGAGCTCCTCGCGGAGCCGGGGGCGACGGCTCCGGTTCCGCTGCCGCTGCTGCGGGACGTGGTCGATTCGGCGAAGGAATGTCCGGGGGACTGCATCCACGTAAGGCGCGTTTCGGACAGGGTCGAGGTGTACGGCCCGGACGCCGAGTGACGGTTCAAACACGCCCGGCGGTCGAGTCCGTAAGCTCCTGGCGGAATTTTCCGCCGGTCCAGCGCCACTTGGCGAGCTGCTTGACGTCGGGGCTGTAGCGGGGCACCGCGGGCGAGGAGTAGCCCAGCAGGCTCGCGGTGACGGCCCGGTCGCGGACGGTCAGGTCGGTGGCGGTGCGGCGCTGGGCGGGGTCGAGCAGGGTGGCCACGACGCGGGGCCGGGCCCCGGGGGTGGCTTCCTGGGCCAGGACGTAGAGGGCGTGGGGCGGGGTGCCGGAGCCGGCGTCGCAGCGGACGGCGGCGACGGTCTCGGGGCGGCCGTCGCCGTCCAGGTCGCCCTGGGCGGTGGCGGTGACGGTGCTCGGGGTGCCCTTGCAGTCGAGGGGGTACGTGACCGCGTGCGCGTCGGGGGCGGCGGCGTGCGGGGTGCCCGCGGGGCCGGGTGCGGGGGTGGCTCCGGTGGCCCGGCCGGGCTGGAGCAGGCCCGCGCCGGCTATGACGGCGGCCATGGCGGTGGCCGTGGCGACCCAGTGGACGGGCTTGGCCCGGCGGTGCGCGAGGTGTTCGGGCGACAGGTCTTCCAACGACGGTGCGGGGTCGGTGGGGCTGTGCGTCACGCGGGCTGTCTCCTGTACGAAGGGTGACGGTGAGCCAGCATCGTGCCACACCTCACACCGGGGTGGAACGGCCGGGTCCGCGCGGATCCGCACGGGCAACGAAAAGGCGCTGTGGCGCAGTTCCGGGAAGGCTTCCGGGAACTGCGCCACAGCGCTTTCGTGTTGGGTCCGCGCCCCGGGCGGGGCGTCGGGGGTGGCTACGCGGAGCGGTCGCTGCCGGGGCCCTCGTAGTCCTCGCCGTAGGCGCCCTTGGCGGGGCGGCGGCGGCGCATGGGGGGTTCGACGCCGTCCGCGAGGCGGCGGGCGGTGACGAGGAAGCCGGTGTGGCCGATCATCCGGTGGTCCGGGCGGACGGCGAGGCCTTCCACGTGCCAGTTGCGGATCATCGATTCCCAGGGCTGCGGCTCGGCGAAGCAGCCGATCTCGCGGATGGACTCGACGGTCTTGGACAGCTGGGTGGTGGTGGCCACGTAGCAGCAGAGGATGCCGCCGGGGACGAGGGCCTTCTTGACCGCTTCCAGGCACTCCCAGGGGGCGAGCATGTCGAGGATGACGCGGTCGACGTCGGTCTCGTCCAGGTTGTCCTGGAGGTCGCCCACGGTGAGCTTCCAGGCCGGGTGGGGGCCGCCGAAGTAGCGCTCCACGTTGGCGGTGGCGATCTCGGCGAAGTCCGCGCGGCGCTCGTAGCTGTGGAGCATGCCCTGGTCGCCGATGGCGCGCAGCAGGAAGCTGCTCAGGGAGCCGGAGCCCACCCCCGCCTCCACGACGCGGGCGCCGGGGAAGATGTCGGCGAAGGCCAGGATCTGGCCCGCGTCCTTGGGGTAGACCACGGCGGCGCCGCGGGGCATGGACAGGACATAGTCGGGGAGCAGGGGGCGCAGCGCGAGGTAGGCGACGTTGCCGGTGGTGCGGACAACGCTGCCCTCGGGAGCGCCGATCAGCTCGTCGTGCGGGAAGGAACCCTTGTGGGTGTGGAAGTTCTTCCCGGCTTCGAGCGTGAACGTGTAGTGGCGGCCCTTGGGGTCGGTCAGCTGTACCTGGTCCCCGACCTCGAAGGGCCCGCGTCGGCGGGCGGCACCGGTCGGTTCGGACATGTGACCAGTGTATTGGCTTCAGGACTGGGGCCGCGCCATGGCCTTCACGAAGGCCTTTTCGACGTCGAGGGTGGACAGGACGCCGTAGATCTCGCCGCCGGTCTCGACCACGAGGTACTCGGTGGCGGGGGTGGTGCGGAGGTGGTCGAGGAGGGCTTCGCCGGTGAGGTCCGCCGAAACCTTCATGCCGTCGGTGAGGTCCTGGGCGAGGGTGCTGACGGCGACCCAGGGGCGGCGGTGTTCGGGGACGGAGGCGATGGCGGTCTCGCGGACGATGGCGGTGGGGGCGCCGTGGCCGTCGACGACGACGAGGGCGCGGGCTCCGGCTTCGTTGGCGCGGCGCAGGGCCTCGGAGAGGGGGGTGGCGCTCTGGACGGGGATGGCGCGGCGGGTGAGGGTGCGGGCGCGCAGTTCGGGGAGGTGTTCGCGCAGGCGGGCCATGCGCAGGCTGTTGCCGGCGCCGGTCCAGATGATCGCGGCGAGGATGGCGGCGAGGAGGGCGTCCATGACGGTGTCCATGCCGCCGATGTCCTGGGTGGGGTTGCCGAGGACGCCGGTCTGGGTGACCAGGGGCAGGCCGATGAGGACGGTGACGGCGAGGGCGCGGCCGACCCAGGCGGCGGCGACGGTGCCGGCCATGGGTTTGCCGGTGATGCCCCAGATGACGGCGCGGAGCATGCGGCCGCCGTCGAGGGGCAGGCCGGGGAGCAGGTTGAAGGCGGCGACGAGCAGGTTGGACACCATGAGGCCGGCGAGGAGGACGCCGGGGACGGTGGCGGGGTCGACGGCCTTCATGCCGAGGTAGAAGATCCCGGCGAGGGCGAGGGAGAGGAGGGGGCCGACGAAGGCCAGGACGAATTCGCGGCCGGGGGTTTCGGACTCCTTCTCGATCTCGGAGACGCCGCCGAAGAACTGGAGCTGGATGCGGCGTACGGGGAGCCCGAAGCGGAGCGCGGCGATCGTGTGCGCGAGCTCGTGGACGAGCACGGAGGCGTAGAAGGCGACGGCGAAGAAGAGGGAGACGAGGTAGCGGGCGGGGCCGAGCTCGGGGAGGATGCGGTCGAGCTGGTCGCCGAAGACCCAGGTGATGAGGGCGGCGACGAGGAACCAGCTGGGCGAGACGTAGACGGGTACGCCGAAGGGGCGGCCCATGAGGATGCCGCCGCCCGGTCCGGAGCGCTTGGCGGGGCGCTCGCCGGTTTCGTCGGTGTCTGCCACGGATTTCCTTCGTTCGGTGCGTTTGCTTCCAGTGTGGTCCACGTCGGGGGTGGGGCGGCGTGGGGCGCTGTCGCGCGGTGTGATGCTCCGATCATGCAGGGCGATGGTCCCGGAGTCGATGGTATGCGTGTGCTGTCGGTGCCGGGTCGTAGGGTTTTACGCATGACGACGATCCCCGGCGCCGGTTCCGCCGACGCTTCCCCGGGTGCTGCCCGCCCCGCCTCGCTGTCGCCTTCGCGGGCGGGTGACTTCATGCAGTGCCCGTTGCTGTACCGGTTCCGGGTGATCGACCGGCTGCCGGAGAAGCCGAGTGCGGCGGCGACGCGGGGGACGCTGGTGCATGCGGTGCTGGAGCGTCTGTTCGATCACCCGGCGGCGGAGCGGACGGTGCCGCGGGCGAAGGAGCTGCTTCCGGGGCAGTGGGAGCGGCTGCTGGAGGCGAAGCCGGAGCTGGCGGGGCTGTTCCCGGACGGGGACGGTGGCGCGGGGCTGGCGGGGTGGCTGGCGGAGGCGGAGGCGCTGGTGGAGCGCTGGTTCACGCTGGAGGACCCGACGCGGCTGGAGCCGGTGGAGCGGGAGTTCTTCGTGGAGACGGAGCTGGAGTCGGGGCTGCGGCTGCGCGGGATCATCGACCGGGTGGACGTGGCGCCGACGGGTGAGGTGCGGATCGTCGACTACAAGACGGGCAAGGCGCCGCGGCCGGAGTACGCCGAGGGCGCGCTGTTCCAGATGAAGTTCTACGCGCTGGTGGTGTGGCGGCTGAAGGGTGTGGTGCCGCGGCGGCTGCAGCTGGTGTACCTGGGCAGTGGTGACGTGCTGACGTACGACCCGGTGGTGGCGGACCTGGAGCGGGTGGAGCGGAAGCTGCACGCGTTGTGGGAGGCGATCTCGGAGGCGACGGAGACGGGTGACTGGCGGCCGCGGCCGACGAAGCTGTGCGGCTGGTGCGACCACCAGGCGGTGTGTCCGGAGTTCGGCGGCACTCCCCCGGTGTATCCGCTGGTGGTCGTTCCGAGGCCGGACCGCCCGGCGGGGTCCTGACCTCGGCCAGGGCAGAATGGGCGGGATCGAAGCCGTCCGACGAATACGAGGTGCTTCCCGTGGCGATCCGCGTCCTGCTGGTCGACGACCAGCCACTGCTGCGCACCGGCTTCCGGATGATCCTGGAGGCGGAGCAGGACCTGGTGGTGGTGGGTGAGGCCGGGGACGGTCTGCAGGCGCTGGAGCGGGTGCGGGCGTTGCAGCCGGACGTGGTGCTGATGGACATCCGGATGCCGCGGATGGACGGGGTCGAGGCGACGCGGCAGATCACGGGTCCGGAGCGGAACGGGCCGGCGAAGGTGCTGGTGCTGACCACGTTCGACCTGGACGAGTACGTGGTGGAGGCGTTGCGGGCGGGGGCGAGCGGGTTCCTGTTGAAGGACGCTCCGGCCCATGAGCTGGTGCAGGCGATCCGGGTGGTGGCGGCGGGCGAGGCGATGCTCGCGCCGAGCATCACGCGCCGGCTGCTGGACAAGTACGCCGGTCATCTGCCGTCGGGTGAGGAGAGCGTCCCGGACGTGCTGGGGACGCTGACGGAGCGTGAGGTCGAGGTGCTGAAGCTGGTGGCGCGGGGGCTGTCGAACGCGGAGATCGCGGCGGACCTGTTCGTGAGCGAGACGACGGTGAAGACGCACGTGGGTCACGTGCTGACGAAGCTGGGTCTGCGGGACCGGGTGCAGGCGGCGGTGTACGCGTACGAGAGCGGTCTGGTGCGGCCGGGCGCGCAGTAGCGGCCGTGTCCCGGTACGCCTCCGCCCCGGCTCCCTCGTGGGGGGCCGGGGCGGAGGTGTGTCCGGGGCGGGTCAGCCCTTGCTGATCTCCCAGAAGCGGAAGACGGTGGAGGCGTCCAGGGACCACTGGAGGCCGGTGATGTTCTGGCGGGCGACGGCGTACTGCTTGCTCTGCCAGAGCGGGAGGATCGGGAGCTCGTCGGCGACGATGTCCTGGAGGCGGGTGTAGTCCGGGTTGGCCGCGGTGCGGTCGGACTTGGTGGAGGTCGAGGGGATGATGGTCCCGCTGATCTCCTTGTTGTCGTAGTTGTTCATCAGGACGTTGTCCGGCCCGAAGAACGGCTGGGTGAAGTTGTCGGCGTCCGGGTAGTCGGGGACCCAGCCCTTGATGTAGACGCCGTACTTGCCGGCCTTGATGTCCTTCTCGTACTGCTCGAACTCGACGGACTTCACGTCGACGTCGAAGAGCCCGCTGTCGTTGAGCTGCTTGGCGATGACCTGGAACTGCTGGTCGGTGGAGGGGCCGTAGCGGGTCGGCGTCGAGTACAGCGTGAGCTTGATCTTGCCGGTGATGTTGGCGGCCTTGAGGACGGCCTTGGCCTTCTCCGGCTGCGGGCTGCCGCCGTAGCGGTCGAAGAAGGGGGTGGTGTGTCCGGCGATGCCGGCGGGGACGATCGAGTACAGCGGGATGGCGGTGCCGGAGTACACGTCCTTGACGAGCGCCTCGCGGTCGACGAGGTACGCGATGGCCTTGCGGACGGGGAGCTTGCCGGCGACCGGGTCGTTGACGTTGAAGACCATGTGCTGGACTTCGGCGCCGGTGCCCTGGACGACGTCGACCTTGTTGTCGCCGGTCTTGGTCGCGGCGAGGCCGGCGATGTCCTTGGCGGCGAGGCCGCGGAAGGCGAAGTCGACGTCGCCGCTCTCCAGGACGGTCTTGAGGCCGGCCTGGTCGCCGTTGAAGAACTTCAGCGTGACGCCGGTGTTCTTCGCCTTGGCCTTGCCGCTGTAGGAGTCGTTGACGGAGAAGTTGGCGCTCTTCTCGCTGAAGGAGTCCAGCTTGTAGACGCCGGAGCCGATCGCCTTGTTGTCGGTGCGGAGCTTGTCGGCCGGGTACTCGGCGTGGTCGACGATGGCGCCCGCGCCCGAGGCGATCTTGCTCGGGAAGGTCGCGTCGGGGGTCTTCAGCTTGAAGACGACGGTCTTCTCGTCGGGGGCGTCGATGCCCCCGATGGCGGAGAGCAGGACGGCCGGGCCGCTCGGGTCGTTGATCTTCAGCGTGCGCTCGAAGGAGAACTTGACGTCCTTCGAGGTGAGGCTGTGGCCGTTGCTGAACTTCAGGCCGGAGCGCAGGGTGCACTTGAACACCTTGCTGTCACCGCCCTCGAAGTTGCAGGCCTGCGCGGCGTCCGGCTCGGGCGTGGTGCCGCCCTTGGGGAAGCTCAGCAGGGACTGGAAGACGTTGTTGAAGAGCAGCCAGGAGCCCGGGTCGTAGCCGGACGCCGGGTCGGTGGACTTCACCTTGTCGGATATGCCCATGACGACGCCCTTGCCGTCGCCGGCGGCCGAGCCGTCCTGGGAGCCGCAGCCGCTGAGCAGCGCGGCGGCGGTCGCCGCCCCGAGCGGGGCTACCAGCCACTGGTTACGTCTCTTCACGCGATGTCCTTCACAGTTCTTGTCTGATCGTTGCGCCGGCCTGCGACGTCCGCCGCCGGTTGCTGCCGGGTCTCAGCCGCTGACCCCGCGGCCGAGTTCCCACAGCTGGAGGTCGGAGATGGCGTTGACCGACCATTCCACTCCGGTGATCCCGTCGCGTGCGGCGACGTACTGCTTGCCCTGCCACAGGGGCAGGACGGGCACGTCCTCGGCGACGATGTCCTGCATCTCCGTGATCGCGGGGACGGCGACGTTGCGGTCGGCGGCCTTGCGGGACTCGGGGATGAGCTTGGTGCGCACCGTGTTGTTGGTGTACGGCGTGCCCAGGAAGTTGTCCTGCTCCAGGAACGGGGCGAGGAAGTTGTCGGCGTCCGGGTAGTCGGGGAACCAGCCGAGCCCGTAGGCGGCGTAGTCGCCCTTCTTCTGGGCGGGGCGGAAGTCGCCCCACTCGGTGCCCTGGACGGTGATGTCGAAGAGCTGGGTGGAGTTCAGCTGGGCCTTGAGGGCCGCGAACTCGGCCGCGGTGCCGTCGCCGTAGTGGTCGCTGGTGTAGTTCAGCGTCAGCTTGACGGGGGTCTTGATCCCGGCGGCCTTCAGCAGGTCGGCGGCCTTGGCGGTGTTGGCCTCGCCGTACTTGTTGAAGAAGGAGTTGACGTGGCCGCCCACCGTGGTGGGGACCAGCGAGTACAGGGGCTGCGCCGACTTGCCGTAGACCTTGGAGATGACGTTGCCCCGGTCGACGGCGGCGGCGAGGGCCTGGCGCACGGCCTTGTCCTTGACGGCCGGGGCGTCGGTGTTGAAGCCGATGTAGCGGATCTCCAGGCCCGGCATGGGGACGAGCTTGACGCCCTTGGGGGGCTTGGCCGAGAGCTCGGTGATCTGGGCCGGGGAGAGGGTGCGGGAGACCATGCTGATGGAGCCGTCGGACAGCGCCTTGGTGGCGGCGGCCGAGTCGGGGAAGGTGCGCAGTTCGACCTTGTCGTTCTGCGGCTTGATGTCGCCCTTGTAGTTCGGGTTCTTGGTGAAGACGGCCCGGACGAGGTGGTTGTCCTTGACCTCGGGCTTCATCGTGTACGGGCCGGAGCCGTCGACGGCGAAGCCGGTGCGGAGCTTCCTGGCGTCGTAGTTCTTCTCGCTGACGATGCCGGCGGCGGGGGTGGAGAGCTTGTACGGGAAGGTCGCGTCCGGGGTCTTCAGGTGGAAGACGACGGTGTCGGCGCCCTTGACCTCGACGGTGTCGAGGGTGGACAGGAGCGAGGAGGGGCCGTTCTCGTCCTTGATGGCCCGGACCCGGTCGATGGAGAACTTGACGTCCTTGGCGGTGAGCGGGTCGCCGCTCGCGAACTTCAGGCCCGGCCGCAGGGTGCAGCGGTAGCTCTCGTTGTCGTTGTCCGTGAAGCGGCAGTCGGAGGCCGCTTCGGGGACGGGCTGGCCGCCGCCGCGCGGGGTGTGCATCAGCGTCTGGACGGTCTGGCGCAGGACGTTCCAGGAGGAGGCGTCGTAGGCGTAGGCGGGGTCGAACGGGGCGGGGGCGTAGTCGGCTGCCTCGAACCGGTCGGTGGTGCCGACGACGATCGCTCCGGATCCTGCTCCCGTTCCACTCGCGCTGCCGCATGCGGACAGCGCGGGGGTGAGCAGGCCGATCGCGGCCGTCAGCACCAGGGTCTTGCGGTTCATGCTGGAAGTACTCCCTCACCCGGCACTTGTTAAGCGGCGTAGAGGGCACTTCGCTGCGGTCGCCCGTTCAGGGCGGAACGATCGGGCCGGTGTTCGACGATCGGTCCACGCGCGTGCCGGTGCAAGGGTGTGCGGCCGGTACGGCAGAGGTGCGTGCGGAGTGCCCGCGACGACATTAGTGGCCCGGGACGGGGTGGCTGGAACCAGCAGGAGTTGGGGCGTAATCGCACTGTGATGGGTGCGGACTGACCGCTTATGCCGGAGTCTTCGCAGATGGTGTCAGGAGATGATCAATCCGGACACATGGGAAGCCCCTGGAGGCTCGGGGCAGGTCCGGCGAAGGCTGCGCAGGTGACCAAAGTCACCCGTCACAGCCCCTCGCTTCAGGATGGAATTTCGGCCTCCGGGGCCGGGCGCGGAAGATCCTTCCGCCGGAGCGGGGACGAGCCCCGTTCCGTTCGGCACTGACGGTGTGCGCTCAGTTCATCGGAGTGATGAGGGAGCGCAGGAACGCCAGGTCCACGTCCTCCAGGGAGCGGACGACGGTCCGGCCGGGGGCGGGCTCGATCAGGCCCACGGAGGGCACGGCCACGACCCGGCAGCCGGCCGCCTCGGCGGCGGCCACCCCGGTCGCCGTGTCCTCGATGACGGCGCACCGCGAGGGGTGCGCGCCGAGGCTGCTCGCCGCGAACAGGTAGGGGTCGGGGTGGGGCTTCGTACGGGGGACCTCGTCGCCGGCGACGGTCAGGTGGAAGCGGTCGCGGCCGAGGGTGAGCAGGACCTGGTCGATGACGCGGCGGTGCGAGGCCGAGACCAGGGCGGTGGGCACGTTGTGCCGGGCCAGCTCGCTCAGCAGGCGCTCGGCTCCGGGCATCAGGGGCACCTGCTCGGCGATCCGGGCCTCGAAGCGCTCGTTCAGCAGGACGCTCAGCTCGGCGAGGCCGATGTCGGCGCCGGTCGCCTCGATCAGGAAGGTGGCGCTGCGGCTCATGGGCCCGCCGACGACCACGTCGCGCCAGGCCTCGTCGAGGCGGTGTCCGAGCTCCAGGAAGATCTGCGCCTCGATCTCCCACCAGAACCCCTCGGTGTCGACGAGGGTGCCGTCCATGTCGAGCAGCACCGCCTGCAGGGCGTGCCCGTCGGCCGTGCGGACGACGGGGGCGGGAACGGTGCTGGTCATGCGTACGCCTCTCTCCGGGGACGACAAGGCCGGTCACCTCGGACCCGTGGGGCATCGCCCTCGGGAACAGGTGACCGGCCTGTTTGGGACCGACCAGTGTACGCCGGTCCGTGTCAGCGTGCGTTGAAATACTTCGCTTCGGGGTGGTGGATCACCAGAGCGTCGGTGGACTGCTCCGGATGGAGCTGGAACTCCTCGGACAGGTGGACGCCGATCCGCTCCGGCTGGAGGAGGTCGGCGATCTTCGCGCGGTCCTCCAGGTCGGGGCAGGCGCCGTAGCCGAGGGAGAAGCGGGCGCCCCGGTACTTGAGGTCGAACATGTCCTCGATGGCGGCCGGGTCCTCCCCGCCGAAGCCGAGCTCGGCGCGGACGCGGGCGTGCCAGTACTCGGCCAGGGCCTCGGCGAGCTGGACGGACAGGCCGTGCAGCTCCAGGTACTCGCGGTAGGAGTCGGACTCGAACAGCTTGGCGGTGGCCTCGCCGATCTTCGAGCCGACGGTGACCACCTGGAGGCCGATGACGTCGGTCTCGCCGGACTCCTCCGGGCGGAAGAAGTCCGCCAGGCACAGGCGCCGTCCCCGGCGCTGGCGCGGGAAGGTGAACCGGGTCCGCTCGTTGCCCTGCTCGTCCAGGACGATCAGGTCGTCGCCCTTGGAGACGCAGGGGAAGTAGCCGTAGACCACGGCCGCTTCCAGGAGGTTCTCGGTGTGCAGCTTCTCCAGCAGGCCGCGCAGGCGCGGACGGCCCTCGGTCTCGACGAGCTCCTCGTACGTGGCCCCGCCGGCGCGGGCCTGCTTCAGGCCCCACTGGCCCTTGAACAGCGCGCCCTCGTCCAGCCAGGAGGCGTAGTCCTTGAGCGGGATGCCCTTGACCACGCGGGTCCCCCAGAAGGGCGGGGTGGGCACCGGGTTGTCCACGGCCACGTCGGAGCGGCCGCCCGGCAGCTCGGGCTCCTCCACCTGGAGCACCGGCGTGTCCCGCTTGGCGACACGGCGCTGCTTGAGCTCGGGGAGGCTGGCGCCGGGGACGCCGCGCTTGACGGCGATCAGCGCGTCCATCAGCCGCAGGCCCTCGAAGGCGTCACGGGCGTAGCGGACCTCGCCCTCGTAGATCTCGTGGAGGTCCTGCTCCACATAGGCGCGGGTCAGGGCGGCACCGCCGAGGATGACCGGGTAGTCGGCGGCCAGCTTGCGCTGGTTGAGCTCCTCCAGGTTCTCCTTCATGATCACGGTCGACTTCACCAGCAGACCCGACATGCCGATCACATCGGCCTTGTGTTCCTGGGCCGCTTCGAGGATGGCGGAGACCGGCTGCTTGATCCCGATGTTGACCACGTTGTAGCCGTTGTTGGTCAAGATGATGTCGACCAGGTTCTTGCCGATGTCATGGACGTCGCCGCGGACGGTGGCCAGCACGATGGTGCCCTTGCCCTCGTCGTCGGTCTTCTCCATGTGCGGTTCGAGGTAGGCGACGGCCGTCTTCATCACCTCGGCCGACTGGAGCACGAACGGCAGCTGCATCTGACCGGAGCCGAACAGCTCACCGACGACCTTCATGCCCTCCAGCAGGGTGTCGTTGACGATGTCCAGCGCCGGACGGGTCTGGAGCGCCTCGTCGAGGTCGGCCTCCAGGCCGTTCTTCTCCCCGTCGATGATCCGCCGCTGAAGCCGCTCGTCCAGGGGCAGGGCCAAAAGCTCCTCGGCGCGGCCGGCCTTCAGCGACTTGGTGTTGACGCCCTCGAAGAGCGCCATCAGCTTCTGGAGCGGGTCGTAGTCGCCCTCACGACGGTCGTAGATCAGGTCCAGAGCGGTGTTGACCTGCTCCTCGTCGAAGCGGGCGATCGGCAGGATCTTGCTCGCGTGGACGATGGCGGAGTCCAGGCCGGCCTTGACGCACTCGTCGAGGAAGACCGAGTTGAGCAGGACGCGGGCGGCCGGGTTCAAACCGAAGGAAATGTTCGACAACCCCAGGGTGGTCTGGACGTCCGGGTGACGCCGCTTCAGCTCGCGGATCGACTCGATCGTGGCGATGCCGTCCTTGCGGGACTCCTCCTGACCCGTACAGATCGTGAACGTCAGCGTGTCGATGAGGATGTCCGACTCGCGGATGCCCCAGTTCGACGTCAGGTCCTCGATCAGGCGCTCGGCGATGGCGACCTTGTGCTCGACCGTGCGGGCCTGGCCCTCCTCGTCGATCGTCAACGCGATCAGCGCGGCACCGTGCTCCTGCGCCAGCCGCGTCACCTTCGCGAACCGCGACTCCGGACCGTCACCGTCCTCGTAGTTCACGGAGTTGATGACCGCACGCCCACCCAGCTTCTCCAGACCCGCCTGGATCACCGGAACCTCGGTCGAGTCCAGCACGATCGGCAGCGTCGAAGCCGTCGCGAACCGCCCCGCCAGCTCCCGCATGTCCGCGACACCGTCACGGCCCACGTAGTCCACGCACAGGTCCAGCATGTGCGCGCCCTCACGGATCTGATCCCGCGCCATCTCCACACAGTCGTCCCAGCGCGCCTCCAGCATCGCCTCGCGGAACTTCTTCGACCCGTTCGCGTTCGTCCGCTCACCGATCGCCATGTACGAGGTGTCCTGACGGAACGGCACCGTCTGGTAGAGGGAGGCGGCGCCCGGCTCCGGCTGCGGATCCCGCGCGGTGATCGCGGTGCCGCGGACCCGCTCGACGACCTGGCGCAGGTGCTCGGGGGTGGTGCCGCAGCAGCCGCCGACGAGGGAGAGGCCGTACTCGCGGACGAACGTCTCCTGCGCGTCCGCCAGCTCGACGGCCGACAGCGGATAGTGCGCGCCCTGCTTCGTCAGCACCGGCAGACCCGCGTTCGGCATGCACGAGAGCGGAATACGGGCGTTACGCGCCAGATAGCGCAGGTGCTCGCTCATCTCCGCCGGACCCGTCGCACAGTTCAGACCGATCATGTCGATCCCGAGCGGCTCCAACGCCGTCAACGCCGCACCGATCTCCGAACCCAGCAGCATCGTGCCGGTGGTCTCGACGGTGACGGAGCAGATCAGCGGGACCGTGACGCCGAGGGCGTCCATGGCGCGGCGGGCGCCGATGATGGAGGACTTGGTCTGGAGGAGGTCCTGGGTGGTCTCGACGAGCAGCGCGTCGGCGCCGCCGGAGATCAGGCCCTCGGCGTTGACCTGGTAGGCGTCGCGGATCTGGGCGTAGGTGATGTGCCCGAGGGTCGGCAGCTTGGTGCCGGGGCCGATGGAGCCGAGCACCCAGCGCTGCTGTCCCGTGGAGGCGGTGAACTCGTCGGCGACCTCGCGGGCGATGCGGGCGCCGGCCTCGGACAGCTCGAAGTTGCGTTCGGGGATGTCGTACTCGGCCAGGGCCGCGTAGTTCGCGCCGAAGGTGTTGGTCTCGACGCAGTCCACGCCCACCGAGAAGTACGCCTCGTGGACCGAGCGGACGATGTCGGGGCGGGTGACGTTCAGGACCTCGTTGCAGCCTTCGAGCTGCTGGAAGTCTTCCAGGGTGGGGTCCTGGGCCTGGAGCATGGTTCCCATGGCTCCGTCGGCGACGACCACGCGGGTCGCGAGCGCCTCTCGGAGGGCATCGGCCCGGGTCTGGGTGTCAGCGGGCGGGTTCGGCAACGAGGCCATGGTTGAGCTCCCTGGGATGCGACGGCTGTCGGCTTTGCGCCCCCGCTGTGTCAGGGGTGCACGCCGTCAGCGTAACCGCGCGGCACCCGCCCCGGTGAGGGCGTCCCACGTGGCGGACTGCATTCTGTGCGCGGGAGTCGCACGGACGGGTGTCTGGCCCGCGGCACACCGGGTAAACCCCCAACCATGCACCAGGTCGGCATCGACCGATAGTGTTCAGCATTGTCGAACTACGTCAGCAGGAGGCTGCGCGATGGCACGGAACATCCAGTCGCTCGAACGAGCCGCTGCGATGCTGCGGCTCCTGGCCGGCGGGGAGCGCCGGCTGGGCCTCTCGGACGTGGCGTCCTCCCTGGGCCTGGCCAAGGGTACGGCGCACGGGATCCTGCGCACGCTGCAGGCCGAGGGCTTCGTGGAGCAGGACCCGGCCTCGGGGCGCTACCAGCTGGGCGCGGAGCTGCTGCGGCTGGGCAACAGCTACCTGGACGTGCACGAGCTGCGCGCCCGGGCCCTGGTGTGGACGGACGATCTGGCCCGGGCGAGCGGCGAGAGCGTGTACGTCGGGGTGCTGCACAAGAGCGGGGTGCTGATCATGCACCACGTGTTCCGGCCCGACGACAGCCGCCAGGTGCTGGAGGTGGGGGCCATGCAGCCGCTGCACTCCACGGCTCTGGGCAAGGTGCTGTCGGCCTACGACCCCGTGGCGCACACGGAGGTCATGGACGCGGAGCGGGAGGCGTTCACGCCGCGCACGGTGACCGACGCGGTGGGCTTCGAGGAGGTCCTGGACCTGACCCGGGCGCGCGGCTGGGCGTCGGACGTGGAGGAGACCTGGGAGGGCATCGCCTCGGTGGCGGCGCCCATCCACGACCGGCGGCGGATGCCGGTGGGGGCGGTGGCGGTCGCGGGCGCCGTGGAGCGGGTCTGCGGGGAGTCCGGGGAGCCGCACCCGGCCCTGGTGGCCTCCGTGCGGGACTGCGCGCGGTCGGTTTCGCGCGACCTCGGAGCAGGCCGGTTCTGACCTTGACCCGGTCCCCCGGGCCCCCCTTCTGCATCCCTTTGGTCCACCCCATGGCCGCATCGCGTGCCATTCGGGTGGACCTCGTCGTTTCCGGACCGCCCGTTGGCCGGATTTGGGCGATCGTACCGAGTGGTAACGATCCGGTTCTTTGACCTGGTCAGGCCTTGACGGGTTCTGAACCCAGGCGGAAAACTGCCGTTCATCGGTCGGCATTGTCGAACACCTACCGGCAATACGCGTTAGGCTAGGGCGAGGCCATGGACCGGTGAAGCACTCACCGAGTGTGCGGGCGACCGGAGGGACCCGGTGTCCGCCCACCCCTGGACGTAAGACAAAGGAGTCGCGGGTGTCCAGCTCCGACATCTTCATCGGCGAGACCATCGGTACCGCCCTGCTCACTCTGCTCGGCGGCGGCGTGTGCGCCGCCCTCACGCTCAAGAGCTCCAAGGCCCGCGGCGCGGGCTGGCTCGCGATCACCTTCGGGTGGGGCTTCGCCGTCCTGATCGCCGCCTACGTCTCCGCGCCGCTCTCCGGCGCGCACCTCAACCCGGCGGTCACCGTCGGCATAGCCGTGAAGACCGGCGAGTGGGGCGACGTCCCCGTCTACTTCGCCGGCCAGCTGCTCGGCGCCATGCTCGGCGCGGTCCTGATGTGGATCACCTACTACGGCCAGTTCGCCGCGCACCTGGCGGACCCGGAGAACATCAAGGACGCCAAGCTCGGTCCCGAGGACCCGCACCCGCACGACGTCGCCGGCCCGGTGCTCGGCATCTTCTCCACCGGCCCCGAGATCCGCAACGTGGTCCAGAACCTCGCCACGGAGATCATCGGCACCTTCGTCCTCGTCATCGCGATCCTCACCCAGGGCCTCCAGGGCGACGGCAAGGGCCTCGGCGTCATCGGCGTCCTGATCACCTCCTTCGTCGTCGTCGGCATCGGCCTCTCGCTCGGCGGTCCGACCGGCTACGCCATCAACCCGGTCCGCGACCTCGGTCCCCGCATCGTCCACTCCCTGCTCCCGCTGCCCAACAAGGGCGGCTCCGACTGGGGCTACTCCTGGATCCCGGTGGTCGGCCCGCTCGTCGGTGCCGCGCTCGCCGGCGGTCTGTACAACATCGCGTTCGCCTGATCAGCTTCGGCCGCGTTCGTAAGATCCGCACCGCCCTCCTGATTCCGCCTACTCAACAGACCTGCCAGGAGCAGCCATCATGACCAGCAGCACCGGCCCCTTCATCGCCGCGATCGACCAGGGCACCACCTCCTCCCGCTGCATCGTCTTCGACCGCGACGGCCGCATCGTCGCCGTCGACCAGAAGGAGCACGAGCAGATCTTCCCGAAGCCGGGCTGGGTCGAGCACGACGCCACCGAGATCTGGACCAACGTCCAGGAGGTCGTCGCCGGCGCCATCGCCAAGGCCGAGATCACCGCCGCCGACGTCAAGGCCGTCGGCATCACCAACCAGCGCGAGACCACCGTCCTGTGGGACAGGAACACCGGCGAGCCGGTGCACAACGCGCTGGTCTGGCAGGACACCCGCACCGACGCCCTCTGCAAGGAGCTCGGCCGCAACGTCGGCCAGGACCGCTTCCGCCGCGAGACCGGCCTGCCGCTGGCGAGCTACTTCGCCGGCCCGAAGGTCCGCTGGCTGCTCGACAACGTCGAGGGCCTGCGCGAGCGCGCCGAGGCCGGGGACATCCTCTTCGGCACCATGGACTCCTGGGTCATCTGGAACCTCACCGGCGGTGCCCAGGGCGGTGCGCACGTCACGGACGTCACCAACGCCTCGCGCACCATGCTGATGAACCTGCACACCCTGGCCTGGGACGAGAAGATCGCCGAGTCGATGGGCGTCCCGCTCAACGTGCTCCCCGAGATCCGGTCCTCCGCCGAGGTCTACGGCCACGTCAAGGACGGCGTCCTCGCCGGCGTGCCGGTCGCCTCGGCGCTCGGTGACCAGCAGGCCGCCCTGTTCGGCCAGACCTGTTTCGCCGAGGGCGAGGCCAAGTCCACCTACGGCACCGGCACGTTCATGCTGATGAACACCGGTGACAAGATCATCAACTCCTACAGCGGCCTGCTGACCACGGTCGGCTACCAGATCGGCGACCAGAAGCCGGTCTACGCCCTGGAGGGCTCCATCGCCGTCACCGGCTCGCTCGTCCAGTGGATGCGCGACCAGATGGGCCTGATCAAGTCCGCGGCCGAGATCGAGACCCTGGCCTCCTCCGTCGAGGACAACGGCGGCGCCTACTTCGTGCCGGCCTTCTCCGGCCTGTTCGCCCCGTACTGGCGCTCCGACGCCCGCGGTGTGATCGCCGGCCTCACCCGGTACGTCACCAAGGCGCACATCGCCCGTGCCGTCCTGGAGGCCACCGCCTGGCAGACCCGCGAGATCACCGACGCCATGACCAAGGACTCCGGCGTCGAGCTGGCGGCCCTCAAGGTCGATGGTGGTATGACCTCCAACAACCTGCTGATGCAGACGCTCTCGGACTTCCTGGACGCCCCCGTGGTCCGTCCGATGGTCGCCGAGACCACCTGCCTCGGCGCCGCCTACGCCGCCGGCCTGGCCGTCGGCTTCTGGCCCGACACCGACGCCCTGCGCGCCAACTGGCGCCGCGCGGCCGAGTGGACCCCGCGGATGCCCGCCGAGCAGCGGGACCGCGAGTACAAGAACTGGCTCAAGGCCGTCGAGCGGTCCATGGGCTGGATCGACGACGAAGACGCCAGCTGACGCACCAGCTGTCGAATCGACGAGGAGCTGAAGAGACATGAGCACCCTGCAGAGCGTCCCCGCACTGGGCACGCACCCGACCGCCGGCTCGAACCCGAGCCGCGCCGAGACCCGTGAGCAGCTGGCCAAGGCCACGTACGACCTGCTGGTCATCGGCGGTGGAATCCTGGGCACCTCGGTGGCCTGGCACGCCGCGCAGTCGGGTCTGCGGGTGGCCATGGTGGACGCCGGCGACTTCGCCGGCGCCACCTCCTCCGCCTCCTCGAAGCTCGTCCACGGCGGTCTGCGCTACCTGCAGACCGGCGCGGTCAAGCTGGTCGCCGAGAACCACCACGAGCGGCGGGTGCTGGCCAAGGACGTGGCCCCGCACCTGGTCAACCCGCTCACGTTCTACCTGCCGGTCTACAAGGGCGGCCCGGTGGGTGCGGCCAAGCTGGGCGCGGGCGTGTTCGCCTACTCCGCCCTCTCGGCCTTCGGCGACGGCATGGGCAAGGTCATATCCCCGGCCCGTGCCGTCGCCGACAACCCCGGCCTGAAGACCGACAACCTCAAGGCCGTCGCGGTCTACTACGACCACCAGATGAACGACTCCCGCGTCGCCGTCATGACGGTCCGCGCGGCCGTCGAGTCGGGTGCGGTCGTCCTCAACCACGCCGAGGTCACCGGCCTGCGCATGACGCGCGGCCGGGTCTCCGGTGCCGAGCTCAAGGACCGCCTCGACGGCACCGAGTTCGGCGTCGACGCCCGCGTCGTGCTCAACGCCACCGGCCCGTGGGTGGACCACCTGCGGCGCATGGAAGACAAGCACGCGCTGCCGTCGATCCGCCTCTCCAAGGGCGCGCACATCGTCATGAAGCGCAAGTCGCCGTGGAAGGCCGCCATGGCCACCCCGATCGACAAGTACCGCATCACCTTCGCCCTGCCGTGGGAGGACCAGCTCCTGCTGGGCACCACCGACGAGGTCTACGAGGGCGACCCGGCGGACGTGCGCGCCACCGAGTCCGACATCCAGCAGATCCTCGACGAGGCCGCCTTCTCGGTGAAGGACGCCGACCTCGACCGCTCCCTGATGACGTACGCCTTCGCCGGCCTGCGCGTCCTGCCCGGCGGCCCCGGCGGCGTGGAGAAGGCGAAGCGCGAGACGGTCGTCTCCGAGGGCGCGGGCGGCATGCTGTCCGTCGCCGGCGGCAAGTGGACCACGTACCGCCACATCGGCCGCGTGGTCATGGACAAGCTCGCCAAGCTGCCCGGCAGCCCGCTGACCGAGGACATGGAGCCGGTGAAGTCCCTCGTCCGCCGCGTCCCGCTGCCCGGTGTCGCCAACCCGAACGCCGTCGCGCACCGCCTGCTCGTCGACCGCGAGCCCGGCACGCGGATGGACCCGCTGACCGCCCGCCACCTGGCCTCGCACTACGGCTCGCTGGCCTTCGACATCGCCCGCCTGGCGAACGAGGACGCGGCGCTGGCCGAGCGCATCCACCCGGACGGTCCGGAGATCTGGGCGCAGGTCGCCTACGCCCGTGACCACGAGTGGGCCGAGACGGTCGACGACGTGCTGCGCCGCCGTACGACGGTGACCATCCGCGGTCTGGACGACGAGTCCGTGAAGGCCCGCGTCGAGGAGATGCTGGCCCGCAAGGCATAGCTCGTACGCAGGTGGGGAAGAGGGGCGGTTCCGAGGGGAACCGCCCCTCTGTCGTGGGCTGTGGCGGCCGACCCCACAAGGCTTAGGCTTTCCCCCGTACACGAGGAACTTCGGAAGGAGACCTGGGTGATCGAGCTTGAGGGCGTGCCCGAGCTGATCGACCCGGTCATGGTGGCCGCGTTCGAGGGCTGGAACGACGCGGGTGACGCCGCCTCCGGTGCGGTGGCGCACCTGGACCGGGAGTGGAAGGGCGAGGTCTTCGCGGCGCTCGACGCCGAGGACTACTACGACTTCCAGGTCAACCGGCCGACGGTGTTCCTGGAGCACGGGGTCAGGAAGATCACCTGGCCGACGACCCGGCTGTCGGTGGTCCGGATCGGCGGCGCGAAGCCGCGCGACCTGGTGCTGGTGCGGGGCATCGAACCGTCCATGCGGTGGCGGTCGTTCTGCAACGAGCTGCTCGGCTTCGCGCACGAGCTGGGCGTGGAGATGGTCGTCATCCTCGGCGCGCTCCTCGGGGACACCCCGCACACCCGGCCGGTGCCGGTCAGCGGGGTGACGTCGGACCCGGACCTGGCGCGGACCATGGACCTGGAGGAGACCAAGTACGAGGGCCCGACGGGCATCGTGGGCGTGCTCCAGGAGGCCTGTACGCACGCGGGCGTGCCGGCGGTGTCGCTGTGGGCGGCGGTACCGCACTACGTGTCGCAGCCGCCGAACCCGAAGGCGACGCTGGCGCTGCTGAACCGGCTGGAGGACCTGATCGACATCCGGATCCCGCTCGGGGAACTGCCGGAGGACGCGCGGGCGTGGCAGCTCGGGGTGGACCAACTGGCCGCCGAGGACAGCGAGGTGGCGGAGTACGTCCAGACGCTGGAGGAGGCGCGGGACACGGCGGACCTCCCGGAGGCGTCGGGTGACGCGATCGCGCGGGAGTTCGAGCGGTACCTGAGGCGGCGGGACCCGTCGGCTGCCGACCCCTCGGACGGGTCGTACCTGCGGGACACGTCCGCGGGGCCGCGGGCGCCGAAGCGGAAGCCGGAGCCGGAGCCTCCTGCCGAGGAGCCTCCGGCGGCGGCGCCGCCGGAGGAGCCGGGGGACGACTCCCCCGAAGGCTGAACCCGGGGCTCCGCCCCGGACCCCGCGCCTCGGACGCCGGCGGGGCTGTGAACAGCCCCGCCGGCCCGTGGTTACAGGGCTACGCCCAGGAGGGCGTCGACCGTGCGGGAGACCAGGCCCGGGGCCGTCTCGTCCGTCTCGTCGGAGGCGAGCTGCCGCTCGACCCAGCGGTCCACCGCCGCGAGAGCGGCAGGGGCGTCGAGGTCACGGGCCAGCGCCTCGCGGACCTCCTCCACCAGGGCGTCGGCGGGAACCCCGTCCGGGCGGGAGACCGCCGCGCGCCAGCGCGCCAGGCGGGCCTCCGCCTCCGCGAGGACGGCGTCCGTCCACTCCCAGTCCGCCCGGTAGTGGTGCGAGAGCAGCGCCAGGCGGATGGCCGCCGGGTCGACGCCGGCCCGCCGCAGGGCCGAGACGAAGACCAGGTTGCCCTTGGACTTCGACATCTTCTCGCCGTGCAGGGCGACCATGCCCGCGTGGACGTACGCCTTGGCCATCGGGAACTCGCCCGTCAGCGCGTGCGCGTGGGAGGCGCCCATCTCGTGGTGCGGGAAGGCGAGGTCGGAGCCGCCGCCCTGGATGTCGAAGCCCATGCCCAGGTGTTCCAGGGCGATGGCCACGCACTCGATGTGCCAGCCCGGCCGGCCGGGCCCCAGCGAGGCGCCGTCCCAGCTCGGGTCGCCCGGACGGGCGGCCATCCAGAGCATCGGGTCCAGGGGGTTCTTCTTGCCCGGGCGGTCCGGGTCGCCACCGCGCTCCGCGGACAGCAGCCGCATCGCCTGGGCGTCGAGGTTCGAGACCCCGCCGAAGTGCGGGTCGGACTCCACCGAGAAGTAGATGTCGCCGTCGAGTTCGTACGCGGCACCGGCGTCGCGCAGTCGTTCGACCAGCGGCACGATGCCGGGTATGGCCTCGACGGCTCCGATGTAGTGCTGCGGGGGCAGCATCCGCAGGGCGGTCATGTCCTCGCGGAAGAGGGCCGTCTCGCGCTCGGCGAGCTCGGTCCAGTCGTGCCCGTCGCGCAGCGCCCGCTCCAGGAGCGGATCGTCCACGTCCGTGACGTTCTGGACGTAGTGGACCTGGCGCTTGTTGTCGAGCCACACGCGCTGCACGAGGTCGAACGCGTTGTAGGTCGCCGCGTGACCGATGTGGGTCGCGTCGTACGGCGTGATGCCGCAGACGTAGAGGCGGGCGACGGGACCGGGGTCGACGGTGACCGTCCCCTGGGTCGCGGTGTCGTGGATCTGGAGGTCGCGGCCCTTGCCGGGCAGGGCGGGGACCTCAGAAGCGGGCCAGGCATGCATGCATCGAGCCTAACCGGACGACTGTTCCGGAAACGAATGGGAGGAGCAGTGTTGGCTTGATCGACACCCTTGCGCTCCGGCTGGATCTGTGCGTTCGCCGCATCTGGGCGCCCGCCCTGCTCAGACGGGCGGCCAGGGGATCGCGGGCCACTGCCCGGAGGGCTTCGGATGGGTCCCGTTGCTCAGCAGCAGGGCCACGCGGGCCCGTACGGCGGCCAGCTCGGCGGGGGTGATCAGTTCGGCCAGCCCGCCGCTCAGCGGGCCGTCCTCGGCCAGCTGGGCCTCCAGGGAGGCCAGCACCGCGCGCGCCTCGCCGGTCAGCGGCTCCCCCGCCCAGCCCCAGAGCAGGGTGCGGAGCTTGTCCTCCGAGTGGAAGGTCACACCGTGGTCGATCCCGTAGAGGCGTCCATCGGGCGCGGGGAGCAGGTGGCCGCCCTTGCGGTCGCCGTTGTTGATCACGGCGTCGAGCACGGCGAGCCGGCGCAGCCGGGGGTCGTCGGCGTGGACGAGCAGGGCGGTGCGGCCCTCCCCCACCTCGGCGAAGGCGACCGCCTTCCAGCCCTCCCCGGCCTCCTCGCCCTCCACGAGGGCGAGGAGCTGCGGCTCCGGCTGTTCTCCGGCGTCGATCCAGTGCTGCACCATGCCTTCTCCGTACGGGCCGTCGCGCAGCACGGTGGTGGGCACGAGCCCCCAGCCGGTGGCCTCGGAGACGAGGTAGGCGGCGCGCTCCCGCCGGGCGAGGTTGCCGTCGGGGAAGTCCCACAGCGGCCGCTCGCCCTTGACCGGCTTGTAGACGCACTCCGCGGTGCGGCCCTCGTAGGCCGCGGTGCACAGCAGGACGGCGTTGGACGCCTCGGCGATCCGGCCGCGGACGGTGAGCTCACCGCGGGTGAGCAGCTCCTCCATCGGGGTCACGGCGCTCACACCTGGCGCCGGTACCCGTTCTGGCGGGGGCACACGTGCCCCTCGGGGTCGAGGGGGAGGCTGCACAGCGGGCACGGCGGGCGGCCGGCGTTGACCACGTCCAGGGCCCGCTTGGCGAAGGCCCGCGCCTGGGCGCCGGAGAGCCGGACGCGCAGCATGGGCGGCCCGTTCTCCTCGTCCTGGAGCAGCCGCTCCTCGGCCTCGGCGAGGTCCTCCTCGGAGTCGGCGTCGAGCTCGACGAGCGCCTGCGCCTCGACGATCATGCGCTGCTGTTCGCCGTCCCAGGCGAGCGCCATGGTGCCGACGCGGAACTCCTCCTCGACGGGGACGTCGAGCGGGGCGGTGTCGGTGGCCTCGGTGGAGGCGACGGCCGGGACGGGGGCGTTGCCCCCGGTCCGCCGGACGACCTCGTCCAGCAGCTCGTCCATCCGCTCGGCGAGCGCGGCGACCTGGGTCTTCTCCAGGGAGACGCTGGTGACACGGGGTCCCTGGGAGGCCTGGAGGAAGAAGGTGCGACGTCCAGGCAGACCGACGGTGCCCGCCACGAAGCGGTCCGGCGGGTCGTAAAGGAACACCTGACGGGGCACGACCGGTCTCCAAGTCTGGGGCGGGGGCAGGGCTGCGCACTGTGTTGGCCCTGCCACCCTACTGCGCCGTTCGATCAGGCCGCGCCCGCGCCGCCGCCCACGACGGCGTTGCCGCCGCCCTCGGCCGCGTTCTCCGCGGGGGGCGCCGCGGCCGGGATGAGGGGGGCGAGGTCGCCGGTGTCGCCGAGGCGCAGCAGGAAGGGCCGGCTGGGGGTGTAGCGGATCGCGGTGACGGAGCAGGGGTCGACGTGGACGCGCTGGAAGAGGTCGAGGTGCATGCCGAGGGCGTCGGCGACGACGGACTTGATGATGTCGCCGTGGGAGCACATGAGGAAGAGGGCGTCGGCGCCGTGTTCCTCCTCGATCCGCGCGTTCCACTCGCGGACGGCGTCCACGGCGCGGTGCTGCATGGCGCGCATGGACTCGCCGCCGGGAAAGGCGGCGGCCGAGGGGTGCTGCTGGACGATCTTCATGAGGGGTTCGTCGGCGAGTTCGGAGAGCTTGCGGCCCGACCAGTCTCCGTAGTGGCACTCGCCGATGCGCTCGTCGGTGTGCACGGGCAGGCCCGGGCGGGCGGCCAGCAGCGGGGCCAGGGTCTCCTGGCAGCGCTGGAGGGGGCTGCACACGGCGGCCGCGAGGGGCACTCCGTCGAGCCGTCCGGGCAGCGCGGCCGCCTGCGCGGCGCCGCGCCCGTCGAGGGCGACCCCGGGGGTCCAGCCGGCGAGCAGTCCGGCGGTGTTGGCGGTGGACCGCCCGTGTCGTACGAGGATCAGCGTGGCCATGGGAGCCAGCCTAAGCGGTGGGGCCGACGTGCGGTCGGGGCGCGGTGGGGGAAGAATGCCCCGCGTGATTGTGGACTGCGCGATGTACCGGGACGGCCGGCGCTCCGAGGCACCAGGGGACCTCTCGGAGGCCCTGGCCCAGGCGCGCGCGGTGGGTGACGCCTTCCTGTGGATCGGCATGTACGAGCCGACGGAGGAGGAGTTCGACCACGTCAGCCATGAGTTCGGGCTGCACAAGCTGGCGGTGGAGGACGCGCTGACCGCGCACCAGCGGCCGAAGCTGGAGGTGTACGACGACTCCCTGTTCGTCGTCCTCAAGCCGGTGATGTACGACGACGACGCGGACACGGTGACCACGGGCGAGCTGATGCTGTTCATCGGCGACTCGTTCGTCGTGACCGTCCGGCACGGCGAGGGGGCCGCGCTGGCCGCGGTGCGCCGCCGGCTGGAGCACGAGCCGGAGGTGCTGCGGCACGGGCCCACGGCGGTGCTGTACGCGGTGTCCGACGCGGTGGTCGACCACTACATCGAGGTGGCGGCCGAGCTCCAGGCGGACCTGGAGGAGCTGGAGGCGGAGGTCTTCGCCCCGCAGACGGCGGACACCAGGAACACCGCGTCCCGGATCTACGGCTTCAAGCGGCAGGTGCTGGAGTTCCGCCGGGCCACGAGCCCGCTGCTCCAGCCCATGGACCGGCTCGCCTTCGGGAACGTGCCGTTCGTGCACGAGCACGCCAAGCCGTTCTTCCGGGACGTCGCCGACCACCTGACGAAGGCGAACGAGTACATCGAGGGGCTGGACCGGCTGCTGTCGGACGCGCTGTCCGCGCACCTGGCGCAGATGGGGGTCCGGCAGAACGACGACATGCGCAAGATCTCCGCGTGGGCGGCCATGGCGGCCGTGCCGACGATGGTCGCGGGGATCTACGGGATGAACTTCGACCACATGCCGGAGCTGCGGCAGTGGTGGGGCTATCCGGCGGTGCTGCTGCTCATGGCGGGCCTGTGCCTGGGGCTGCACCGGATGTTCAAGCGGCGCGGCTGGCTGTAGCGGGCGTACGGCCGCCCGGCTCAGGCGGGGGCGGGGAGGGGCCGGCCGCCCAGCGGGTTCGTGCGCTCGGGCGGGCGCAGCCCGATCATGCGGTGCCAGCCGCTGAAGCGCTCGTAGGCGTACGTGGCGCGGATGCCGGCGGCGAGGGCGGCGGTCTTGGGGGCGGGCCAGCGCAGCAGCCGTCCCATGTGGTCCATGACGGCGAGGCTGACGTCCCGGTAGACGGCGATCTCGGCGAGGGCGCTCTCGCGCAGGACCCGGTGGATGGTCCGGCCGTGTCCCGCGCGGGCCAGGCGCAGCAGTTCCTCGTGGCAGTAGGCGAGGTGGTTGTCCTCGTCGTGGCTGATCACCCTGACGGCCTTGCCGACGTCGGGGTGGTCGCCGAAGTGGCGCAGCAGCAGGTCCATCTCGTCGGCGGCCCGCTGTTCGGTGACCCGGCTGTGGGCGAGGTAGACGACGACGTCCTCCTCGCTCAGCGGCACCTCGCGGAGCAGCTTGTCGTGGGCGAGGCCGATGCCGCGGCGTTCGAGGAGCATCGTGTAGTCGGTCTCGGGCGGGACGGGGACGGCGGGCAGGCCGCGTTTGCGCAGCAGGGCGCGGAAGATCCGGCCGTGCTTGTCCTCGTCGGCGCCGTGCCGGGCGATCTTGGGGGCGAGGTCGCGCAGGGCGTCGGGGACGAGGGCGGCGATCCTGGCGTTCTCCCAGCCGCCCTGGGACTCCCCGCTGGCGGCGATGGAGCAGAACAGCTGGAAGGAGTCGTCGTGATCGACGATCTCCTGGAACAGGCTGCGTGCGGAGAGCATGGAACGAGTCAAATGCGGATGGAGCGGGCGGGCAACCGAGAGGTCGCACGACTCGGCCGAATGAACGAAAACCCCGCCCGGGCCGCGGGGCGTAACCCCGGGGGCGGCCCGCGCGTTGTTGGCTGTGTCGGCCGTGGCGGGGAAGACCCCCCGAGCCCCCACCACGGCCGCTGAGCCCCTCGCCGGGGGCGTCGCTACGCCAGCCCGGCCCGCTCCAGCGCCTCCGTGCCGGCCCGCAGGGCGGTGAGCCGCTCGTCCAGGGTGAATCCGGCCGGGGCGAGCGTGAGGGTGGTGACCCCGGCGTCGGCGTAGGCCCGCATCCCGTCCGCGATGCGGTCCACGGAGCCGAGCAGGGTGGTGGAGTCGATCAGCGAGTGCGGGACGGCGGCGGCCGCCCCGTCCTTGTCGCCGCCCAGGTACTTGGCCTGGATCTCGGCGGCCTCCTTCTCGTACCCCATGCGCTGGGCGAGCTGGTTGTAGAAGTTCTGCTTGGGGCTGCCCATGCCGCCGACGTACAGGGCGGTGTAGGGGCGGAACATGTCCGCGAGGGCGGTCACATCCTCGCCGACGGCCAGGGGCACGGTCGGGCAGACGTCGAAGCCGTCCATGGTCAGTCCGGCCTTCGCGCGGCCCGCGCGGACGTGGCGCAGGGCCGTCTCCTCCAGGTGCTCGGCGGCCGGGAAGATCAGCAGGGCGCCGTCGGCGATCTCGCCGGTCTGCTCCAGGTTCTTGGGGCCGATGGCGGCGATGTAGAGCGGGATGTGCGGGCGCTCGGGGTGCACGGTCAGCTTGAGCGGCTTCCCGGGGCCGCCGGGCAGCGGCAGCGTCCAGTGTTCGCCGTCGTGGCTGAGGCGCTCGCGGCTCATGGCCTTGCGGACGATCTCGACGTACTCGCGGGTGCGGGCGAGGGGCTTGTCGAACTTGACGCCGTACCAGCCTTCGGAGACCTGGGGGCCGGAGACGCCCAGGCCGAGGCGGAAGCGGCCCTTGGTGAGGGAGTCCAGGGTGGCGGCGGTCATGGCCGTCATGGCGGGCTGGCGGGCCGGGATCTGGAAGATGGCCGAGCCGACGTCGATCCGCTCGGTCTGGGCGGCGACCCAGGCCAGGACGGTCGCCGCGTCGGAGCCGTAGGCCTCGGCCGCCCAGCAGACGTCGTAGCCGAGGCGGTCGGCCTCCTGGGCGACGGCGAGGTTGTCGGCGTCCATGCCCGCACCCCAGTAGCCGAGATTGATGCCGAGCCGCATGTGTCGTCCCCTAACGATGTGCCGGTTTACCGCTCAGTAACGTGGGTCTGGGCAGGGACTCTAGCGCGCCCGACGGCCTCGCGGCAGTGCCCCAGTAGTCTCAGCGCTCATGGAGCAGAGGCATCTCGGCCGCACCGGACTGCGCGTCTCCCGGATCGGCCTCGGCACCCTGACCTGGGGCCGCGACACCGGCGAGGAAGCCGCCGCCGAGCAGTTGAAGACGTTCTGGGAGGCGGGCGGGACGCTGGTCGACACGGCGGACGTGTACGGCGACGGGGAGTCGGAGTACCTCCTGGGGCGGCTGGTGGGCGGCCTCGTACCGCGCCGGGACCTGGTCATCGCGACCAAGGCGGGCGGCGTCCCGGATCCGGACCGGCGCTTCAACGGCTCGCGCGGGCACCTGCTGGCGGCCCTGGACGACTCTCTGGACCGCCTCGGCACCGACCACGTGGACCTGTGGCAGGTCCACGCCTTCGACCCGGAGACGCCCCTGGAGGAAACCCTCCAGGCGCTGGACCTGGCGGTGTCCAGCGGACGGGCCCGCTACGCCGGGGTGTCGAACTTCAGCGGCTGGCAGCTGGCGAAGGCGGCGACCTGGCAGCTGGCGGCGCCGGGGGTCCGGACCCGGCTGGCGTCGACGCAGATGGAGTACTCCCTCCTCCAGCGGGGCATCGAACGGGAGGTCCTCCCGGCGGCCCTCGACCTCGGAGTGGGCCTGCTCCCCTCCTCCCCGCTCGGCCGGGGCGTCCTCACCGCCAAGTACCGCGAGGGCACCCCGGCGGACTCCCGGGGCGCGTCGGCCTCCCTGGCGGCCTTCGTGGAGCCGTACCTGGACGAGGCGGCGGGCCGGATCGTGGACGCGGTCGTCACCGCCGCGCAGGGACTGGCGGTGACCCCGCTCCAGGTGGCCCTGGCCTGGGTCCGCGACCGGCCCGGGGTCGCCGCCCCCCTCGTCGGCGCGCGCACGTCGGCGCAGCTCGCGGCGGCGCTGTCGGTGGAGGCCCTTAGTCTTCCGGAGGAGATCCGCCGGGCGCTGGACGACGTGTCCGCCCCCGTGCACCGCTACCCCGACCAGGACTGGAGCACCCTGTGAGCACGGACCCCGAGACGACCCCCGAGGCCACCCCCCCGGGAGCGCAACCGGAGGCCTCCGGCACCCCGGGGCCCCAGCACCACCCCGCCGCGCCCCCGACCGAATCCCCCGCCCCGGAACCCGAAGCCGCACCGGAGCCGGAGCCGGACGCCCCCGACGCAGCGGAACCGGACGGAGGGACGCCCGAAGCAGCCGGGGCGGAACCGGAAGACGGGACGCCCGACGCAGCCGGGGCGGATCCGGAGGCCGACGCCGGGGCGGAGCCCAAGGCCGAGGGCGGGGCGGAGGCCGCGGGTGGGGTGAGTGAGGCGCAGGCCGAGCTGGCCGCGCAGCGGGTGGAGCGGGAGCGGATCGCGCGGCGGAAGGCCGAGCGGGAGCACCCCGTCGACGCCGGCGGCAAGCTCAGCGGCCGGGCCGCCGACCTGCTGGCGGCCGTACGGGCCGTGGAGAGCGGGGCCAAGGCGCCCGCGCTCACCTTCGACGAGGCCCCGGCCGCACCCCGCCGGGCGGCGGCCCCCGCTCCCCCGCAGCCCCGCCCGCAGGCGGCGCCGGCCCGTACCGTCGGGGACGTCGGGGCCGTACGGGCCGTGCTGGCGCGCGGCGGGGCCCCGGAGGCGCTCGCCGGGCCGGCCGCCGAGGCCCTCGGTGAGGGCGCGGCGGAGCGGCTGGCCGAGGACCCCTGGCGGCTGCTGGACGTCCCCGGGGTGCGCCCCACGCAGGCGGACGGCTTCGCGCAGGCCCTGCTGGGCCCGGCGGCCGGCCCCGCCGACGCCCGGCGCGGCGCCGCCCTGCTGGACTGGCTCCTGGCCCGGGCCGCCGAGCGCGGGCACACCGCCCTGGAGGCCCCCGTGCTGGAGAAGGCCCTGGCCCAGTACGGGGTGCCCGCCCCCGCCGAGACCGTGGAGGCGGCGATCGGCGACGGCGCGGTGCTGGTGTTCCACGAGCCGCTGGGCGAGCCCGTCGCGGAGGACGAGGAGCAGCCCGTACGCGTCCTCGTGGGCCTGGAGGAGCACGCCCTGGCCGAGGAGAGCCTGGCCGACGGCCTGGCCCGGCTGGCGGCCACCTTCACCGCCCCGGCGGACTGGTCCGCGGCGGCCTCCGGCCCCGGCGCCGAGCTGGTGCGGGCCGTGGCCGGCGCCGGCCTGGTCACCCACACCGGCGGCGAGGCGGCCCGCGCCGAACCCGTGGCGCTGGCGGAGGCCGCCCGCGCCCTGGGCCTGCGCACGGTCCTGGCCGCGCACGCCCCCGCTCCCGGGGCCGTCACGGTCGCGGAGCTGCTCTCGGGGGGCCAGGGCCCCGGCCGGGACGCCGACGGCCGCTTCGAGCTGGACCTGCTCGTCGTCCTGGACGCCCCGCAGCTGGACGTGGGGACGGCGGCGGCCCTGGTGGAGTCGGTGCCGGACGGGGCCCGTCTGGTGCTCTCCGGGGACCCCGGGGTGCTCGGCTCGGCCGGGCCCGGACGGGTGTTCGCCGACGTGCTGGCGGCCCGCGCCTTCCCCCACGTGGTGTCCCGGACCCCGGACCCGGGACCGATCGGCGAGCTGGTCTCGGGGATCGGGATCGGGGAGCTGAACCAGGTCGACGCCCCCGGCAAGGAGGTCGTCATCGTGCCGGTGCGCGACGCCGGCGAGGCCGTGCACCGGACCGTGCAGCTGGTGGCCGACTCCGTGCCGCGGGCCTTCGGCGTCCCGGTGGAGGCCGTGCAGGTCGTCACCCCCGGCCACGGCGGCCCGGCGGGGACCCGGGCGCTGAACGCGGCCCTCAAGGAGCGGCTCAACCCCGGCCCCGGCCGGTTCGGCGGCTTCGACCCCGGTGACCGGGTGGTCCACGTGCCCGCGCCCGGGCGGGCGGTGCCGGCCCGGGTGGTGTCCGCCGACGCCGAGGGGCTGCACCTGGAGGCGGCCGGCGCGCGGATCGTCGTACCGCAGGACCGGGTGGAGTCGCGGGTGCGGCACGGGTGGGCGGTGACGGCGCACCAGGCCGTCGGCTCGCGCTGGCCGGCGGTGGTCGTCGTCCTGCCGGGGGACGCGGCGCAGACCCTGTCCCGGGACTGGGTGTACACGGCGTTCGGGCGGGCCGAGCGGCACCTGTCGGTGGTGCACGGCGTCGAGCAGGCACTGGCGCAGGCCGTGGCCCAGGTGCCGCCGAAGCCGCGGACGACCCGGCTCACGGCCCTGCTGCGGACCCTGGCGGCCGCCCAGCACGAGCAGGCGTAGACGCCCCGGGAACGGGCACGCCGCCTCCTCCCCCGGCCGGGGGCGGGGGCGGCGTGCCGCGTTCTCAGGCCGGAGTCAGGCCGGAGGGCGCGGCGGGGCTCCCGTCGGTGTCGTCGTCCTCGAAGTACTCCCCGTCCTCGTCGAAGACGGAGCTCACGTCGAACCGGTGCAGGACGTCCTGCGGGTCGGTCTGGCCGAAGGGCGAGCCCAGCCAGTCCCCCGGTTCCGCGACCTCCTCCAGCGCCGCGATCCAGAGGGTGGAGTCGCCCTCCTCCAGGCCGAAGTCCTTGGAACGGGAGGCGATCTCGTCGGGCTCGTACTCCCCGAAGAGCACGCCCAGCGCTCCGCCCGTCCCGCCGTCGTCGAGGAGTTCGGCGTCGCGGTCGTGCGCGGCGACACGTTCCGCCTGGGCGATCAGCCGGGCCGGTTCGACGACGGCGTAGTCGCGGCGGATGAGCACGCTGAAGGCGGCGGGCTCGGCGGGGCCGGTGTAGCGGGTCCCGGTCTCGGGTGTGGGGATCTCGAAGGGGGTGACCTCGTCGTAGCGGTCGTAGAGGAGTTCGTCGTACTCCTCGGCGGCGGCGGCGAGTTCGTTGAAGGCGGCGTAGACGGCCGGGTCCTCGTCCCCGATCCTGCTCTCGACCGCGGCGAGGTGACGGTCGAGAGCGGCCTTGACCGCCTCGGCGGCGGCGCGTACCTCGGCAACAGTGGGCAGAGCGGCATCAGACATAGTGCAGACGCTATCCGTAGCGGGCCGGTGCCCGCACAATAGATGCGATGCCGGAATACGAATTCGTCGACGTGTACGTGCCCCGCGGGACCCCCCGCAAGGAGGCGACCCGCCTGCTGACCGACCATGCCGAGTACGGGCATTGGGAGCTCGACCGCCTGACCCTGTACCGGGACGGCAGCCGCCGCGCGCGGCTGCGCCGCCGGATCATCCGCCAGGTCAGAGCGACCTGGTGACCGTGCGGCGGCCGCTCGCGCGACGACGCGGGCCCCGGCGGTCCGGGACCCGCGTCGTGGCGGTGCGTCAGGCCGCGCTGCGGGCGCGCCGGTAGAGGACGGTGCCGGCCAGCAGCAGGCCGCCCGCGAGCGGGAGGCCGGCCGTCATGGCGTCACCGGCGCCGGTCGCGGCGAGCCCCGCGCCCGGCGTCGTGGTGCTGTGGGCCGCCGGGGTGGTGGCGCCGCCCGTACCGGGGCCGGTGGGCGTGCCGGGGGTGCCGGTGCCGGGAGTGCCCGTGCCCGGGGTGCCCGGGGTGTGACCGCCCGGGGTGCCGGGGTTCTGCTGCCCGCCGCCCGGGGTCTGGCCGCCCGGGGTGCCCGTGCCGGGGTTGCCGCCCGGGGTGTGCCCGCCCGGGGTGCCGGGGTTGCCGCCGGGGGTGTGGCCGCCCGGGGTGCCGGGGTTGCCCGGGTGGCCCGGGTGCTCGCCGCCGGGGTGGCCGGGGTGGTGCGGCTCGTCCTCGTCGCAGTCCTCGTCGCCGTCGTCCGGGTTGCCGGGGTGTCCCGGTGTGCCGGGGTTGCCGGGGTGCCCGGGGTGCTGCGGACCGCCGGACTCGTTGGCGCAGCGGTTGCCGAAGGCCGGGTTCAGGCCCCCCACCACCGTCACGGTGTTGCCGCAGGCGTTCACCGGCACGTCCACCGGCGCCTGCACGGTGTTCCCGGACAGGAGGCCCGGGGAGTTCGCGGCGTGCCCGGAGGCTCCGGAGTCCGCCTGCGCGTATCCGCCGCCGAGCGCGAGGACACCCCCCGCCGCCGCCATCGTGATCAGCGTCTTCCTCGTGACCTGGACAGGTCGTCGCATCTGTACTCGTCCCCTGGTGTGTGCGTTCGCGCGGCGCGCACAGGCTCAACGGGCTCCCCCGCCTGCCACGCCGACATGATCTGGTTCCGGGCCGTAATGCCCGGCGGCCCCGGAGCGCTGGATTGCGCTCCGGGGCCAGAACTTCAGAAGCGTCAGGCGTTGACGCAGGTGTTGCCGAAGGCCGGGTTCAGCAGCGCGATCACGTTCACGGTGTTGCCGCAGACGTTGACCGGGATGTGCACGGGAACCTGGACGACGTTGCCGGACGCGACGCCGGGGGAGCCGATGGCCGCACCCTGGGCGCCCGCGTCGGCGACGGCGAGACCGGCGCCCGCGAGAACCAGACCACCGGTGGCAGCCGCAGCGGCGACAACCTTCTTGAGCATTGTTCCTCCTAGTAGGCAATGCGGTCCCAGCCGCGGACCGCACCACCTGTAACGAGGAGGGATCACCGGGGCTACGAGCGTATGAGCGCATTCACTCTTCTCAGTGGAATGCGCACACCTTCCCGAATCCCGGGCGTTAGGCGTTGTCGATGAAGCGGTCGAGCACCCGTACGCCGAACTTCAGGCCGTCGACCGGAACCCGCTCGTCGACCCCGTGGAACATGCCCGCGAAGTCCAGCTCCGGCGGCAGCTGGAGCGGCGCGAAGCCGAAGCAGCGGATGCCGAGGTCGTCGAAGGACTTGGCGTCCGTGCCGCCGGAGAGCATGTACGGGACGGCGCGCGCGATCGGGTCCTCGGCCCGCAGGGCGCCCTGCATGGCGTCCACGAGCTTCCCGTCGAAGTCCGTCTCCAGGGCCTTGTCGGCGTGCACGTCCTCGCGCCTGACGCGCGGGCCGAGGATCCGGTCGAGGTCCGCGAAGAACTCGTCCTCGTAGCCCGGCAGGAAACGGCCGTCCACGTGGGCCGTGGCCTGGCCGGGGATGACGTTGACCTTGTAGCCGGCGCCGAGCATCGTCGGGGCGGCCGAGTTGCGCAGCGTCGCGCCGACCATCTTGGCGATCCCGCCGAGCTTGGCGAGGGTGGCGTCCATGTCGTCGGGGTCGAGCGGGGTTCCGAGCGCGTCCGAGAGTTCGTCGAGGAAGTGCCGGACGGTCTTCGTGACGCGGACCGGCCAGGTGTGGCGGCCGAGGCGGCCGACGGCCTCGCACAGCTCGGTGATCGCGTTGTCGGTGTTGGTCATGGAACCGTGGCCGGCGGTGCCCTCGACCGTCAGCCGCATCCAGTGCATGCCCTTCTGGGCCGTCTCCACCAGGTAGAGGCGGAGGTTCTCGTTCACGGTGAAGGAGAACCCGCCGACCTCGCCGATCGCCTCGGTGACGCCCTCGAAGAGGCCGGGGTGCTTGTCCACGAGGTGGCGGGCTCCGTAGGTGCCGCCCGCCTCCTCGTCGGCGAGGAAGGCCAGCACGATGTCGCGCGGGGGCTTGCGCCCGCTGCGCATGCGGTCGCGCACGACGGCCAGCGTCATCGCGTCCATGTCCTTCATGTCGACGGCGCCGCGGCCCCACACGCAGCCGTCGGCGATCTCGCCCGAGAAGGGGTCGTAGGTCCAGTCGGCGGCGTTGGCCGGGACCACGTCGGTGTGCCCGTGGATCAGCAGCGCCGGCCGCGAGGGGTCCTCGCCCTCGATGCGCGCCACGGTCGAGGCGCGGCCCTTGTGCGATTCGAAGATCTGCGGCTCCAGCCCGACCTCGGCGAGCTTCTCGGCGACCCACTCGGCCGCCTTGCGCTCGCCGGGGCCCGAGTGGTCCCCGTAGTTGCTGGTGTCGATCCGGATGAGGTCCCGGCAGAGGTCGACGACCTCGTCCTGGCCCGAGACGGTGTGGCCCGCGCCCGATGTGCTCACGCTGTTTCCTCCCACTGATCACGTACCGGCTGTCCCCCCATCCTCCCGCCCGGGGCCGCTCTCCCCAAGGGCGGCCGTCGGCCGCAGGGGGCGTGATCGAGGACCCCGGACTGTTTGGTAATGTTTTCCACGTCGGAACGGCCGCGAGGCCGGGACGCACACACCCGGTCCGGGTGGCGGAATGGCAGACGCGCTAGCTTGAGGTGCTAGTGCCCTTTATCGGGCGTGGGGGTTCAAGTCCCCCCTCGGACACACAGTGAGAAGGACCCCGCTCCGGCGGGGTCCTTCTTCGTTTCCCCCGCAGGCCCGCGGTGGTCCGCGTTGGCCGGAAAGCGCCGGTCCGGGGGTGGCGACGGCGCCCCCGGAATGTTTGGTAATGTTTCACCTGTCGCCACGGCCGGTGAGGCCGGGACGACACACACCCCGTCCGGGTGGCGGAATGGCAGACGCGCTAGCTTGAGGTGCTAGTGCCCTTTATCGGGCGTGGGGGTTCAAGTCCCCCCTCGGACACACAGTGAGAAGGACCCCGCTGCGGCGGGGTCCTTCTTCGTTTCCCCGGCGGGCGTCAGCGGGCCTGGGAACGAAGGAGGGGCCCCCGGGCGGGCCTGTGCCCGTCCCGGGGGCCCCTGGGCCCGTGGGGGTCGTCAGTCGCGCGAGGCGGCGAGCTCGGCCACCCGGCGGCGGACCAGGAACCAGCCGCCGACCAGGGCCGCGGCGATGCCCGGGAGGATCATCACCGTGGTGCGGCCGACGCCTCCGTCGCACCACATCAGCACCAGGACGGTCACCAGGAAGACCAGGGTGACGATCTGCGTGTACGGCGCCCAGGGCAGCTTGTAGGCGGGCCGCTCGACCTGCCCGTTCCGCGCCCGGCGCCAGAAGAACAGCGAACAGATCATGACCATGGCCCAGGTGCCGAGGATGCCGATGGAGGCCAGGTTGAGGACGATCTCGAAGGCCTCGCCGGGCATCCAGTAGTTCAGGCCGACGCCCGCGACGCCGAAGGCGGCCGTGAACAGGACGCCGCCGTAGGGGACCTTGCCCTTGTTCATGAGGCCGGTGAACTTCGGGGCGGAGCCTGACATGGCCATCGAGCGCAGGATCCGGCCGGTGGAGTAGAGGCCGGAGTTCAGGCTGGACAGGGCGGCCGTCAGGACGACCAGGTTCATGATGCCGGCGGCGCCGGGGATGCCCAGCTTGTCGAAGACCGTGACGAAGGGGCTCTGGTCGGCCGAGTACTCCGTGTACGGGAGCAGCAGCGCGAGCAGGACCACGGAGCCGACGTAGAACAGGCCGACGCGCCACATGATCGAGTTGATCGCCTTCGGCATGATCTTCTCGGGGTTCTCGGTCTCACCGGCGGCGACGCCGCAGAGCTCGACGGAGGCGTACGCGAAGACCACGCCCTGGATGACCAGGAGCATCGGGAGCACGCCGGACGGGAAGATGCCGCCGTGGTCGGTGATGTTGGCCAGGCCCGGGGTGTTGCCGCCGATGTCGTGGCTGGTGGCGACGAGGTAGATGCCGACGATCAGGAAGACCGCCAGGGCGGCGACCTTGACCAGGGAGAACCAGAACTCCATCTCGCCGAAGTACTTCACCGAGATCAGGTTCGCGGTGAGGACCACGGCCAGGGCGATGAACGCGAGCACCCACTGGGGGATGTCGGTGAACATCGACCAGAAGTGCGCGTAGGTCGCGGCGGCCGTGATGTCGGCCACGGTCGTGGTGGACCAGTTGAGGAAGTAGAGCCAGCCGGCGGTGTAGGCGCCCTTCTCCCCCATGAACTCGCGCGCGTACGAGACGAAGGCGCCGGAGGACGGGCGGTAGAGGACGAGCTCGCCGAGGGCCCGGACGACGAAGAAGGCGAAGACGCCGCACACCGCGTAGGCGATGGCCAGGGAGGGGCCGGCGCCGGCGAGGCGGCCGCCGGCTCCGAGGAACAGGCCGGTGCCTATCGCCCCGCCGATCGCGATCATGTTGATGTGGCGGGACTTGAGGTCCTTGCTGTAACCCTCGTCACCTGCGTCGACGTGACGGGAGGGCGCCTCGGCTGGGGCCTCGGTCAAGGTGCGGTCACTCATATACGACTTCGCCTTCGTGGGTCGGACAGGCAGGCCCGAAGCCGCGTGCGGGGGACCTGGGTGGTGTCGCCCGTATCGCGGTTCCGGTGATTTTGTCGCCATAGGAGACCACGCGCCTGCGCAACCCGCCAAAATCGGCCACCGAAAGCGGAGGCCCCCGGCGACCATGGAACGGTCGCCGGGGGCCTCTGGAGGGTACGCCTACGAGGTTCGGGGCCCTCAGGCGCCCGGCCCGGCCTCGGCGGCCTGGTCGAGCCGGAAGGCCTCGTTGCCCAGGCCGATCCGGGCGTGCGCCTCGGGGCGGCGGGCCTTGAGGACCAGCCCGTGGACCAGTCCGGCGAGGGCGGCCACGCCGATGATCGCGGGCAGGACCAGGCTGAGCGCGGAGCCCTCCTCGGCGGCGACCAGGACGCCGAAGTCCTTGACGGTGTAGACGACGATGCCGACCAGGGCCAGGCCGGCGAGGCCCGCCGCGACGAGCCGCCAGATCTGGGCGCCGGCGGCGCCCCGGCGGACGAAGAAGGCGATGACGGCGAAGGAGGACGCGGCCATCAGGACGGTCACGCCGAGGGCGCCGACGCTGCCCATCCAGGTGAACAGGTGCAGGACCGGTGCGGTGGGGTCGCCGGCCGGCGAGGAGTCGGTGAGCGCGAAGGCGAGGACGACGAGGGCGGCGACGACCGTCTGGAGCAGGGAGCCGGTGGCGGGGGCTCCGGTGCCGGGGTTGGTGCGGCCGAAGCGGGCGGGGAGCAGTCCCTCGCGGCCCATGGCGAAGGCGTAGCGGGCGACGACGTTGTGGAAGCTGAGCATGGCCGCGAACATGCCGGTGACGAAGAGGACGTGCAGGACGTCCGTGAAACCGGCGCCGAGGCGGCTCCGCGTGAGGTCGAAGAGGAGCGCGGGGCCGGCGTCGGTGGCCGCCCTGGTGATCCGGTCGGGCCCGGTGGCGACGCTGAGGGCCCAGGCGCTGAGGGCGAAGAAGAGGGCGACGAAGCCGACGGCGAGGAACATCACCCGGGAGACGACGATGTGCGGCTTGCTGGTCTCCTCGGCGTAGACCGGGGACTGCTCGAAGCCGACGAAGGCGGCGATGCAGAAGCACAGGGCGGTGCCGAGGCCGGCGCCGCCGAGGGTGGCGGGGTCGAAGGCCTGCAGGGAGAGGCCCTGGGGGCCGGGCTTGCCGAGGGCGGCGAGGTCGAAGACGACGACGAGGGCGCACTCGATGAGCAGCAGGACGCCGAGGACCTTGGCGTTGAGGTCGATCTTCAGCCAGCCGAGGGCGCCGGTGGCGGCGACCGCGAGCAGGGCGGGGATCCACCAGGCGATCTCGGTGTGCAGGTAGGTGGAGAAGAGGCCGGAGATCTCGAAGCCGAGGATGCCGTACACGCCGACCTGCATGGCGCTGTACGCGACGAGGGCGACGAGGGAGGCGGATGCTCCGGCGGTGGGGCCGAGGCCGCGGGCTATGTAGGCGTAGAAGGCGCCGGCGTTGTGGACGTGGCGGCTCATCTCGGCGTAGCCGATGCCGAAGAGGGCCAGGACGACGCCGAGGATCACGAAGAGCAGGGGCTGGCCGACGATGCCCATGACCCCGAAGATCGTCGGCATGACGCCGGCGACGACCATCAGGGGTGCGCTGGCGGCGAGTACGGAGAGCAGCAGCCCGGCGGTGCCGAGGCGGCCGGCGCGCAGGGCCCGGTCCTGGCCCTTGTAGGTGCGGATCTCGGCCGGGGTGGCGGAGGCCGTCGCGGTGGATCTGCCCGTCGGCATGGCAGGGTCCTTTCGGGCGACTGGTCGGGTCGCGGGTCGGGGAAGGGACGGAGGGGGTGCGGGTGCGGGGTGCGGGTCAGGCGGTGCCGAGCGCGGCGCTGCGCGCGGCGAGGAAGGCCTTGGTGGGGTCGCGGTCCGGATAGGACCAGGGGGCGCGGGTGGCGTGGGCGCCGATGCGGTGGAAGAGGGCGGCCGCTTCGGCGGGGCGCCCTTCGCAGAGCTTGGCGTGGGCGAGGAAGTTGAGGTCGACCCGGTTGCGGGGGTGGTCCTCGCGTTCCCATTCGAGCCACCAGTCGAAGGCGGAGCGCAGCACCTGGCGGGCGCGGTGGCCGGTCCAGTGTTCGACGGCGGCCTCGGGGGCGGTGCGGCCCTGGGCGGCGGCGAGGACGCGGTAGCGCTCGGCGTGCGCGATGACGGGGAGCACGGCGAGCGGGGAGTCGGCCGGGGACTCCTCGGCGGCCCAGGCAGCGAAGTCGTAGACCTCGTGGAGCGGGTCGCGGCCCGCCTCGGGGTCGCGTTCGGCGAGCCGGGCGACCATGAGGTGGTGGGCGTGGTGGTGTTCGCGGTGGCGGGCCCGGACCTGGTCGAAGGTGCGGCTGAACTCCTCGTCGGAGCCGAAGGCGCGGGAGAGCATGAGCAGGCCGAGCCAGGGGGTGGGGTCGGCCGGGAGCAGGGCCGCGGCGCGGCGGCAGGCCTCGTCGGCGGCCTGGGGGGTGCCCTTGCCGCGCAGGGCGGCGTGAACGGAGGCGCAGGCGAGGAGGGTGGCGGCGTCGGCGCTGTCGGGTTCGGCGAGGAGCCACTCGCGGGCCCAGGCGGTGGCGGACGGGGTCTCGGCGAGGACGGTGACGCGGTGGCCGCGGCGGTCCCAGTCGTCGCCGGTCGCCACCAGGAGGCTGCGGGCCCGGGCCCACCGCCCCTGGGCGAACTGGCCGCGTACGGAGACGAGTTCGCTGTCGCAGAGAGCCGGGTCGAAGAGCTGGGCGTCCCGCTTGCGGGTGCGGCCGAGGGGCGGCGGCGGGGACATCCGCGGGTTCCCTCCAGAGCGCGGGCGCGGGTGGACGACGTGCGGTGCGGGTGCGGTGCGGTGTGCGGCGCCGGGGCGCGGGGCGCGCGGGGCGCGACTCGATCACGCCGGTGGTCAGCCGGATGATCACTCACAGCAAACCGGTACGCACAGCTCCGCGTCAAGGTCCGGATGCGGGGAGTGGCTGGAATCAACGGGTGGGTGGAGGAGGTCGGTTGGTGCGGGGCCGGATCCATCCGGCCCGCGCGGCGGTCGAGCGCACCGGGCGCGGAGCGGCCGGTTCCGGGGGGCCGGTTCCGGGGGGCCGGTTCCGGGGGGCCGGTTCCCGGGGGGCCGGTTCCGGGGGGCCGGTTCCGGGGGGCCGGTTCCGGGGGGCCGGTTCCGGGGGGCCGGTTCCGGGGGCGGCCCGTTCCGGGGGGGCGGCCCCGCGGGGTCCGGGTCAGGCGGTGGCTGCGGCGGCCGCGCGGCCCGCGGCCCGTCCCGAGAAGAGGCAGCCGCCCAGGAACGTGCCCTCCAGGGCGCGGTAGCCGTGGACGCCCCCGCCGCCGAAGCCCGCCGCCTCCCCGGCCGCGTACACGCCCGGCAGCGGCTCGCCCGAGGGGGTCAGGACGCGCGAGGACAGGTCGGTCTCCAGGCCGCCCAGGGACTTGCGGGTCAGGATCGAGAGGCGGACGGCGATCAGCGGGCCGGCCTTCGGGTCCAGGATCCGGTGCGGGGCGGCGGTGCGGATCAGCCGGTCACCGAGGTACTTGCGGGCCCCGTGGATGGCCGTGACCTGGAGGTCCTTGGTGAAGGGGTTGGCGATCTCCCGGTCGCGGGCGGTGATCTCGCCCCGTACGGTGGCCTCGTCGAGCAGGTCCTCGCCGGTGAGCTCGTTCATCCGGCGGACCATCGCCGACAGGTCCCGTTCCACGATGAAATCGGCGCCCCGGTCCATGAACGCCTTGACCGGCCCGGGTACGGCCTGCCGGGCGCGGACCAGCACCTCGCGGACGGAGCGGCCCGTCAGGTCGGGGTTCTGTTCGGAGCCGGAGAGGCCGAACTCCTTGCCGATGATGCGCTGGTTGAGGACGAACCAGGTGTGGTCGTGGCCGGTGCGCATGATGTGGTCGAGGGTGCCGAGCGTGTCGAAGCCGGGGAAGAGGGGGACGGGCAGGCGCCGGCCGGTGGCGTCCAGCCAGAGGGAGGAGGGGCCGGGCAGGATGCGGATGCCGTGGCGGGCCCAGATCGGGTCCCAGTTCTCGATGCCCTCGGTGTAGTGCCACATCCGGTCCTTGTTGATGTGGCTGGCGCCGGCCTTCTCCGTGATGCCGAGCATCAGGCCGTCCACGTGCGCCGGGACCCCGGAGAGCAGCCGCGCGGGCGGGGTGCCCAGGCGGGCCGGCCACTGGGCGCGGACCAGATCGTGGTTGCCGCCGATGCCGCCGCTGGTGACGATCACCGCCTGGGCCCGCAGGCTGAAGGTGCCGGTGCTCTCGCGGCCGCTGGCGGCGCCCCGTACGGCGTCGGAGGGTGCCAGGACCTCCCCGGTGACGGTGTCCACGGCGCCGGCGGTGGAGGCCAGGCCGGTGACCCGGTGGCGGAACCGCAGGCTGACCAGCCCGCGGGCCGCTCCGGCGCGCACCCGGCGCTCGAAGGGTTCCACCAGGCCGGGTCCGGTGCCCCAGGTGATGTGGAAGCGGGGGACGGAGTTGCCGTGCCCGTTGGCGTCGTAGCCGCCGCGTTCGGCCCAGCCGACGACGGGGAAGAAGCGCACGCCCTGGGCGTGCAGCCAGGGCCGCTTCTCGCCGGCGGCGAAGTCCACGTAGGCCTCGGCCCAGCGGCGCGGCCAGGCGTCCTCCTCGCGGTCGAAGCCGGCGGTGCCCAGCCAGTCCTGGAGGGCGAGGGCGCGGCTGTCGCGGATCCGCATCCGGCGCTGCTCGGGCGAGTCCACGAAGAAGAGCCCGCCGAAGGACCAGTGCGCCTGGCCGCCGATCGACTGCTCGGGCTCCTGGTCGAGGAGGATCACCTTCCGCCCCGCGTCGACGAGCTCGGCGGTGGCCACGAGGCCCGCGAGGCCCGCTCCGATCACGATCACGTCAGCGTCGTAGCTCATGCGTCTGCCCGTCCTCCGGTCGGTGGTGGGGCAGATCCTTTGCTACGGAGCGGTAACCCGTCAACAGCGGTGGTTGGATGGACGGATGGGCGCAGCGGATGAAGTACTGGACGTGGTGGACCGCGACGACCGGGTCACGGGGCAGGCCCCGCGGGGCGAGGTGTACGCCCGGGGGCTCCTCCACCGGTGTGTGTTCGTGCAGGTCAGGGACGAGCTGGGGCGGGTGTTCGTGCACCGGCGGACGGCGTCGAAGCTGGTGTTCCCCGCGCACTACGACATGTTCGTCGGCGGGGTGCTGGGCGCCGGGGAGGACTACCCGGGGGCGGCGCTGCGGGAGGCGGAGGAGGAGCTCGGGGTGAGCGGGCTGGAGCAGCCGGCGCCGCTGTTCAAGTTCCTCTACGAGGGTCCGGGCGGCTCGTGGTGGTCGTACGTGCACGAGGTGCGGTGCACCCTGCCGGTGGCGCCGCAGGAGTCGGAGGTGGACTGGCACGCCTGGCTGGAGCCCGGGGAGCTGGAGCGGCGGGCGGCCGGCGGGGAGTGGCCGTGGGTGCCGGACGGGCTGGAGGCGTACCGGCGGCTGCGGGCCTTCCGGGAGGGCGGGGGGCGGCCGCCCGCGCCCCGCGTGTGAAGGGGACGTAAATTGGACAGGTGATCGACTTCGGCAAGGATGTGCGCCTCTGGTTCGCACCGCAGCGGCTGCGCGACGAGGGCGAGACCCCGGACTACCGCTTCTCCCTGGCCAACGAGCGGACCTTCCTGGCCTGGATCCGCACCGCGCTGGCGCTGGTGGGCGGCGGGTTCGCGGTGGACCAGTTCCTGCCGGACCTGCGCTGGGGGGTGCGGGTGGGGATGGCGCTGGCCCTGCTGGCGGTGGGGGCGGCGTGCGCGCTGCGGGCCGTGCACCACTGGGTGCGGTGCGAGCGGGCCATGCGGCGGGGCGAGGACCTGCCGCTGTCGCCGTTCCCGGTGCTGCTGAGCCTGGGGGTCGGGCTGGTCGCGGTGGCGATGGTGCTGGTGGTGCTACTGGGCTGGACGGGCCGGCCGTGACCCGTCCCGGGACGGCCGCCCGCGACGCCGGGCTCCAGCCCGAGCGGACCCGGCTGGCGTGGCGGCGCACCACCCTGGCCTGCTCGGTCACCGCGGTGCTGGCGCTGCGGCAGGCGCTGCACGGGACCGGGTCGCCACTGGAGGTGACCGGGGCGGCCGTGATCGCGCTGGTGTGGGTGGCGTTCCTGTGGGTGGCGCACCGGCGGATCCGGCTGCTCGCGGCGGCCCGGCCGGCGGGGCTGACGCCGGGGGCGGCGGTCGGGGCGGCGCTGTGCGCGGTGGCGCTGGCGGTGTTCGCGATGACCGTGATCGTCTGAGCCCTCCCGCTCCCCCTCCCGGCCCCGCCCACCCGCTCCCGGCCCCTCCCGGCCCCCTCCGCGGCCTCTCCCCCGCAGAACCCCGCCCTCCGGTGGCCCGGGGCCGGCTGACAGGATGCTGACCGCCTGTCACAGCGACCCGGGGAGAGCGCCCATGACCGTCGAGAAGCCCTACGTCGTCCGGCCCGCGGCCGGGGTGCACGCCTACGTCCAGCCGGACGGCGGCTGGTGCCTGAACAACGCCGGCTGGATCAGTGACGGCGGGCAGACCGTGCTGGTCGACACCGCCGCCACCGAGCGGCGGGCGCTGGCCCTGCGCGAGGCGATCGTGGCCTCCGGGTCGCCGCTGCCCCGGACCGTGGTCAACACCCACCACCACGGCGACCACACCTACGGCAACGCCGCCTTCGCCCCGGCCCTGATCGTGGGCCACGACAACGCGCGGGCCGAGCAGCTGGCCGCCGGGCACCAGCTGGAGCTGATCTGGCCCGGGACCGACTTCGGCGCCATAGAGATCACCGCGCCCGACCTCACCTACGACCAACGGCTGACGCTGCACGTCGGGGGCACCGAGGTGCGGGTCCTCCACCCGGGCGTGGCGCACACCACGGGCGACTCGGTGGTGTGGCTGCCCGGGCAGCGGGTGGTGTTCACCGGGGACCTGGTCTTCGCCGGGGGCACCCCCTTCCTGGCGATGGGTTCGCTGGCCGGTTCGCTGCGGGCGCTGGAGCTGCTGCGCTCGCTCGACGCGGAGACCGTCGTACCGGGCCACGGGCCGCTGACCGACCCGTCGGCGTACGAGTCCACCGAGCGCTACCTGCGGTACGTGGCGGAGCTGGCGCGGGAGGGCCGGGCGCAGGGGCTGACCCCGCTGGAGCTGGCGCGCGGGGCCGAGCTGGGCGAGTTCGCGGCCTGGCGGGAGAGCGAACGGCTGGTGGCGAACCTGCACCGGGCGTACGCGGAGCTGGCCGGGGAGCCGGAGGGGGCGCCGCTGGACATCATGGCCGTGCTGCGGGACATGACGGTGATGAACGGCGGCACGCCGATCCTGTGTCACGCGTGAGGCGCTGACGCGGCGGGCCGGAGGGGTTTCTTTCGGCCCGCCCCCTGGACGGCATACCGACTGGTCGGCATGATGGCTCGGGACACCCGTCGTCGACCCGACTTCGTACGGAGGCGCGCCCATGACCCCAGCCGACCCCCGAGGCCTCGATCTGGAGCGGCTGCGCGTCCACCTCGACGCCGCGCTCCCCGGGCTCGTGGCCGGACCGCTGACCGGCCGGCTGATCGAGGGGGGCCGGTCGAACCTGACGTACGCGGTCACCGACGGATCCGGCCGCTGGGTGGTGCGCCGCCCGCCGCTCGGGCACGTCCTGGCCACCGCGCACGACATGCGGCGCGAGCACCGGGTGATCGCCGCCCTGCACGGGACGGCCGTGCCGGTGCCGGAGGCGCTGCTGCTGTGCGAGGACGAAGCGGTGCTGGGGGCGCCGTTCTACGTCATGGAGCACGTCGACGGCGTGCCGTACCGGACGGCGGAGCAGCTCGCGGGGATCGGCCCCGAGCGCACCCGCAGGGCGGTGCTCGGCCTGGTGGACACCCTTGTGGACCTGCACGCGGTGGACCCCGGGGCGGTGGGCCTCGGGGACTTCGGCCGGCCCGAGGGCTTCCTGGACCGGCAGTTGCGCCGCTGGGGCAAGCAGCTCGCGGCCTCGCGCGGCCGGGAGCTCGCCGGGATCGACGAACTGCACGGGGCCCTGGCCCGGGCACTGCCCGGCTCCCCCGCCCCGGCCGTGGTGCACGGCGACTTCCGGCTGGACAACGTGCTGATCGGCGGGCCGGACGACACGATCCGGGCGGTGCTGGACTGGGAGATGTCCACGCTGGGCGATCCGCTGACGGACCTCGGGCTGCTGGTGATGTACAGCTCGGACCTGGGCCTGGAGGACTCCCCCGTCAGTACGACGAGCCGAGCGCCGGGCCACCCGGCGCCGGCCGAGCTGATCGAGCGGTACGCCGCCCGTTCGGGCCGGGACACCGGGGCGATCGCCTGGTACACGGCCTTCGCCTGGTTCAAGCTCGCGGTGATCCTCGAAGGCATCCACTACCGCTACACGCTCGGCCAGACGGTGGGCGCGGGCTTCGACCGGATCGGCGAGCTGGTCCCGGTCTTCATCGCACACGGTCTGACCACCCTCCAGGAAGGCTGAGGAGCCGCGCAGATGGACTTCGCATTCGACACCCGGACCGAGGAACTCCGCGGGCGGCTGCTCGCGTTCATGGAGGAGTACGTCCACCCGGCGGAAGCCGTCGCCGCCGAGCAGCGTGCGCGGCTGGCCTCGCCCTGGGACACCCCGCCCGTCTTCGGCGAGCTGAAGGCCGAGGCGCGCCGCCAGGGGCTGTGGAACCTCTTCCTGCCGGACGCCGAGTACGGGGCCGGGCTGACCAACCTCCAGTACGCCCCGCTCGCCGAGATCACCGGCCGCAGCCCCCACCTGGCGCCGATGGCCACCAACTGCGCGGCCCCGGACACCGGGAACATGGAGCTGCTCGCCCAGTTCGGGAACGAGCGGCAGAAGAAGCAGTGGCTGGAGCCCCTGCTGGCGGGGGAGATCCGCTCCGCCTTCGCGATGACCGAGCCCGAGGTGGCCTCCTCGGACGCGACGAACATCGAGACCCGGATCGAGCGGGACGGCGATGCGTACGTGGTCACCGGCCGCAAGTGGTACATCTCCGGGGCGATGAACCCGGACTGCAAGGTCTTCATCGTGATGGGCAAGACCGACCCGGACGGTGCCGACCCGCGGCGCCAGCAGTCGATGCTGCTGGTGCCGCGCGACACCCCGGGCGTGGAGGTGCGCCGGGCGATGACGGTGTACGGGTACGCCGACCACGACCACGGCGGGCACGCCGAGGTGGTCTTCGACGGGGCCCGGGTGCCGGCGGAGAACCTGGTCGGCGAGGAGGGCTCCGGCTTCGCCATCGCCCAGGCCCGCCTGGGCCCGGGCCGGATCCACCACTGCATGCGGCTGATCGGGATGGCGGAGCGGGCCGTCGAGCTGATGTGCCGGCGCGCGCTGGACCGTACGGCCTTCGGGAAGGAGCTCGCCGCCCAGGGCGTCGTGCAGAACTGGATCGCGGACGCCCGGGTCACCATCGAGCAGCTGCGGCTGCTGGTGCTGAAGACGGCCTGGCTGATGGACACCGTCGGCAACCGGGGCGCGCACACCGAGATCCAGGCGATCAAGATCGCCACCCCGCGCGCCGTGGTCGGGATCCTGGACCAGGCGGTGCAGCTGCACGGCGCGGGCGGGGTCAGCCAGGACTTCCCGCTGGCCGAGCTGTGGGCCGCGGCGCGCACGCTGCGGCTGGCGGACGGCCCGGACGAGGTCCACCAGCGCTCCCTGGCCCTCCGCGAGCTGAAGCGCCACCGCTAGACGGCGCCTTCCGGATCAGGGGGCGGCCCGGCCGGAGGCCGTCTCGATGACCTCGTCCAGCACCTCGCGGGAGCGGACGAGGTCGTCGATCATCCGGTCGATCCGGTCCCGTTCGGTGACCAGCTCCGCCACCAGGGCGGGGGTGGCCCGTACCGACGGGCCGCCGTCCTCGTCCCGCATGCAGGGCAGGATCTGCGCGATCCTGGAGCTGTGCAGCCCGGCGGCGTAGAGCTCCTGGATGCGGATGACCCGGTCGACGGCCCGCTCGGGGTACTCTCGGTGGCCGCCCGGCGTCCGGTCGGAGACGAGGAGGGCCTGCTGCTCGTAGTAGCGCAGGGAGCGCTCGCTCACCCCGGTGCGCGCCGCCAGTTCGCCGATCCGCATGGTCACCCCGTCCGCCCTCGAGCCTCGGCCTTCGAGCCTTGAACCTGACACCGGTGTCAGGTCCTACGGTACCGGCATGACGCAGACACGACAGGCCTCCGCCGCCGGATCCCGCCTCTTCTCCCCGGCCCGCCTGGGCCCCCTGGACCTCCCCAACCGCCTGGTGATGGCTCCGCTGACCCGCAACCGCGCGGGCGCCGACGGGGTGCCCGGAGAGGCGATGGCCACCCACTACGCGCAGCGCGCCTCGGCCGGGCTGATCATCGCCGAGGGCACCACGCCGAACGCCGTCGGCCAGACCTACCCGCGCATCCCCGGTATCCACACCCCGGAGCAGACGGCCGGATGGCGGCGGGTCACCGACGCCGTGCGCGCCGCCGGCGGGCGGATGTTCCTCCAGCTCCAGCACGGCGGCCGGATCGGCCACCCCGACACCAGCGGCCGCGTCCCGCTCGCCCCGTCGGCCGTACCGCTGCCGGAGCCGCTGCACACCGCGGCCGGGCTCCAGGACCCGGTCACGCCCCGCGCGATGACGCCGGAGGACATCCGGGCCACCGTCGCCGACTTCGCCACCGCCGCGCGCAACGCGGTGGAGGCGGGGTTCGCCGGGGTGGAGGTGCACGCCGCCAACGGCATGCTGGTCCACCAGTTCCTCGCCCGCAACACCAACCTCCGCACCGACGCGTGGGGCGGGACGGTGCGGGGGCGGATCAGGTTCGCCGTCGAGGTGGTCCGGGCGGTCGCGGAGGCGGTCGGCCCCGAGCGGGTCGGGGTGCGGATCTCCCCCGGGCGGGACGTCAACGGCATCGAGGAGGGCGACACCGGGGAGCTCTACCCGGCCCTCCTCGCGGCCCTGGCGGAGCTGGACCCGGCCTACCTGCACCTGGTGTACGCCGACCCGGAGGAGCCCGGCTTCGCCGCACTCCGCAAGGCCTGGCCGGGCACGCTGATCGCCAACCCGAAGCTCACCCGGGAGGAGGCGGCCGCCGACGCGGGCGCGGCGCGGGCCGGGCGGCTGCTGGCCGAGGGCGCCGACCTGATCGCCCTCGGGCGGGGGTTCATCGCCAACCCCGACCTCGTGGAACGCCTGCGCACCGGCGCACCGCTCAACGAGCTCCGCCCCGAGTTCCTGATGCACGTGCACGGCGCGGAGGGCTACAACGACTACCCGCTCCTGGCCGCGCCCGCACCCCTCTAGGGGCGCAGGGAGCGGAGCAGCAGGTCGGCCAGGTGGTCGGCCACCTGGTGGGGGGTGAGGGGGCCGTCGGTCCGGTACCAGGTGGAGAGGTGGTGCACCGAGCCGAAGTAGTAGTCCACCACCAGGTCGGCAGGGGTGGCCGTGGCGAACACCCCGGCGGCCATGCCCTCCTCGACCAGGGCGCGGAAGCGCTCGTGGTAGCGGCGGCGTTCGGCACGGACCTGCTTGTACTTCTCCGGGCTGAGCTGGTGCATCGACCGGAAGAAGATCATCGCGTCGTCGAGGTTCTCGATGGTGGTGACGACGACGTCGGCGGCCGCGGCCCGCAGCCGCTCCTCGACGGGGGCCCCGGAGCCGGCCACCGCGTCGAGCCGCTGCTGCTGGAGGCGCAGCATCCGCGCGTACACCTCGTGCAGCAGGTCGTCCTTGGAGCCGAAGTAGTGGTAGAGGGCGCCCTTGGTGACCCCCGCCGCCTCGACGATCTCCTGGACGGAGGTGCGGTCGTAACCGCGTTCGGCGAACAGCCTGGTGGCGACGGCCAGCAGCCGCTGCGGCACCGGGGTGTCGTGGTCCCCGGTCTGGGGTCCGGCGGTGTTCCTGGCGGCCATGGTGCTCGCCTTCCTCTCCTGATCCTCCGACTGTTTTCAGCCGCGCTCGCGCAGTTCTCGTCGCAGGATCTTGCCACTGGTGGTCTGCGGAAGAACAGGCAGGACCTCCACCCGGCGCGGGTACTTGTAGGCGGCGAGGCGCTCGGCGCAGTACGCCACGAGGGCGGCCGGCTCGGCGCGGGCGCCGGGACGCAGGCTGACGTACGCCTTGACGGTCTCCCCGCGGTAGGGGTCGGGGACACCGACGACGGCCGCCTCCCGTACGGCGGGGTGGGTGTACAGGACGTCCTCGACCTCGCGCGGCCACACCTTGAAGCCGGAGGCGATGATCACGTCCTTCTTGCGGTCGACGACGTACAGCCAGCCGTCGGCGTCCATGAACCCGACGTCGCCGGTGCGCAGTTCGCCGTCCGGGAAGGTCCGGGCGGTGGCGTCGGGCAGCCCCCAGTAGCCCGGCACGACCTGCGGACCGCGCACGGCTATCTCGCCGGTCCGGCCGAGCGGGACCTCGGCGCCGTGCTCGTCGAGGATGCGTACGAGGGTCTGCGCGCCCGGGACCCCGACGGAGAGGGTTCCGCTGCCGGGGTCGACGGGGGCCTCGCGGTGCGCGGGGACGGAGGCGCAGGGCGCGGTGCACTCGGTGAGGCCGTAGCCGTTGCGCAGGTGGAACCCGAAGTCGGCGTGGAGGCGCGCGACGAGGGCGGGCGGGAGTGGGGCGCCGCCGGAGGAGACCACCTGGAAGGAGGCGAAGTGCTCGCGGGTGGCGGCGGGGTGCGCGGCCAGGGCGGTGAAGGCGGTGGCGGGCCCGATGGTGTAGGCGGGGCGGTGCTCCAGGAAGGCGTCGAGGACGGTGCCGGCGTCGAAGCGGCGGGTGAGGACGAGGGTGCCGGCGTTGACGAGGCAGGCGGCCAGTTCGCAGACCAGGCCGGTGATGTGGAACAGCGGGGCGAGCGCGAAGTACGCGGCCCCCTCGGCGACGGGGTGCCCGGTGACCTGGCGGACGGCGTTGTAGGTGATGGCCCCGTGCGGGTTCATGGCGCCCTTGGGGGTGCCGGAGGTCCCGGAGGTGTAGCTGATGAGGGCGGTGTCGGCGGAGGTGAGCCGGGGGTCGGGCGGCGCGGGGTGGCCCTGCCGGGCCACGGCGAGCAGGTCGGCGGGGACGGCCGGGGCGGAGGCCGGGGCGGAGGCCAGGGCCGGGTCCGGGGCTGTGGCAGGGGCCGGGAGGGCCCGGGGGTCGTTGCGGGTCTGGAAGTCCGTGGGGCGGGCCGTCAGGACGGTCCGGACGGCGGTCCCGCGGACCGCCTCCGCGGGGTGGCCGCCCCACGCCCCGTCCTCGCACACCAGCGCCACCGCCCCGGAGTCCCCCAGCACGTGCCGCGTCTCGGCGGACTTGTACATCGGGTTGACCGGCACGACCACCGCGCCCGCCTTCCACGCACCCAGCACGGCGAGCACGAAGTGCGGGGTGTTCTGCAGCATCACCGCGACCCGGTCCCCGCGCCGCACCCCCCGCCCGGCGAGGTACCCGGCCAGGGAGTCGGAGAGGGCGTCGGCCTCGGCGTACCCGACCCGCCCGTCGAAGTACGCCAGCGCGGCCCGCTCCGGGGCCCGCGCCACGGCGTCGCGGAAGGCGTCCAGCACGCTGGCCGGTGGCGCCACCGGCGCCAGCTGGGCGGGGCTGAGCAGGCGCAGCCACGGCCGGGCCGCGTACGGGGAGGCGGGGGCCGGGCCGGCGGCCGCGGCGTCGGCGGCGGGTTCCGTCACGAGGACTCCCAGGTGCGCTGGAGGCGGTTCATGGCGCCCAGCCACCGCTCGGGGTCGCTCGCGCGCCCGGCGTAGTAGTCCGCCACCTCGGGGTGCGGGAGGATCAAGAACCGGCCCTTCTCCATGCCGTCGAACAGGGCGTCCGCGACCGCGTCCGGCTCGATCGCGGTCGGCGCCAGGACGAGTTCGCCCGCCGATCCCGCGGCGGTCAGCATGTCGGTGCGCACGCCCTGCGGGCAGATGGCGTGGACCCGCACGCCCCGGTGGCGGTAGGTCAGCGAGAGCCATTCCGCGAAGGCGAGGGCACCGTGCTTGGTGACACTGTACGGCGCCGCCCCGAGCATGGTGAGCAGCCCGGCGGCCGAGACGGTGGACACGAAGCGCCCCTCGCCCCGCTCCAGCCAGTCGGGCAGCAGGGCGCGGGCGGCGCGCACGTGGGCCATGACGTTGGTGTCCCAGGCCGCCTCCCAGACCGCCTCCTCTGCGAAGGCGTCGCCGCCCGAGGCCAGTCCGGCGTTGGCGCAGTAGACGTCCACCCTCCCGCCCAGTGCCTCGCGGGCCTCGCCGACGACCGCCGAGGCGTCGCCGGGGACGGCGACGGCGCGGGCGCCGATGGCGGCGGCGACGGCGGCGGCCCTGTCCGCGTCGAGGTCGTTGACGACGACGGTGGCCCCCTCCGCCGCGAACCGGTGGGCGAGGGCCGCGCCGATGCCGCCGCCCGCGCCGGTGACGACGACTCGCTGGTCCTGGTACGCGCTCACGGGGATCACCTTTCGCCGCTGCCTGCCGGCCCCACCGGGCCGCCGGATTCCGGCAGACTAACCAGTCGGTATGTCAGGACGGAAGGGGGCGGCGCGCCAGCATGACGGGGTGACACTCTCGCGCCGCGGGCTGCTGGGACTGGCGGGGACGGCCGGGGCCGCCGGCGCCGTGGGAGCGGGGCGGCCCGCCGCACCCCCGCGCCCCGGCCGGGTGCGCACCGGCTTCGAGCGGCTGGCCGCCGACGGGTACGCGGAACTCGCCGGCCAGCGGGTCGGGGTGCTCACCAACCCCACCGGCATCACCGCCGACGCCCGCCACCTGGTCGACGTGCTCCACGCCGACGAACGGGTCGACCTGGTCGCGGTGTTCGGGCCCGAGCACGGATTCCGGGGGACCGCCCAGGCGGGCGGCTCGGAGGGGGCCGGGCGGGATCCGGCGACGGGGCTGCCGGTGTACGACGCGTACGGCAGGAGCGCCCGTGAGCTCGCCGGCCTGTTCACGGCCGCGGGGATCGACACCCTGGTCTTCGACGTCCAGGACGTCGGGGCGCGCTTCTACACCTACGTCTGGACCCTGTACGACTGCATGCGCGCGGCCGCGCTGTCCGGCACGGCGGTGGTGGTGCTGGACCGGCCCAACCCGGTCGGCGGGCTCCGGGCCGCCGGGCCCGTGCTGGAGCGTCCGTACGCGAGCGCCGTGGGCCGCGAGCCGATCGCGCTCGCGCACGGCATGACGGTGGCCGAGCTGGCCCTGCTGTTCGGCGGCGAGTTCCTGGGCCGCGCCGGGCCGCGGCTGCGGACCGTGCCGATGACCGGCTGGCGGCGGGGCTCGTTCTTCGGGGAGACCGGCCTGCCGTGGGTGCCGCCGAGCCCCAACGTGCCCACCCCGGACACGGCGCTGGCATACGCCGGCACCTGCCTGTTCGAGGGCACCAACCTGTCGGAGGGCCGGGGCACGACCACGCCCTTCGAGCTGCTCGGGGCCGAGGGCGTCGACCGGCGGTGGGCGGAGGCGGCCAACGGACTGGGGCTGGCCGGGGTGTGGTTCCGCGAGGCCTGGTTCACGCCGTCCTTCTCCAAGCACGCCGGGAAGGTGTGCGGCGGGCTCCGGCTGATCGTGCACGACCGGGAGGCCTTCGACCCGGTGCGGGCGGGGATCGGGCTGCTGGTGACGGCGCGGCGGACGTGGAGCGGGTTCGGCTGGCGGGCGGACCACTGGATCGACCGGCTGACCGGGTCGGACCGGGTGCGGACGCTGGTGGACGCGGGGGCGGGGGTGGAGGAGGTCGCGGGTGACTGGGCGGCCGGGCTGGCGCGGTTCGCGGCGGTCCGGGAGCGGTACCTGCTCTATCCCTGACCCGCGCCGGCCCCGCCCGCGACCGGTGCTGTCGCGGGTCTGGCCGTCGCGGCCCCGCGGCGGGATGCTGCGACCGACCCGGGCACGCACGGCTCGCGCGGAAGGGGTACGTCATGGCGGACGGCGGAGCGGGGATCGGGGTCGGGCCGTACCAGGAGCTGACCTTCGACGCGCAGGGGGACGTGGACCCGGCCACGCGGGCGGCGGTGGCCCGGATGGAGGCCACCGACCTGCTGGTCTTCGCGCACGGGTGGAACAGCGACCGCTCGGCGGCGACCCGGCTGTACGACCGTTTCTTCGCCCCCTTCCCGGGCCTGGTGGGGTCGGGGGTGCGGCTGGGGTACGTGGGGGTGGTGTGGCCGTCGATCCGGTTCTCGGACGAGCCGATACCGGACTTCGATCCGCACGGCGCGCTCGCGGAGGCGGCCTCCGGGCCCGCCCTGGACGCGGCGACCCGCGCGGCGCTGGGCGGGTTCTGGCCCGGGCGGGAGGCGGAGCTGGACCGGATCGCGGCGCTGCTGGCGCGGCGGCCGGAGTCGGAGGCGGCGTTCGCCGAGTTCGGGACGCTGGTACGGGAGCTCGTGGGGGCGGGCCCGGCGGCCCCGGCCGGGGCCGCGGCGGTCGCGGAGGGACCGCCGGCGGGCGCGGGCGGGGCCGGGGCGGGCGCGGGCGGCGGGGTGCCGGACGTCTTCGCACTGGACCCGGTGGCGGTGTGCCGGGCCCTGACCGCCGCCCTGGCCGAGGCGGAGGCCGCCGCCGGGGACGGGCTGCCCGGGGCCTGGACGGGGCCGGGTCCCACGGCGGCGGACGGGCTGCGCGCCCTGTGGGGCGGCGCGAAGGAACTGCTGCGGCAGGCCACGTACTACGAGATGAAGAAGCGGGCCGGGCTGGTCGGCGAGCACGGCCTCGGACCGGTGCTCACCGACCTCGCGGCACGGCGGCCCGCCCTGCGCTTCCACCTCATCGGCCACAGTTTCGGGGCGCGGGTGGTGTCGTTCTCGCTGCGCGCGGTGCCGGACGGGGCCCGCCACGTGAAGTCGCTGACGCTGCTCCAGGGGGCTTTCTCCCATTACGCGTTCAGCGACCGGCTCCCCCACGACCCGGCGCGGGGCGGCGTCCTGCGCGGGCTCCAGCGGCGGGTGGACGGACCGGTGGTGGCCTGCCATTCCGCGCACGACTCCGCCCTCGGTGTGTTCTACCCCCTGGCCTCCCGGACGGCGGGTGATTCGGCCGGACTGCTCGGCTTCGACGAGCGGTGGGGCGCCCTCGGGCACGACGGGGTGCAGGCGGTGCCGGGCGCTCCGCGGCTGGCCCTGGACAGGGCCCTGAGCGGGGGACTGCCGGGATCCGGCTGCGTCAGCGTCGACGCGGGTTCCGTGGTCCGCCGCGGCGGTCCCCCGGCGGGGGCGCACAGCGACATCTGCCACGAGGAGCTGGCCCGGATCGTGGTCGGCGCGGGGCGCATGGGGCGCTGACTTCCGGCCATGTGCCACCCGTACGCCTCGACCGCCCCCGCATGCGCCCGTATCCCCTCGGGCATGTTGGGCACGTCGGGGCGGGTCGCTTCGTTCTACGCGGTAGCGCGGGGCGCGACGGACGGTAAAGGCAGGGGTACGGCGGAGGTGAAGGTACGGTGGCGGGTTTTCGGAGTCTGGCCTACCAAGTGCGCGACGCGCGCAATGACCGGGCCCTGCGGCGCCATTCGTTGCGCCGCTGCCTGGAGCGGTTCGCGCCGTACGGGCACCGGGCGACGTGGTGGCATCTGTGCGACCGGCACGGGATCGCCCCCGAGGACCGGGGCGCGGACCCGCTGCGGCTGGTCGCGGCACTGGAGGAGCTGGAGGACGCCCGGGCGGTCTGGCTGGAGTACGAGAGGCAGTTCGCGGCGCGGCGCAGACGGGAGAAGCACGACGGGGTGCGGCGGCCGGAGTGGGCCTGGGGCGGCAGCGGTGACGCCGTGGTGCGGTGCGCCGATCCGGGCGTACGGCCGGAGGGAACCCTCGGCGAGGTGCTGAGACGGCTGGTGCGGGCGCTGGAGTCGGAGCCGGGGACGGCGTGTCCGGTCTGCGGCGAGCGGGAGCTGCGCTGGCCTTCGGCGCGGTCGGGGCCGGCGGCGTGGGGCGGGGCCTGGGCGTGGGACGGGCCGGTGTGCGGGGGCTGTGGGATCGTGGTCCCGCGGCCGGCGCTGGCGGACACGGCGCCGGTGCTCCGGGCGCCGGCGGAGGCCGCGGCGGCGCACCGGGCGTCGGCGGACGCGGCGTGAGCGGGGCCGGTGGGGGGCCGGTGCTGCAGGTCGCGCTGAACGGGTCGCGGGGCGCGGGCGACGGGGCCGCGGTGCCGCTGTCCCCGGCGGATCTGGCGGAGTCGGCGCTGGCGGCGGTGGCGGCCGGGGCCGGTGAGGTGCTGGTGCATCCCAGGACCCCGTGCGGGCGGGAGAGCCTCTCGCCCCGGGTGGTCGGGCCGCTGCTGGCGGAGCTGCGCGGCGCGGGGGTCCGCGTACCCGTGGCGGTGCCGGCGGGTGTCGCGGCCGAGCCGGATCCGGCGGGGCGGCTGGAGCGGGTGCGGTCCTGGACGGTGCTGCCGGACCGGGCGGTGGTGCCGTTCGCCGACCCGGGGGCGCGGGAGCTGGGGCGGGCCCTGCTGGAGCGGGGGGTCGCGGTGGACGCCGTGGTCCCGCTGGGCGGCGGGGCCGGTCCGGAGCCGCTGGCCCGGTTCCTGGCGTGGAGCCCGCCGGTGTGGGGGCGGGTCCGGCTGGTGGCGGAGCTGGCGGAGGCCGATCCGGCGCTGGTGGCCGGGATGCGCTGGCTGCCGCCGGTCCCGGTCGTGCTGTTCGGGCGGGACGGCGCGGCCTGGCCCGTGCTGCGGCTGGCCGCGCGGTGCGGTGCGGGCGCGCGGACCGGCGTGGGCGAGGTGCTGTCCCTGCCCGACGGCCGACCCGCCCGCTCGAACGCCGAACTGGTGGCGGCGGCGCTGGAGTTGTGGAGCGCTAGGACGACAGCCGGGAGCCGGTGAGGTTCTCGCCGAAGGCGTCGTCCGGGTTGGACAGCGCGCAGTTCTTCAGCGAGAGGCAGCCGCAGCCGATGCAGTCGGACAAGTGGTCGCGCAGGCGGCTCAGTTGCCGGATCCGCTGGTCGAGTTCCGCACGCCAGTTCTCGGAGAGCCGCGCCCAGTCCTGCGGGGTGGGGGTGCGTTCCTCGGGCAGCTGCGCGAGCGCCTCGCGGATGCTGGCCAGCGGGATGCCCACGCGCTGGGCCGCGCGTACGAACGCGACCCGGCGCAGCGTCTCGCGGGTGTAGCGCCGCTGGTTGCCCGCGGTGCGGCGGCTGCTGATCAGGCCCTTGGTCTCGTAGAAGTGCAAGGCGGAGACGGCCGCTCCGCTGCGCGCGGACAGCTGTCCGACGGTGAGCTCGTGGACGTTCTCGTGAATCTGCGGCACGCGTCCGAGGGTAGTCGGAGGTCCGTTGACAGGCGTGCCCGCCCCCCACCATGCTGAGCAAGCGCTTATTCGTCTGCAGGGGTCGGATGGCCGGATGCAGTGGGAGACAGGGGCAGGGGCATGGCCGAACCGAGGATCTTCACGTCCGCCGAGGAGCTGCGCGCCGCGATCGGCGAGCCGCTCGGGCCGAGCGGGTGGCTGGAGGTGGACCAGAAGCGGATCGACCTCTTCGCGGACGCGACCGGCGACCACCAGTGGATCCACGTGGACCCCGAGCGGGCCGCCGCCGGGCCCTTCGGCACCACCATCGCGCACGGCTATCTGACGCTGTCCCTGCTGCCGAGCCTGGTGCCGCAGATCATGCGGGTCGAGGGCATGCGGATGGGCATCAACTACGGCCTGGGCAAGGTGCGTTTCCCGGCCACCGTGCCGGTCGGCTCGCGGCTGCGCGCCACCGCCGTGATCACGGAGGTCACCGAGGCGGGCGGCGGTGTGCAGGTCGCCGCGACGGTGACGGTGGAGCGCGAGGGCGGCGAGAAGCCGGTGTGCGTGGCGGAGTCCCTGTCCCGCTACTACTTCTGAGCGGCCCCGGCGGCGGGACGCGCGCCCACCATGCGCAGGACGAGGTCGGAGTAGAGGGCGCCGACCTCGTCGGGCGTGCGCCGCCCGTCCGCGTTGAACCAGCGGGCCACGTCGATGCACAGCGACAGCACGGCGAGGGTGGTGCCGGGGACGTCGGGGACGTCGAACTCCCCCGCCCGCACGCCCTCGGAGAGGATCCGCCGCACGGCCGCGTCGCTGAGGCGGCGCAGGGCGACGATCTCGGAGCGGTGCTCGGGGGCGAGCGCGTCGAGCTCGTACTGGACCACGCGCGCGGTGGTGTGGTGCGCTGCGTGCCAGCGGACGAAGGACCGTACGGCGGCGTCGAGCCGCTCGGCGGCCGTCCCCGGGCCGGAGGCGGCGCTGTCCAGGATCTCCAGGGCCTTGTCGTGGCCGATGCGGCTGATCCGCTGGAGCAGCTCTTCCTTGGTCTTGTAGTGGATGTAGAGGGCGGCCGGGCTCATGCCGGCGCGGCCGGCGATGTCGCGGGTGGTGGTCGCGTGGTAGCCGCGCTCGGCGAAGGCCTCGACGGCGGCCACGAGCAGGCGCCGCGCGGCGTCCGGGGTGACCTCCGACCACGCCTGGTAGCCGTCGGCCGTCTCCGCCGCGCTGTCCATCGCTCACCTCTCCGCCCTGTAGGAAGGGAACAGCTTACCGGAGGGTGAGCAAGCGCTTAGGAACCCCGCCGCGGGCGCGGGCTCAGAAGGCCGAGATCCCGGTGCGGGCACGGCCGATGAGCAGCTTCTGGATCTGGCTCGTGCCCTCGTAGAGGGTCATGACGCGGGCGTCGCGCAGCAGCTTCCCGGCCGGGTACTCGTCGACGTAGCCGTAGCCGCCGTGCACCTGGAGGGCGTTGGAAGCGGCGCGCACGGCGGCCTCGGAGGCGAACAGCTTGGCGGTGGAGGCCTCGGTGGCGAAGGGCCGCCCGCGGTCGATGAGGTCGGCGACCCGCCAGGTGAGCAGCCGGGCGGCGTCCACGTCGACCGAGATGTCGGCGATCAGCTCCTGGACCAGCTGGTGGTGGGCGATCGGCTTGCCGAACTGCTCGCGCTGCCCGGCGTAGGAGACGGCCGCGTCCAGGGCGGCCTGGGCGATGCCGACGCAGCCGGCGGCCACCGACATCCGGCCCTTGGCCAGGGCGGACATGGCGACGGAGAACCCCTTGCCCTCCGGGCCGAGCATCGCGGAGGCGGGGACGCGGACGCCGTCGAGGGTGAGTTCGGCGGTGGCCTGGCCGCGCAGACCGAGCTTGCCGCGGACCTCGCGGCGGGTCAGGCCGGGGCTGTCGGCGGGGACGAGGAAGGCGGAGATCCCGCGGTGGCCGGGGTCGGCGGGGTCGGTCCGGGCGAACAGCAGGACCACGTCCGCCCAGGTCCCGTTGGTGATGAACATCTTGCTGCCGGTGATCACGTACGCGTCCCCGTCGCGCACGGCGCGGGTGGTGAGGGCGGCCGCGTCGGAACCGGTGCCCGGCTCGGTCAGGCCGAAGCAGCCGAGGGCCGCGCCGGAGCAGAGGCGGGGCAGCCAGTCGCGCTTCTGCTCCTCGGTCCCCCAGGCGGCGAGGGTCTTGGCGACCAGCCCGAGGGAGACCGAGACGATGCCGCGCACGGCGGAGTCGCCGCGGCCGAGCTCCTCGGTGACCAGCGCGTAGGAGACGTGGTCGCCGCCGGAGCCGCCGTACTCCTCGGGGACGGTGAGGCCGAGGAAGCCGAGGTCCCCGAGCTTCTTGACGATCGACCGGTCCACGCTCTCGGCCCGGTCCCACTCGGCGGCGTACGGGGCGACCTCGCGGTCGGCGAACGCGCGGGCGAGCCGGCGTACGGCCTCCTGCTCCTCGCTGAGCTCCAGGTTCACGGGATTCCTCCGGGGCGGGGGGCGGGCGGGGGCGGGCTGTAACTAGCAGCGCTAGTTTATGGTGGGGCAGGGCCTACTATGTGGCGCATGGCCAGACCGCGCAAGCCCCTCCTCAGCAGAGACCGCATCGTCGAGGCGGCGGGCGAGCTGGTGGACGCGGAGGGGCTGGAGGCCGTCTCGACGCGGCGGCTGGCGGCCGCGCTCGGGGTGAGCGGTCCGTCCCTCTACAACCACTTCCGGACGAAGGACGCGATCCTGGAGGCGGTCGCGGACGCGGTGAGTGCGCGGGTCGACCTGTCGATGTTCGGCGGCGTCGACGGGCCTTCCGACTGGCGGGCCGCCCTCCACGCCTGGGCCCACTCCTACCGCGCCGCCCTGGCGGACCACCCGAACATCGTGCCGGTGCTGGCCCGCGGCCCGGGCCGCCGTCCGGCCGGACTCCGCCTGGCGGACGCGGTGTTCGGCGCGATGACGGCGGCGGGCTGGCCCCCAGCCCACGCGACCCGGATCGGCGCCCTGATGCGGTACTTCATCCTGGGCTCGGCGGTGGCCTCCTTCGCCCGGGGTTTCGTCGACGACGAGACGGCGTACGACCCGTCGGACTACCCCCACCTGGGCCAGGCCCACCTCCTGGCGGACCGCCGGCGCGAAATCGACGAAGGCGCCTTCGAAACGGGCCTGAAGGCCCTCCTGGACGGCCTGACCCTCCAGTACGAATCCCTCCACCCCGAACCCCCGCCCGAGGCCCCGTCGCGCCCCGCCGGCGTCTGAGCCCCCCAGCCCCACCGGCATCCGCACCGGCACCCCCGCCGCCCTAGAACACGACCAGCGACCGCCCGCCCTTACCGGCGACCAACGCCTCGAACGCCCCCGCGATCCCCTCCAGCCCGATCCGCTCGGTCACCATCGCCCCCAGATCCAGCCGCCCCGCCCGCACGTGCTCGGCGATCACCGGAAGATCCCGGGCGGGGTCGCTGTTCCCGTACACGCAGCCGCTGAGCGTCCGCGCGAAGTGGAAGATCTCCAGCGCGTGGAACTCCACCCGCTGTTCCTTCCCCCCGATCCCGACGACCGTCGTCCGCCCGCCGCGCCGCGTCGACTCCCAGGCCGCCCGGATGGTCTCGGCCCGCCCCACGCACTCGACGGCGACGTCCGCCCCCCGCCCGCCGGTCAGCGCGCGGACCTCCTTGGCGGTGGTGCCGGAGGCCAGGACGAACCCGGTGGCCCCGGCGGCCCGCGCCAGCTCCTCCTTGGCCGGGGAGACGTCGACGGCCACGATCGGCCCCGCCCCCGCGATCCGCGCGGCCTGGAGCGCGGCGAGGCCGACCCCGCCGACGCCGAACACCACCACCGACTCCCCGGGACGGACCTGCGCGCTGTGGTGCACGGCCCCGTAGCCGGTCAGCACCGCGCAGCCGAGCAGCGCCGCCTCCTGGAGCGGGATCCCGGCGGGCGCGGGCAGCACGCAGTCCGCCGCGACGACGGTCTCCTCGGCGAACGCGGCGACGTTCAGCCCGGGGTGCAGCTCCATGCCCGCGGCGTCGTGGGCGTGGACCGCGCCGACCCCGGACAGGGCCTTCTCGCACAGCCACACCTCGCCGATCCCGCAGTGGTGGCACTCCCCGCAGGACGGCGCCCAGTTGAGCACCACCCCGTCGCCGGGGGCGACGTGGGTCACGCCCTCCCCGACGGCGAGGACCGTGCCGGCGCCCTCGTGGCCGAGGACGGCGGGCACGGGCACCCGCATGGTGCCGTCGGTGAGGGACAGGTCGGAGTGGCAGACCCCGGCGGCGGCGAGCCGCACCCGGACCTGTCCGGGGCCGGGATCGGGCAGCACGATCTCCCGTATCTCCAGCGGTGCTCCGACGGCGGGCAGGATGGCGGCGCGGACCATGGTCGTCGTCTCCGTGTCGTGTTCGTGTCGTGGACGGGCTCGGGCGCCGGCGAGGCGAAGGCGAAGCGGTCAGAACTGCAGGGACTTGGTCTGGAGGTACTCCCCCAGGCCGTGCGGGCCCAGCTCGCGGCCCACGCCCGACTGCTTGTAGCCGCCGAAGGGCGCGAGCACGTTGAAGCGTCCGCCGTTGATGTCCACCTGTCCGGTGTCCATGCGGCGCGCGAACGCCACGGCGGTCTCCGTGTCCGCCGCCCACACCGCGCCGCCCAGGCCGTAGACGGTGCCGTTGGCGATGCGCAGGGCGTCGTCCTCGTCCTCGTAGGAGAGGATCGCCAGCACGGGGCCGAAGATCTCCTCCTGGGCGATGGCCATGTCGGGCGTGACGTCGGCGAAGACGGTCGGCGCGACGAAGTACCCGCGCTCGTGGGGTGCGTCGGGGCCGCCCGCGACGAGGCGCGCGCCTTCCTCGACGCCCTTGGCGATGTATCCCCGCACCCGGTCGCGCTGGGTGGCGTTGACGACCGGCCCGAGGCGGGTGCCCGGGTCGCGGGGGTCGCCCGAGGGGTACTTGGCGACGGCGGCGGCCGCGAGGGCGACGGCCTCCTCGTACTGGTCCCGGTGGACGAGCATGCGCGTGAGCGCGTTGCAGCTCTGGCCGGTGTTGTTCATGACGTGTCCGACGCCCGCCGCGACGGCCTTGGCCAGGTCGGCCCCGGGCAGGATGACGTTCGCCGACTTGCCGCCGAGTTCGAGGGCGACGCGCTTGACGGCGGCGCCGGCGATGGCACCGATCTTCCGGCCGACGGCGGTCGAGCCGGTGAAGGAGACGAGGTCGACCCCTTCGTGCTCGGCCAGCGCCTGGCCGGCGACCGGGCCGGTACCGGTCACCAGGTTGAAGACCCCGGCCGGGATGCCCGCCTCGTGCACGGCTTCGGCGAAGAGCTGTGCGGTCAGCGGGGTGTCCTCGGCCGGCTTGAGGACGACGGTGCAGCCGGCGGCGAGAGCGGGTGCCACCTTGGCAACGACCTGGTGCAGCGGATAGTTCCACGGCGTGATGGCCCCGACCACGCCGACGGGCTCCAGGAACACCGTGGAGTTCCCGAGCCGCTCCTCGAAGGCGTACGAGGCGGCGAGCTCGGCGTAGGAGGAGGCCACCGCGATCGGCGCGCCGACGTGCACGGCCTCGGCGAAGCCGAGCGGGGAGCCGAGTTCTGCGGTGACGGTCTCGGCGATCTCGCCCTTGCGGGCGACGAGCACGTCCCGCAGGGCGCCGATCAGCGCGGCGCGCTCGGCCGGCGGGGTGGCCGCCCATCCCGGGAAGGCGGCGCGGGCGGCGCGTACGGCCGCGTCGACGTCCTCGGCCGTGCCGGCCGGGACGCCGGCGATGACCCGCTCGTCGGCCGGGTTGACGACCTCGATGCGTCCGGATCCGGCGGCGGGCCGCCATTCCCCGCCGATGTACATCCCGTCGTGGGCCTTCATCGCATTCCTCCCGGGCAGGCACCAGCGCGTGGACGCGCTGACTGACGTCGCCGACACCCTACAAACTAGCGTCGGTAGTTTTCGGGTGGCCAGGGGGTGCGCCGGTCAGATGATGCCGAAAAGCATCCCTGCCCCGAGGACCACGAGGGAGGTGAGGGCCGCCCACTTCACGGTGAACCGGGTGTGGTCGCCGAACTCGACCCGGGCCATGCCCACGAGGACGTAGACGGCCGGAACCAGCGGGCTGGACATGTGCAGGGCCTGCCCGACCAGGGAGGCGCGGGCGATTTCGAGCGGGGCGACGCCGTGGGCGGCGCCCGCCTCGGCCAGGACCGGCAGGACACCGAAGTAGAAGCCGTCGTTCGACATGAAGTAGGTGAGCGGCAGGCTCAGCAGGCCGGTGACCAGGGCCATGTGCGGACCCATGCCGTCGGGGATGGCGCCGACGAGCCAGTCGGCCATGTGCTTGACCATGCCGGTGCCGGAGAGGACGCCGGTGAAGACGGCGGCGGCGAAGACCATGCCGGCGACGTTGAGCACGTTGTCGGCGTGGGCGGCGATGCGGGCCTTCTGGTCGGGCATGTGCGGGAAGTTCACCGTCAGGGCGAGGGCGGCCCCGAGCAGGAACAGCACCGGGATCGGCAGCAGCTCCGTGATCATCGCGGTGAGCAGGGCGACGGTGAGGGCGGCGTTGAACCAGTAGAGGCGGGGGCGCAGGGTCACCCGGTGGGGGTCCAGGCCCTGGATCTCACCGGCGGCGGGCTCGGGACCCTCGGAGCCGGCGGCGGTCGCGGGGGCCTCGGAGCCGGCGGCGGTCGCGGGGATCCCGGAGCCGGCGGCGGCCTCCGCGTCCGGGCCGGTCCCGCTGCCCGCGCCGGCCGTACGCGAGCCCCCGGCGGCCCGCTGCGCACCGGATCCGGCGGCGACGAGGGTCTCCGGCTCCTGCCGCTCCGCCTCCTCGCCGGGCATCACCAGGGATCCGACCCGGCGGCGCTCGCGGACGCCCAGGACGTAGGCCAGGACGAACACGAAGACCAGGCCGGCGGCCAGGGCCGGGATCATCGGAACGAAGATGTCGGCGGCGTCCAGCTTGAGCGCCGTGGCGGCGCGGGCGGTGGGGCCGCCCCAGGGCAGGGTGTTCATGACGCCGTTGGCGGTCGCGGCGACCCCGGTCATGACCACCAGGCTCAGGCCGAGCCGCTTGTAGAGCGGGTACATGGCCGAGACCGTGATCATGAAGGTGGTCGATCCGTCCCCGTCGAGGGAGACGATCGCCGCGAGGACCGCGGTGCCGACCACCACCCGCATGGGGTCGGCCTTGCAGAACCGCAGGATGCCGCGGACGACCGGGTCGAAGAGGCCGACGTCGATCATCACGCCGAAGTAGACGATGGCGAACATCAGCATCGCGGCGGTCGGCGCGAGCTTGCCGACGCCGTCGATGACGTAGTTCCCCAGGTGCGCGCCCTTGCCGGCGAACACGCAGAACAGCGCGGGGATGAGGACGAGCGCCGCGATGGGCGACATTTTCTTCAGCATGATCAGGACCAGGAAGGTCGCGATCATGGCGAAGCCGAGGAAGGTCAGCATGCAGGGAAGGTAGGTGCCGCCTCCTGGGGCCAACAAGACGTCCGGGCGTGAGCAATACGAGCAAAACCCCAGCTCAGGGCAGGGGTGTCAGGGTGACCGGGAAACCGTTGAGCACCGCGGTGCCCGACAGCGGGTCGAGGCGGCTGCCGTCGAGGAGCTGGTTCACGTTGGCGCCCGGCACGGCGCCGGCCACCGCGAGCCGGGTGCCGTCGCGGTCGTGGCCCCAGCCGTGCGGGAGGCTGACCACTCCGGTGCGGATGGTGTCGGTGACCTCGACGGGGACGTCCAGGCTGCCGCCGTCGCCGGTGACGCGGGCCCGGCCGCCGTCGGCGAGGCCGAGGCGGTCGGCGTCCTGGGGGTGGACCTGGAGGGTGCAGCGGTTGGAACCTCCGACCAGGGCCGGGACGTTGTGCAGCCAGCTGTTGTTGGACCGCAGATGGCGGCGGCCCACGAGCACCAGGGCGGCAGGGCGGTCGGCGAGCGCCTCGCGCAGCCGGGGCAGCTCGGCCGCGATCGGTTCCGGCAGCAGCTCGATCCTGCCGCTGCGGGTTCTCAGCAGTCCGGGGAGCCGGGGCCGCAGCGGGCCCAGGTCGATGCCGTGCGGGTGCGCGAGGAGCCGCTCCAGGCTGAGTCCGTCCTGCGCCGCGCCCGTCGCGCCCGTCCCGGCGGCGCCGAACAGGTCTCCGTACGGCCCGAGTCGGAGCATGAGGTCGAGCCTGCGCTCGGGGCCGCTCTCGCCGGTCAGCAGCCCCGCGAGGCGGGCCGGGTCGGCGCCGTGCAGGGGGGAGTGCCGGTCGGCGGTCTCCTTGGCGAGGGCGGCCGTGATCGCCGTCTCGTCGACGGCCGTGGGCTCGGCGGCGCCGTGCATGCCGGAGACGGCCAGGACGAGGCGGGCGAGGATCTCGCACTCGTCGAGCCGGCCCGCCTCCAGGGGGACGGCGGCTCGGGTGTAGCGGACCTGGTTGCGGATGGCGAACCCGTTGAAGGCGAAGTCGTGGTGGGCGCTCTGGGAAGGCGGCGGCGGGGGCAGGACGACGTGGGCGTGGCGGGAGGTCTCGTTCAGGTAGGGGTCGACGCTGACCATGAAGTCGAGCCCGGCCAGGGCCGCGTCGAGCCGCCGGCCGTCGGGGGCGGACAGCACGGGGTTGGCCGCGACGCAGATCAGGGTGCGGACGCGCCCCTCCCCCGGCGTCTCGATCTCCTCGGCCAGGGCGGCCGTGGGGAGTTCGCTCTTGACCTCGGGGTGTCCGCTGACCCTGCTGTGCCAGCGGCCCAGCGCGAACCCCCGGCCGGGCCCGGCGGGGCGGGGCCGCGGGCCGGTGGCGGAGAGCGGGAAGAGGGCCCCGCCGGGGCGGTCGAGGTTCCCGGTCAGGACGTTCAGGACGTCGACCAGCCAGCTGGCGAGCGTCCCGTACTCGACGGTGCAGCTGCCGATCCGCCCGTAGACGGCGGCGGTCGGCGAGGCCGCGAGCTCCCGGGCGAGGGTGCGGATCTCCTCGGCCGGCAGGTCGCAGGCGGGGGCGACGGCCTCGGGAGTGAAACTACCGAGCGCGGCGGAGAGTTCCCCGAGCCCTTCGGTGTGCGCCGCGAGGGCGCCGGGGTCGGCGAGCTTCTCCTCCAGGAGGGTGTGGGCGAGCGCCGCCAGGAGGAGGGCGTCGCTGCCGGGGCGCGGCGCGAGGTGCCGGTCGGCGAGCCGGGCGGTGCGGGTGCGGCGCGGGTCGACGACGACGAGCGTGCCGCCCCGGGCCCGCAGGGCCTTGAGCCGGCCGGGGAAGTCGGGGGCGGTGCACAGGGAGCCGTTGGACTCGACGGGGTTGGCGCCGATGAGCAGCAGGAAGTCCGTACGGTCGAGGTCGGGCACCGGGATGGCGAAGGGGTCGCCGAACAGGAGTCCGCTGGAGACGTGCTTGGGCATCTGGTCGAGGGTGCTGGCGGTGAAGAGGTTGCGGGTGCCGAGGGCCCCGAGGAGGAGGGGCGGGTAGAGGGCGCCGGCCATGGTGTGGGTGTTGGGGTTGCCGAGCACGACGGCCACGGACTGGGCCCCGTGCTCCCGGACGAGGGCGGGGACGGCGGCGGCGATGGCCTCGTACGCCTCGTCCCAGGTGGCTTCGCGCAGCCGTCCGTCACGGCGGACGAGGGGGGTGCGCAGGCGGTCGGGGTCGGCGTCGAGGGCGCCGAAGGCGGCCCCCTTGGGGCAGATGAAGCCGCGGCTGAAGACGTCGTCGCGGTCGCCGCGGGCGCCGGTGACGGTGGTGCCCTCGATGGTGAGGGTGAGGCCGCAGGTGGCTTCGCAGAGGGGGCAGATACGCGGGGCGGTGCGGGGCATGGGCCCTCCCGGGGGCGGCAGGCGGCGGCACGGGCGCGGGCCTGCGGGTCCCGTCACGCGGAGCGGGCCCCGCGGGCGCCCTGAGCATACCGACCGGTAGGGAGGGTGGGGAGGGGGTCGGGGCCGTCAGGTCAGTCCAGGACGCGAGCCAGGTAGGCGTGCATCATCGCCCGGGTCTCGTCGATGATCCCCGGGTCCCCGTCCGGATCGGCCCGGAAGGCCAGGTGCACGAGGGCGTCGGTCGCTTCGACGGCCACCAGGACCGCCCGCGCCAGGACCGGGCCGGGGGTGAGCCCGAGGTGGGCGCGCAGCAGCTCGGTGAGACGGTCCGCGACCTGGTGGTTGGGGTCGGCGTCGGGCCCTTCGGCGGGGGGTGCGGGGACCCCGAAGTCGACGAGGGCGAAGCCGGGGACGGTCCGCTTCATGGCCAGGTACTCGTCGAGCACGGCGTCGACGACGGGCCGCCAGTGGGTGGCGGGCAGGGGGGCGAGCCGGGCGGTGATGCCCTCCGCGTACCGGTCGAGGTTGCGCTGGGCCAGGGCGGCGGCCATGGCCCGCTTGTTGCCGAAGAAGCGGTAGACCGAGCCGATGGGGACGCCCGCACGGACGGCGACGGCGCGGGTGCTGAGGTTCTCGTAGCCGGTCTCGTCGAGGAGTTCGGCGCAGGCGTCGAGGATCCGGGCGAGGCGGTCGGCGCTGCGCTGCTGGACGGGGGTCCGGCGCAGGGGCTGGGCGGGAGGCACGGGATCCATCATGCCCTTTCCGGCGGAGCTCAGTTCAGGAGGAGGGTGAGCCCGCCGATGGTGTACGTGATCATCAGCGCGAGGAGCGGCAGTTGTCCGGCGACGGCCCTCGCCGGGGGGAAGAGGCGTACGGAGCGGTCGTGCGCGGCGATCACACCGAGTACGTGCCCGGCGACGACGGCGATCACCTGGAGGGCGGCGAGGGCGCCGGGACCCAAGGGGGGACTGGGCTCGGGGGCGTTGTCAGTGCCCAGTGCGATGCTTACTGTGCGTGGTCCTTCGGTGACGAGGAGGGAGAAGTAATGGGCGATGAGATAGCCGAGGGCGATCGGTACGAGTGAGTGCGCGAAGGCGGTCAGCGGGCGGGGGTGCGGTCCGCTGACGAGGCGGGTGGCTCCCGCGCACAGGCAGTACAGGGTGGCGACGAGGGCGATGGAAGCGAGCAGTCCGAGCGTGGCCGTGGGGGTGCGGCCGAGGGGGGAGGTCTGAGTGGCGTTGATCCAGGAGGGGTTGTCGGAGTAGCCGTCGTAGGCGGTGGAGCCGAGGAGGACGCAGACGGTGGCGACGAGTCCGGGCCGCTCGGGCGTCGCGTCGAGTCCGTGGAAGGGGTTGCGCAGGACGAGGCGGCCGTCGGCGCGGCGGCCGAGGGGGGAGAGCCGGGCGAGGAGGTCGGAGTAGGCCTCGAAGGCGTCGGCGGCGGTGAACCAGCACGCGCCGAAGCGGGCGGCGAGCAGCAGGTGCACGGCGCAGTAGCAGGCGAGGGCGACCAGGAGGGAGGTGGTGGAGGCGGGGTCGGGTGAGACGAGTTCGAGCCAGGTGAAGCCGAACAGGCCGGCGGCGGCGGGCCATTGGCCGAGGCCGGCCGGCAGGGGGCGGCCGGCTCCCGGCGGGCGGCGGCGGGCCCGGCTGAGGAGGCGGTGCAGGGTGCGGAGCGGGTTGAGCAGGCGCCAGACGGGGCCGAGGAGGAGGGAGGCGGGCACGAGTCCGACCCACAGCAGGACGTAGACGGCGCCCGGAGCGGGGTTGCGGGCGGGGTCGTCGGGACCGAGGAGGAGGTGGAGGAGTACGGCGAGGGCTGCGGCGAGACCCAGTCCGCGCAGGGTGGTGCGGGTGGCCGGCGCGTCGGCCACCCGCTGGAGCCCGGCGGGCAGGGCGAGGCCGGAGCGGTCGCCGCGGAAGCGGGACGCGGACCAGAGGAGGCCGAGCACGAGGAAGGAGACGAAGAGCGCGGCGAAGGCGCCGGCGAAGGCGTAGAAGGGCGAGATCGGCAGGTCGTGCCGGGAGCCGATCCCGTGCGCGAGGAGGGCCGGGGGCTCGGAGGGGAGGGGGGTCATCGGACGAGGAGCTGGGTCAGGACGAGCCCGGACGCGTGGGTCTCGACCTCGAAGAGGCCCGTGCGGTCGGCCGTCAGGACCAGGGTGGCCTCCTGGCCCGCGGGCAGGGCGAGTTCCTTGTCGTAGCCGTGGACGTGCAGGGTGTCGGCGCGGTCGCTGGTGACGCGCAGGGCGATCCGCTCACCGCGCTTGAGCTCGGTGCGGGCGGGGGGCGGGGACACCGTGCCGTCCCGGACGGTGAGGGTGACGGTCCGGTCGGCGGCGGGCGTCCGCGGGGGCTCCGGCGAGCCGGTGGGGGCGGGTGCGGTGTGGCTGTGGGACTCCTGGCCCGGGGGGCCCGGGGTCAGCCGCACCGTCGCCTCGACGGGCTTGCCGGCGACGGCCCAGGCGGTGTGGTCGTCGGCGTAGAGGCGGACGGTCAGGGTGTGTGCGCCCTCGGGCAGCTGCGTCGCGGGCAGGTGGAACCAGGGGCCGTACACGCGGGCCAGCTTGCGGCCGTCGAGTTCCAGGTGGGCGTGGCCGGCGCCGGGGAGGGCGGCGCCGCCGGTGCTGTCGGGGGTGAACCGGAAGCCGGTCACGTCCAGCTGGAGGTTCCAGCCATCCTCGGTGTCGGGGCGGACGGTGAGCCGTACCTGCGGCGCGCCCTGGGCGGGGACCTCGCGCAGGCGGTGTCCGCTGCCGTCCGTGGTGTCGAGCAGGGTGCCGGCATCGCCGGAGGCCTGTTCGTGGGTGGTGCCGGGTTTGTGGTGGGTGGTGGCGCGGCCGCCGCAGCCGGTGGCCGCGCCGCTGGTGAGCAGGAGGAGGAGCGCCACCAGCGCGGCCGTCCGGGCGCGGCGGCGCGGGCGGGTCCGGCGGGCCTGCCGGGCGTCGGCCCGGCAGGCGTCGCAGGGGACGTGGGGCTCGGCGGGGTCGGTCACTGCGGGTCTCCGGTGGTCGGGCGGCCCGGGGCCGGCGCCGGGACGGGGCCCGCCTGGACCGGGGTGCCGTCACCGGACGGGGTGCCGTGGCCGGGCGGGGTGCCGTCACCGGGCGGGGCGCCGTCGCCGGGCGGGGTGCCGTCGGCGGGTGGGGTGCCGTCGCCGGGCGGGGTGCCGTCGCCGGGGGTCGGGGCGGCGGGGGTCGGGGCGGCGGGGGTGGGGGTGGGGGGAGTGGGGCGGGCGGAGGCGACGACCGCCCACAGGACCCACACCACCGCGACCAGGGCGCGGATCCAGGCAGGGCTGAGCGGGATCCACGGAATCATCAGGACGGCCTTGTCGAAGGCGTCGAGCAGGGTCAGGGCGCCGAGGAGGAGGGTGAGGCGGGCCAGCCAGGGGCGTTCGGGACGCAGGGCCAGGCCGGTGCCGGTCCACCACAGGCCGAGCAGGAGCAGGGCGAGGGCGGGAACGGGGGTGTGGGTCAGGGACATCGTGGAGCCGGCGACGTCCAGGGCCAGGCCGGCCAGGCCCAGCAGGGCGGACGCCGTGCCGAGCCGGGAGCGGCGCAGGCGGCGCCCCCACAGGACTCCGCCGACCGTCAGCAGGACCGCGGCCACCGCCAGGGCGATCTGGGTCTCCGCCCGTTCCAGGCCCCGCGCCCCGTACCAGTCGCAGCCGGCCGGGAGCCTGCGGGCCTGCACGTTGTAGTCGGCGCAGACCAGCAGCTGCGTCAGCTTGACCGGTTCGCCCACGAGCCGGGCCGAGGCTCCGCTGACCCGGCCGCGCACGCTGCCGCACTGCGGGAGGGTGCCCGGGGTGGAGCCGTCGGGGCCGTCCTGCCAGCAGTTGCCGCGGCCCTGGCCGTCCCACCAGACGTCGCTGCCGTTGGGGCGGGAGGCGCCGGACCGGTCCCTGCCGAGGACGTTGCCCGCGTAACGGTTGTGGTGGGAGGTGTCGGTCTGCTTGGACCACTTCTCCTCGCCGCGGATGAACGCCGGCACCGCGCTGAGGAAGAACCCGGCGCGCCGGTGCCCGTAGACCCAGTTGTCCTCGTAGACGTTCCAGTTGCCGCCGGCGGTGATGATGCCGGTGCCCGGCGGCATGGAGATCTGCGGGCAGACCACGCCCTGCTCGTAGCCGCGGGCGGCGGGCGGCCTGGCGCAGGTGCCGTCCGCGACGTAGTGGTAGTAGTCGGCGTTGTTGTCGTGGATCAGGTTCCGCTCGAAGCGGGCGTGGTTCTGCGGCAGGCCGGGGTGGCCGGGGAAGGCGCTGTCCATCGAGGCGCCGCCCATGTTCTGGTCGAACTCGTTGTCGTGTACGTACACGGAGTCCCCGGCGGTGCCGGAGTAGCCGACCATGTTGTGGTGGCTGCGGCAGCCGGTGATCTCGATGGAGTAGCGGGGCACGTCGTAGCCGCGGCCGTCGTTGATGTTCGAGGCGCTGCCGGGGTAGATGCCCGAGTCCCCGTTGCCGTAGGACTCGCAGTTCTTGTAGAGGCCGTGGTCGCTGGCGAAGGTCAGGAAGCCGTACTCGTCGTTCCAGCGGGTCAGGACGTCGTCGATGACGAAGCCGTCGGCCGCGAGCACGTACAGGGAGTTGAAGGTGGTGCGCTGCGCGGTGAAGTTGCGGAAGTAGACGCCGTCGGAGCCGTCGGCGCGGATGGCGTTCAGCTTCCGGTACTGCGCGTCGATGACCACGTCCGTGCGGGCGGCGCCGGTGCCCTCGATCTGGAGGTCCTTCTTGCCGAGGATCGCGACGAGGTTCTGGTTGTGGCGGCAGCGCACCTGCTGCTCGTAGGACAGGATCTGGTAGCCGAGCGCCGAGTCGGGGGCCTCGAGGTGCGCGCACTCCCCCGCGGGCGGGGGGAGCGAGGGCTCCTCCTCGTAGAGGCCGGGGAGGATCGCGATGTTCATGCCCGGCCGGTCGACGGCGTCCACGGCCTCCTGGAGGTGGCGGTAGCCGCCCGCCTGGCAGCGCTCGTACAGGGTGAGGTTGCGCTGTCTGAGCTGTTCGGGGAAGCCCGCGGTCCGGCGTTCGAAGTCGGCCCGGTCGGTCTTGCAGACCAGCAGGTCGGGTTCGGCGGCGCGGTGGCGCGGGACGGATCCGCGGCCGTCGGGGAGGGCGACGGGGCGCTCCTCGTGCGCGCGTGCGGCGGGCGCGGCGGCGAGGAGGGACAGGAGTGCGAGGAGGGCGGCGAGGAGCGCCGCCGGCACGGCAGGGAACCTGCGGGTCCACGACATGCGCGTGAGAGTAGAGCAATGTTCACCTTTTTGGATCCCCCCGTGCACGCCTGGCCGGAAAGAGGGCGTTGACGTGCGGGTCGCGGAATCCTACTGTCGACCATAGGATTCCTTCGACGGAGCGGGAGCAGCCCATGAGCGAGCAGGCCAGGAAGACGGCGCAGACGCTGGAGTACCTCACCGGCTTCGGCAACGAGCACAGCTCGGAGGCCGTGCCCGGCGCCCTGCCGCTCGGCCGCAACTCCCCCCAGCGCGCCGCCCTCGGCCTCTACGCCGAGCAGCTCAGCGGCAGCGCCTTCACCGAGCCGCGCCGCCACAACCGCCGCTCCTGGCTCTACCGGATCCGCCCTTCCGCCGCACACCCGGCCTTCACCCGCGTCGACAACGGCGCCCTGCGCACCGGCCCCTTCACCGAGACCGTCCCGGACCCCAACCGGCTGCGCTGGAACCCGCTGCCCGACCCGGCCCCCGGCACCGACTTCCTCGCCGGCCTGTGGACCCTCGGCGGCAACGGCGACGCCACCCAGCGCACCGGCATGGCCGTCCACCTCTACTCCGCCAACGCCGACATGACCGACCGGGTGTTCAGCGACTCCGACGGCGAGCTGCTGATCGTCCCCGAGCGCGGCGGCCTGCTGCTGCGCACCGAGCTCGGCCTGCTCAGCGCCGGCCCCGGCGAGGTGGCCCTGATCCCGCGCGGCGTCCGCTTCCGCGTCGAGCTCCTGGACGGCGACGCCCGCGGCTACGTCTGCGAGAACTACGGCCAGCCCTTCGAGCTGCCCGACCTGGGCCCGATCGGCGCCAACGGCCTGGCCGCCGCCCGCGACTTCCGGGCGCCGGTCGCCGCGTACGAGGACGCCGAGCGCCCGACCGAGGTGGTCAACAAGTTCTGCGGCAACCTCTGGGCCGCGACCTACGACCACTCCCCGCTCGACGTGGTCGCCTGGCACGGCACGCACGTCCCGTACGTCTACGACCTGCGCAGGTTCAACGTGATCGGGTCCATCAGCTACGACCACCCGGACCCGTCCATCTTCACGGTCCTGACCTCGCCCTCCGACACCCCCGGGCTGGCGGGCGTGGACTTCGTGGTCTTCGCCCCGCGCTGGCTGGTCGGCGAGGACACCTTCCGCCCGCCGTACTTCCACCGGAACGTGATGAGCGAGTACATGGGCCTGATCGAGGGCGCCTACGACGCCAAGGCCGAGGGCTTCGTCCCCGGCGGCGGCTCGCTGCACAACATGATGTCCGCGCACGGACCGGACCGGGAGACCTTCGACCGGGCCAGCGCCGCCGAGCTCAAGCCCCAGAAGATCGACGACGGCCTGGCCTTCATGTTCGAGACCCGCTGGCCGATCACCGCCACCGCCCAGGCGGCCGGCGCGGACCACCTCCAGCGCCGGTACGACGACGTCTGGGAGGGCCTGGAGCGGCACTTCCGCGCCTAGTATTCCCCCTGCCCCGCACTGCCCAGCCTGCCGCCCCGCCCCCCGGGCGCCAGCCCCCTACGGAGAACCACCCGTGACCGCCTTCGCACCCGACTCCCTGGTACTGAACCGGAAGCTGCCGCTCTGGTACCAGGTGTCACAGTCGCTGCGCGCCTCGATACTCGGCCGTACCCCGGACGCCTCGCTGCGCCTGCCGACCGAGGAACAGCTCGCCGAGCACTACGGCGTGAGCGTGCTGACGATGCGCCAGGCGCTCAAGGAGCTGGAGGGCGAGGGCCTCATCAGCCGGCACCGGCGGCGGGGCACCTTCATCGAGCCGGGCGCCCGCCGCAGCGCCCCGGTGCGGCTGCTCGGCTCGGTCGACGCGATCGTGGCGCAGCAGTCGGGCGAGGCCACGACGGTCCTCGGCCACGAGCGGACGCCGGTGTCCGGGGAGCTGCTGGAGCACTTCCCGGACCTGCCGGAGGTGGTCACGTTCCGCCGCCTGCGGTGCGACGGCGGCAGCGGGGAGCCGACGAACTGGGCCGAGAACGCGGTCCGCCCCGAGCTGGCCGACGCGGTGGACCTCGCCGACCTGGAGCGGTGGCCGATGACCAAGGTGCTGCGCGACGTGGTCGGCGTGCGCATCAGCCGGATCACGGACACCGTCGAGGCGCGCCTCGCCGACCCGGAGACGGCCGAGCTGCTCCGGGTGCCGCTGCTGAGCCCGATCCTGCACTACACGGGCGTGACGTACGGGGAGGACGGGCGGGTGGTCGACGTGGCCCGCATCCGGTACCGGGGCGACCGGTTCTCCTTCACGGTCACCGTCGACGCGCCCTGAGCGCGACCGCGGGAACGGGAACGCCCTACTTCTGCTGTTCGTTCTCCTCCGTGAGGCGCTCGCCCTCCGCCTGCGAGGGCGTGGTGCGCATCGTCTGGGGGTGGTGGCGCTGCTCCTTCTGCCGCTCGTCCATGTCCTCGTCGAGCCGCTCGCCCTCGGCCTGCGAGGGGGTCGAATACTCGTCGTACTGACTCATGGCCGACTCCTCGGTCGGTACGGATGCACTGCGTACGCGGACGTCCAGGGAGGTGACGGACGCGTACACAAGGAGCGTAACGCTTCGGCCGGGACACGGCCCGGCCCCGGCCGCCCGTCGCTACCATCTGCCGGGTGAGCGACGACGTACCGCTGCTGGACGATCTGATGCCCTGGGCCGTGAGCGGCCTGCGCCTGGGCCGCGCCTGGGTCGCGGCACCCGATCCGGCCACGCTGCGCGCCCGCTGGTCGGCCCTGACGGAGGCCGAAGGGACGGAGCGCGAAAGGCTGTTCCGGCCGAGCCGGACGCGTACGCCCTCCGCCGGCGCGGCCGCCCTGCCGGGGCAGCGTTCGGCCACCGCCCGCTTCGCCGACGACCCCGGCCCCTTCCCGGATCCCGTACGGGTGCTCCGCGCGCCCTTCGACGAGCAGTGGCTGCTGCCCGACCAGCGGCTGATCGACGCGGCCAGGCCCGAGCTGTGGCGGGTCCTGGACGGGCAGCAGCTGTTCCTGCTGGAGGCCCCCGGCCTGCTGGTCACCCCGCACCTCCCGGCCGGCCGGCTGGGCCGGATCCGTCCGCTGCACCGGCGCCCTGGCGGCGCCGAACCGAACCTCGCGCCGGGCCTCGCCGCCCTGCTGGGCGGCCGCCACGGCGGCTGGGTCACCCCGGAGGACGTGCTGTGCTGGATCCTCGCCGCCGGCCGCCCCGGGCCGCGGGGGTACGAGGTCCCGCTCGCCGCCGACCCCGGGCGCTGGCGGGCCGGGGTGGAGCTGGGCCACCGGCTGCTCGGCGTCCAGCTGCGCGGGGCGCGCGGCGGTGAGCCGCCCCGGCTCCCGGGCGGGCGGCGGCCGTACGTCCGGTCGGCGGTCACGGCCTGGCCGCGGGAGCTCGGCTACGACCCGGAGACCGAGACGCTGACGATCGGCGACGGCGCCGTCGCCCCCGTCCCGGCGGGGGCCTGGGCGTACGAGGCGCAGGGCGTGCCGGTGCTGGAGTCCTGGTTCGCCGCCCGCAGCGCGCACCGGGAGCCGGAGGCGCGGGGGCTGGAGGGCTTCGGGCCGGCCGAGTGGCCGCAGGCCTGGACCTCGGAACTGCTCGCCCTGGTGACGACCCTGTCACTGCTGGCCGATCTGGCCCCGGAGCGGGCGGATTTCACGCCCGGCCCGCTGCTGCCGGCCGCCGAGCTGGCGGCCGCCGGAGTGCTGCCGCCGCCGCGCTGGTCCCGCCGCCCCGCGTCGGTCCTGGACCACCAGGAGGAGGGCCCGGGTGGTCAGTTCGCCCTGCTCTGACCCCCGTCCCGGCGCCGGCCGGCCGCGGTGGGAGGTGACAGATCCGGCCCCCACCCGGTAGGCAGGGCCCATGAGCAACGAACCCCTGCCCCTGGCCGGACTCACCGTCGTCGCCGTCGAACAGGCCGTCTCCGCGCCCTTCGCCACCCGTCAGCTCGCCAATCTCGGAGCCAGGGTGATCAAGGTGGAACGGCCCGACGGCGGTGACTTCGCGCGCGGCTACGACACCGCCGCCCGGGGTCTGGCCTCGCACTTCGTCTGGGCGAACCGGGGCAAGGAGTCCCTCGCGCTGGACCTGAAGGACCCGCGCGGGCTGGAGGTGCTGCACGCCCTGCTCGACGGCGCCGACGTGTTCGTGCAGAACCTCGCGCAGGGGGCCGCCGCACGGCTGGGGATCGACGCGGCCGCGCTGTGCGCCCGCTACCCGCGACTGGTCGCCGTGGACATCTCCGGCTACGGCGAGGGCGGCCCGTACGCCCACAAGCGGGCCTACGACATGCTCGTGCAGTGCGAGGCGGGGCTGGTGTCGGTGACCGGGACCCCGGAGCGGCCCGTGAAGGCGGGGATCCCGGCGGCCGACATCGCGGCCGCCATGTACGCCTTCTCCGGGGTGCTCGCGGCGCTGCTGCGGCGCGGGACCACGGGGCGCGGCGGCCCGGTGGAGATCTCGATGCTGGAGTCGCTCGCCGAGTGGATGGGGCATCCGCTGCACCACACGATGCACGGCGGGGAGCAGCCCGTACGGACGGGCCTGGCGCACGCGGTGATCGCCCCGTACGACGCGTACGCGACGGCCGACGGGGACCGCGTCCTGCTGTCGGTGCAGAACGACCGCGAGTGGCGGCGGCTGGCGCGTGAGGTGCTGGAGCGGCCGGAGCTGGCCGAGGACCCGAGGTACGCGACCAACGCCGCCCGTACGAGGGGGCGGGAGGACACCGACGCGGTGGTGGCCGGGGTGCTCGGCAAGCTCGGGGCCGAGGAGGCGGTGGAGCGGCTGGAGGCGGCCGGGATCGCCTGTGCGCGGCTCAACTCGGTGGCACAGCTGGCCGGACACCCGCAGCTGGCGGCACGGGACCGCTGGCGGGAGGTGGACACACCGGCGGGCCCGCTGCGGGCGCTGCTGCCGCCGATCGGGCTGCCGGGCGGAGCGGAGGCGCGGATGGGAGCGGTGCCCGCGCTCGGCGAGCACACCGACGCCCTGCTGCGCGCCCTGGGGACGCCGGACGCGCGGATCGCGGAACTGCGCGGGGACGGTGTGATCGCCTGAGGCCGGGGCGCCGGGGGAACCGGCGCGGCGTACGCCGGAGAACGCCGGGGAAGGGGCGGGGCCGGGTGCAGCCGGACGGGGCCGGCTGCGCTACGGGGACGGTCGTCGGGGGACGGTTACGAGCGACGGCTGCCGAAGAGGGTGCGCCGCAGCCTGCGCAGCGGTGCGAACAGCGCGACGCGCGCGCTGCGGCTCCGCTGGACGTGGGTGTGGTCCCGCGCGGTGAGTTCGCGCATCAGCAGGGTCGCCTCGGCCACTTCGTGGCGCGGGGCGGCGGGTCCGCCCAGCACGGCGAGGTGGCGGTCGAGGCGCGAGCTGACCGCGCTGCTCCCGCAGGTGATGGCAGGCACGCGGGGCGGCCTGCTGCGCATTGCTATCTGTTCCATGTCTCTCCCCACCCGTACGAGGGCACCCGGCCCGGGCAGGGTAACCCTATCGCCTGCACAATGTCCTCGGGTATCCCGGTGGTGTGAATTACCCCTGTGAGTACGGGTAGTTGACGATTACTCAGCGGAGTCGACCGTCACTCTCCGTGCGAGAGGCGGCACTTGAGAACACGCTCCGTGAGGGCCGCGGAGAGGTGTCGTCACGACGGGGGCCGCCAGAGCTCCGCTGCGCTAACTTGGAGTGATCACCCGGTGACACAGGGGGGAATCGCGTGAGTGCCGACGAAAGCGGGGAGTCCGGGCGTGTCATCGCCGGGCGCTACCGGCTGCTCGGCCCGCTGGGCCGCGGCGGCATGGGCGTGGTGTGGCGGGCGCGGGACGAGGTCCTGGCCCGGGAGGTCGCGGTCAAGGAGGTCCGGGCGCCCGAGGGGCTGGACGCCGCCGAGGTCGCGCGGCTGTACCGGCGGCTGGAGCGCGAGGCGTGGGCCGCGGCGCGGGTCACGCACCGGGGGGTGGTCACGGTCTACGACGTGGCCACCGAGGAGGGCCGGCCCTGGATCGTGATGGAGCTGGTGCGCGGGCTCTCCCTGGCGGAGGTGCTGGAGGGCGAGGGCCCGATGACCCCGCAGCGGACCGCGCACCTGGGCGAGCAGGTGCTGGCGGCACTGCGCTCGGCGCACGGGGCCGGGGTGCTGCACCGGGACGTGAAGCCCGCCAACGTGCTGGTCGCCAACGACGGGCGGGTGGTGCTGGGCGACTTCGGGATCGCGAGCCTGGCGGGCTCCTCCCCGCTGACGATGACGGGCGAGGTGATGGGCTCCCCCGAATACCTCGCCCCCGAACGGGCGGTGGGGCGCGACCCCGGCCCCGAGTCGGACCTGTGGTCGCTCGGGGTGATGCTCTACACGGCCGTGGAGGGGGTCTCGCCCTTCCGGCGGGACAGTCCGGTGGCGACCCTGGAGGCCGTGGTGGAGGGGGAGTTGCCCCCGCCGCGCCGGGCCGGCCCGCTGGAACCCGTGCTGGAGGGGCTGCTGCGCAAGGACCCGGCCGCGCGGCTGCCCGCGGCGGAGGCCGCCCGGATGCTGCGGATCATCGGCGCGGGTGGCGCCGTACGGGATCCGGGCGGGCCGGTGTGGGACCCCGCGGCGCCGACGGCGGTGCTGGCGGGGCCGTACGAGGGGGACCGCGGGACGGCGCCCCTCCCGTCGGCGCCCCCGCCCGCGCGGCCGCCGGAGCGGGGCGGGAGCGGGGCGGGCGTGGTGCTGACCGTGGGCGTCGTGGTGCTGCTGGCGGTGCTGGCCCTGCTGGTGTGGCTGCTGCTGCGCGACACCGGGGGCGGGGCCGGGGCGGCCGGGCCGTCCGGGAGCCCGGGCGTGACGGAGCGGCCCTCGCCGTCCGCGCCGGCTTCGGCTTCCCCGTCGCAGGCCGCGACCAGCGGGCCCGCGCAGAACGTCACCCTGTACGTGCACACCCTGCGCGCCGCCTACGCCGGGAGCTGCCCGCCGCCGGCGACGGGTACGCCCTCGTTCACCGGCACCATCGAGGTGGCCGTGACCCCGGCCGTGGTGGAGTACCGCTGGGCCAGGCTCGACGGCTCGACGTCCGCGGAGCCGTGGCAGAGCATCACGTACGAGGCGGGCGGGGCGCGGACCCGTCAGCTGAACCACGACGAGCCGGAGGGGAAGACGGGCGGGAACGTCCAGGACGCGGTACGGCTGGAGGTGCGCGCGCCGCAGCTGAAGACCTCGCCCTGGCTGGAGTTCTCGGTGGCGTGCGCGGAGGAGACCCCGACGGGCGGGGCCTCCTCCCCTGCTCCGGCGAGCCCCTCGGGCCCGCCCGCCGGGACGTCGGCGCCGGCCACGGGACCGGCTCCGACGGGGAGCCCGGCGGCCGGCCCTCAGGCCTTGCCGCTGAACACCGGCAGGTAGCCGGAGGACTGTCCGGTGGCGGTGGGGTGGTACGACTCGCCGATGTTGGTCCAGTTGACGCTGTGCAGCCACGCGTCCCCGGAGCAGATCTCGTGGCCGGTGAAGGCCCCGGCGACCGAGGCGAAGGTGAACCCGTGGTCGGCGGCGCGCTTGGCGATGGCGGCGTTGAGGTAGTCGGCGGCGCCGTTGATGGCGGTGCGCTCGCCCTCGGTGAGCCCGGCGATGCAGCTGCCGTTGAGCTGGTAGAAGCGGGGATAGCCGAGCACGACCACCTTGGCGGAGGGGGCGCGGCCGCGGATGGCGTCGTAGACCTGGTCGAGCTGGCCGGGGAGGGTGGTGTCGACGTACGCCTTGGCCTGGTTGACGCGGCTCACACAGGTGGACTCGGACTGCAGGACACAGGTCGTCATCACGTCGGAGAACCCGGCGTCGTTGCCGCCGATGGTGATGCTGACCAGGTCGGTACCGGAGTTGAGCGGGCCGAGCTGCCCGGAGAGGACGTCACCCGTACGGGCGCCCGAGCAGGCGGTGAAGGAGAAGGTCTGCGGGGCGTGGGCGGCGGCCCACAGGGCCGGGTAGGCACGGGTGGTGCGCTTGCAGTTGCCGCTGGCGGAGTCGTAGTTGCCGGCGCCGACGCCGGACGAGTACGAGTCGCCGAGTGCGACGTAGCCGAAGTCGGCCTGGGCGGAGGCCTGGCCGGCGCCGAAGAGGGCTGCTCCGGCGGCGAGCAGCAGGGAGGAGGTGAGGGCGGCGAAGCGCGACAGTCTCATGCTCATGTGGGCGGCTCCTTGTGGGGGTTACTCCTCAGTCCGTGGTACAAGCAGCCGGGGATGGCCGGAAGTGTTCATGCCAAGAATTTTCGGGGCGGGGTTGGCGTCGGAATCTTCACGCCCGGCGCGTTTGAAGGGGGAACGCGTCCACCCGATCCGGCGAAACACGGGTGCGGCAGGGCAGTTCGTGCCGGATCATGGGCGCCATGCCAGCAGACCCGCATGACGCGCTGCCGATCCGGCTCCACGTGGACGACAGTGACTCACCGTCGGACGTCGTCGACGCGCTCTTCCTCGGCCGGTTCGCGACCGGCGAGCAGCCGTACGCGCAGAGCGTCACCATCGAGCGGGTGAAGGCGGAGGCGACGCTGCTGCCCCCGCGGGCCACCGTGCTCCGCGCGGCGCGCGACACCGACCGCAGCGCCACTCTCGCCGAGGGCGAGGGCTGGACGGTCCTGGTCTCCCGCTGGAGCCGGGGCGCGGACGTCACGGTCACGGCGGTCAGCGACGAGCTCGCGCAGCGGGTGCTCGGCGAGGCCACGGACGGCGCCCAGGACGAGCCCGAACCCCAGCCGGAGAACGTGACGATGGGCTTCTGGTACGTCTCCCCGCGCCGCGGCCCGTACCGCACGACGCGGCAGATCTCGGCCGGTACGTGGGCGGAGGTCCGGCCGAACTACACGGCGCCGGTGGCGGCGGCGATGGACCGGCTGATGAAGGTCACCCCGGACGACATCGCGGGGCGGCTGCTGCTGTTGCACGGGCCGCCCGGGACGGGGAAGACGTCGGCCCTGCGGACGCTGGCGCGGTCGTGGCGGGACTGGTGCCAGGTGGACTGCGTCCTGGACCCGGAACGGCTGTTCAACGACGTCGGCTACCTGATGGACATCGCGATCGGCGAGGACGAGGGCACCGCGAAGGGACGCTGGCGGCTGCTGCTGCTGGAGGACTGCGACGAGCTGATCCGCGGCGAGGCGCGGCACACGGCGGGGCAGGCGCTGTCACGGCTGCTCAACCTGACGGACGGTCTGCTGGGGCAGGGCCGCAACGTCCTGGTCGGGGTCACGACCAACGAGGACCTGGAGCGGCTGCACCCGGCGGTGGTCCGCCCCGGGCGGTGCCTGGCCCGCATCGAGGTCGGCCGGCTGACGCACGGCGAGGCGGTGGACTGGCTCGGCACCGACGAGGGGGTCTCCCGGGAGGGCGCGACCCTGGCGGAACTCTTCGCCCTCCGGCGGGGCACGGGACCGGCGGCGGTCGTCCCGGCGCAGCCGCAGTCGGAGGCGGGCCTGTACCTCTGAGCCGGCGGGGCTACTGGGCCGCGTACTGGGCCCGGAGGGCCGCGGTGGCCGCGGCCAGGGCCTCCGACTCCGTGAGACCCAGCCGACGGACACGTTCCGCATACGCCTGCGCGGCCACCGCCGCCTCCCGCGACGAACCCTCCCCCGCCGCGACGAACGTCCCGTTCCGCCCCCGCGTCTCGATCACCCCGTCGGCCTCCAGCGCCCGGTACGCCTTCGCCACGGTGTTCGCCGCGAGCCCCAGCTCCTCCGCCAGCCCCCGCACGGTCGGCAGTTTGAAGCCCGCCGGAAGCCGGCCCGAACGGGCCTGGTCCGCGATCTGCGCGCGCAGCTGTTCGTACGGGGCCGCCGATCCGGCCGCGCCGTCGATCCTGATCCTGAGGGGGTTGGTCGAGGTCACGCGCCGATTGTAATTCGCATGCGCGGTAGGCGGATCCGCCCGTAACGTCCCCCGCATGACCCTCCCCGCCGTTCGCGTGCGCGACCTGCGCCCCGACGACCCCGCCGACGCCGAGGCCGTGGTCCGGGTGCGCCGCGCGGCCCTGCCCTTCCTGGTGACCACCCCCGCCGGTGTGGCGTTCGAGCTCGGCTCCGCGCACCCCCGTGCCCGCTTCCGCCTCCTGATCGCCGAGACCGCCGGCGGCGGGGCCGTCGGCACCGCCCAGGTCGGCCTCGCCCACGACAGCCCGGAGCCCGGCCAGTCGTACGTCAACGCCTACGTCGACCCCGCCCACCGCGCCCTCGGCGTCGGAACCGCCCTGCTGCGCACCGCGGAGGAGCACCTCGCCGCGTCCGGGGCCGTGGACGCGTACGCCTGGGTGCTCGACGAGCCCGCGCACCGCGGCTTCGCCGAGCGGCGCGGCTACCGGGCCAGCCGGTCGGCGCACTTCCTGCACCTGGACCTGGCGGCGGGCACCCTCCCGCCGCTCCCCCGCGCCCTGCCCGCCGGGGTGGAGCTGCGCCCGGCCTCGGCCTTCGCCGGGGACCCCCGTCCGCTCTACGAGGCCGACGCCGAGGCCTCGGCCGACGAACCGGGCGACGTCCCGTTGGCGCTCGACGACTACGAGGCCTGGCTGGACGGTGTCTGGCACGACCCGACCCTCGACCGCGAGCTGACCTCGGTCGTCCTCGTCGACGGGGCCGTGGCCGCGTTCTCGGCCGCCCGGACCGACGGCCGCACCCGCTATTCCTCGGCGATGACCGGCACCCGGCGCGCCTTCCGCGGCCGCGGCCTGGCCAAGCTGGCCAAGACCGACTCGCTGCACCGGGCCCGCGCGGCCGGGTACACCGACGCCTTCACCGGCAACGACGCCGGGAACGGACCGATGCTCGCGATCAACGCGTGGTTCGGATACGAGATCTGCGCGAGCGAGACGCGCTTCACGAAGAGGCTTGGAGGAGCATCACAGTGACCACCACCTGGACCATCACCCTCACCAAGGGCGGCCGGACCAAGATCGGCTATCCGGCGGCGCAGCTGGCCGACGACGGTGACCGGATCTCGGTGCGGGCCCCCTGGGCGGCCGAGGGCGTACGGGACTTCGGGTTCGTCCGGTTCGAGCCGGGGGACGTGTTCGTCGAGCACTTCTGGAGGACCCGCTGGTACGCGGTCAAGGAGGTCCGGACCGGCGACGGGGTCCTGAAGGGCTGGTACTGCGACGTCACGCGCCCGGCCGTGGTCCGCGAGGGCGGGATCCTCGTGGAGGACCTGGACCTCGACCTGTGGGTGTCGGCGGACGGGAAGACCGTCCTGCGGCTGGACGAGGACGAGTTCGCGGAGAGCGGCCTGACCGCGAGCGACCCCGAGGCGGCGGCCCAGGCCGTACGGGCGCTCGACGCGCTGGAGGAGGCGGCCCTGTCCGAGGAGGGACTGGCCGCACTGCTGCGGTGACCGCGGAGGCTTCCTGTAGGGGTGCTTAGGGGTTCCTTAAGAGGAGCCTAAGGATCCTCTTGCCGGGCGCGAAGGCCGCCGAACGGGCTTTTGGGCGGGCTAGCTTGGCCGGGCCAGGGAGGTCGTGGTGCGGTGTCGGGGCCCTTGCGGGGCGGCGCCGCGGCGGCCGGTTCCGCTGGTGCACCCTGCCCCGCGCTCGAAGGAGATCCGCCCATGCCCGCACGCCGCCGCACCGCCGCCGCCGCCCGTATCGCCGCCGTCGGCCTCGCCCCGCTCGCGGTGGCCGCGTACACGGCCGTCCCGGCGGCGGCCCACGGGTCGATGACGGACCCGGTCAGCCGGGTCGCGGCGTGCTACGCGGAGGGGCCGGAGGCGCCGAAGTCGGCGGCGTGCAAGGCGGCCGTCGCCGCGAGCGGCCCGCAGGCCTTCTACGACTGGAACGCGGTGAACATCGCGAACGCGGCCGGCAGGAGCCGGTCCCTGATCCCCGACGGGCAGCTGTGCTCGGCGGGCAACGCCACGTACAAGGGGCTGGACCTGCCCCGCACCGACTGGCCGGCGACCCCGATGACGGCGGGGGCGCACACCTTCCGCTACAAGGGCACCGCCCCGCACAAGGGCTCCTTCGAGCTGTACGTGACGAAGGACGGCTACGACCCGTCGAAGCCGCTGAAGTGGTCCGACCTGGAGCCGGCGCCGTTCGTGAAGGTCACCGACCCGGGGATGCGGAACGGGGACTACGTCTTCGACGGAGTGGTGCCGAAGAAGAGCGGGCGGCACCTCGTCTACAGCGTCTGGCAGCGCTCGGACAGCCCCGAGGCCTTCTACACCTGCTCGGACGTGGTCTTCGGCAAGGACGGCGGGAGCACCGGCGCCGGGGGCGGCGGTACGGGGGCCGCCCCGGGAGCGGGGGCCCCGGGGACGGGCGCCTCCGCGCAGCCGGGCGAGCCCGCGCCGGTCCAGACGCCCGCGGCGCCGACGGAGCGGCAGATCTCCGACGGCGCCGGCCGGTCCACCGTGGAGCACGGCGGCCACGGCGACAACGACCCGAGGACGAACGGCCGGGCCGCGGCCTCCCCGGTCGCCGCCGCGCCGGCCCCCGCCGCCTCCCCCTCCCCCGCCGGCGGCAGGGAGGGCGGCGACCTCGCGGAGACCGGCGGGAACGGCGCCACCCCGGCGCTCGCGATCGCGGGCGCCGGGGTGGTGGCCGTGGGTGCGGCCGTGCTGTTCGCCGTGGCCCGCCGCCGGGCCACCGGGGTGCGCCGGAGCGTCCGCTAGCCGCGGCGGGGCCGGGCGGGGCGGGTCAGTCGAAGACCGAGGCGCACGTGGTCCGTTCCGCGTGCGCCGGGTCGAGGGCGTTGACCGCCTCGTGCCAGGCGATCCGGTCGGTCAGGCCGATGGCCACGTGCTCCGAGAGGTCCAGGGCGCACAGGTCCTGGAGGACGACGTTGCGGACGGCCGGTCCGTCGAGGAAGGCGCTCCGGTAGGGGGTGACCACCTCGTCGTACTTGGTCGCGATGACGGTGTAGGAGACGCCGGGGACGGTGTCGCCGCCGGCGTTCAGCTTCTGCTGGAAGGCGGATCCGGCGATCTGGTCGGCCAGCCCCGGGGTCGCCGTGCTGATCAGGTCCGCGGCGCCGGGGAAGTACGGGAGCAGCTGGGCGAGTCCGGACAGGGTGGTGCCGTGGTTGTCGGGGGCGAGGCCCACGAGGGCGTTGACCTTGGCGGCGCCGCCGAGGAACTTCAGGTAGTAGCGGGGCATCATGCCGCCCTGGGAGTGGCCGACGAGGTCGGCCTTGGCGGCGCCGGTGGAGGCCAGCACCTTGTCGACGAAGGCGTCGAGCTGGCCGGCCGACCTGTCGATGGGGCCGAGCCCGTTGAAGAGGGGCACGCCGGGCAGCTGGCCGTAGTCGAGGGAGTAGACGCAGTAGCCGCGGTGGACCAGGTAGGGGGCGAACCCGAGCCAGTTGTCGACGGAGTTGCCGAAGGTTCCGTGGACGAGGACGACCGGGCGGGGATGTTCGGCCGAGGGCTTGCAGGACCAGTTGTTCCAGCCGCTGCTGGGAGCGGACGCCGCCTGCGCTGCGCCGGTGGGGGCGACGAGCGCGGCGGCGGCCAGGGTGAGGACGGCCAGCGGGCGGAGCAGGCGTCTCCAGGGCAGCATCGTGTGATCTCCTCGCGGTTCAAGGGGAATGGTGTGGGGGTTCCGTCCCGTGATCCGGATCACAAGGGGAGCTGCTGCCGCCAAATTACGGGCGAGTAGCAAGACTTGGAAGTTACGCGGCGGTAAAAACTCGCGTGTCCAGCGCGCCTCCAGTACCGCTCGGGAAGGATGGACGCCCCTGGACCCCCCGCAACCCGAGGTGAGCGCCGCCATGCACGAGGCCCCTGGAGCCGGCACCGCCCTGGCCACCCCGCCCGCGCTGGCGGCCGACCCGCTGGTCGCCGCCGTCACCGACGCCGCCGTACGGGTCCTGCGGCCCGGGGCGGAGCGGACGGCGGCCGAGGGGGTGCCGCGTACCCACCTGGACGCGCTCGCCGCCTGCGGCGCGTACGGGGTGATCGGATACGAACCGGGGCCTGATTCCGGCCTCACGGCCCGTCAGGTGGTCCGGGAGGTCCACGAGGTCCTGGCGGCGGTGGACCCGTCGACGTGGTTCGTGTGGACCCAGCACGTCCCGCTCGCCCGGGCCCTCGCCCAGGCCACCGGCCCGGCGGGCACCGCCCTGCGCGAGAGCCGGCTGCCGGCCCTGCTGCGCGGGGAGCGGCGGCCGACGGCGGGTTACGCCTTCCTGCGGCGTCCGAGCCCGCCCGTCACGGCGGAGCGGGTGCCGGGCGGATGGCGGCTGACCGGGCGGATGCCGTGGGTGACGGGCTGGGGGGTGGCCGACTCCCTGTACGCGGGTGCCGTCACCGGCTCCGACGAGGCGGTCCTCGCCCTGATCGACTGCGGCTCCGGGGCCGGGGCCGGGGCGGAGGGGCTGAGCGCCGTCGAGGAGGCCCCGCTGTGGGCGATGGGCGGGACGCACACGGCCTCCGTCGAGCTGCGCGGGGTGCTCGTGCCCGACGCCCGGGTGCTCGGGGTGGTGCCCCGGGCGGAGTGGATCCGGGCCTACGACCTGGAGAACGCCGACGCCCAGCCGGCCGTCTTCGGGCAGCTGCGCGCGACCGCCGACTTCCTCCTCCGCTCGGAGCCGTACGGGGAACTCGGCCTGCGGCTGGCCGAGAAGGCCGCCCGGCTGCGCGCCGAGGCCTACGCCCTGCGCGACGGACTGCCGGCCGGCGAGGGCGTCGGGGCCCGGCTGGGCCTGCGGGCCGCGGCCCTGGACCTGGCCGTACGGTCGGCGGCGGCCTGCGTGGCGGTGGCCGGGGGCCGGGCGATCCAGTACGGGCACACCGCCGGGCGGCTCTCCCGGGAGGCCCAGTTCCACCTGATCCAGGCCCAGACCACCCCCCTGCGCACGGAGACGGCCCGGCTGATCCTGGGCGACCTCTGACCCCGGGCCGGGTACCACCGCACCTCGCCGCACCCCTGCACGGCACCCGGGGCGCCTCCCAGCGGTGGCCGGGGAACGCCGCGGGCTTGACCGGCGGGATCCGGAAGGGACGGCCTAGAAGAGCGCGGCCGGGCGGACCGTGCCCGGGCCGAAGCGGGCGTTGGCGCGGTCGATGGCGGCCTCCACCGTGAGGCGGGCCTCGCGGACGGGGTCCAGGGAGAGCTGACGGGTCACGGCCTGCGCGGCCGCGAGGTCCTCGGCGCGCAGCACCATGCCGGTGAGCCGGGCCCGTTGCAGGCCCGCCGCGTCCATCAGGCGGTACGCGAGGGTGCGGAGGTCCTCGTCGTGGGCGGAGGGTTCCACCAGCCGTCGGGAGCGCTCCCAGCGGGTGCCGCCGGCGAACTGCAGGGTCAGGCACAGGGACCGGGCGGCCTGGCGGCGGCCGCGCAGCTGCGCGCCGAGCCGGACCACCAGGCCGAGCAGGGCGGCCCGGGCGTGCGGGCCGTCCAGTTCCTGGCGGTCGAAGCCGGTCCGGACGGCGGCGGAGCCGGGCAGGTCGCGCGGGGTGACCGGGCGCGGGTCGATCCCGCGGGCGCGCTCCGCGACGAGCCGGCCGGCCCGCTTGCCGAGGATCCGTTCCAGGACGCCGGGCGGGACCTGTGTGAGCGCCCCGACGGTGTGCAGCCCGTACCCGCGCAGCGCGTCGGCCTGGCGGGGGCCGAGCCCGTGCAGGGCCTCCACGGGCAGGGGGGCGAGGAAGTCGGCCACCCGCTCCCGGGGCACGGCCAGCACCCCGCCGGGTCCCGGGATCCGGGCGGAGGCCATGGCCGCCACGGCCCAGGTGCCCGCGACCCCGATCCGTACGTCCGTACCCAGCCGGGCCACCGCGCGCAGCCGGACCACCTCGGCGATCCGGGCGGCGTCGGCCCCGAAGTACCGCCGGGCGCCGCGCACCTGGACCAGCGCGGCCCGCGGCGGCAGGGCCTGGACCAGAGGGGAGAACTCCCGCAGCAGCTCCAGCACCTCCCGGTACCCCTCCCCGGCCACGGCGGGACCGCAGCGGACGTGCAGCACCCCGGCCCCGGCGGGGTCGGCGGCACCCCCGAAAGCGGCGCCGGTTCCCGGGTCCGAGCCAGGCCGAGGGCCGGTACCCGGCCAGGAATCGGCACCCGGCCAGGGGTCCGCTTTCGGCGCGGTCGGGTGCTGGAGGGACGGTGCCGTCGTCATCCCGCGCTCCCCGGGCTGGAGTGCCACAGCTTGCGGCCCGTCGCCGCGCGGTCGCCCGGCGGCTGGAGGTCGGCCCACGGGTTCAGCTCGTAGCCGGTCGGCAGGTGGATGCGCCTGCCGCTGTCGCCGGGACCCTCGGGCAGGGGCCGGGCCAGCCGGGCCGTGACCGCCTCCAGGCCCTCGTCCTCGCGCAGCCGCACCAGTTCGGCGAGGTCCCAGGCGGCCGCCCCGACCACGCTCAGGCTCTGCGGGCCGCGCCGCTGCACGACTCCCCGTACCAGCAGCAGGAAGGAGTGGAAGACGGTGTGCGCGCAGGCCTCCTGGCTGTCGTCGAAGAAGGCCAGGTCGACCAGGCCGGTGCCGTCGTCCAGGGTGGTGAAGACGACCCGCCTGCCGGAGCGGATCGGCGGGGTCTGGGTGGCCGCCTTGGCGCCGGCGACGAGCACGGTCCGCCCGTGCGCGGTCTCGCGCAGCCGGCGGGCCGGGACCACGCCCAGCTCGGCGAGGAAGGCGTGGTGGTCGTCCATCAGGTGGCGGGAGGCGTCCATGCCGAGGACGCCGAGTTCGGCGCTGAGCCGTTCGGCGTCGGTCAGGTCGGGCAGTCCGACGGGGGCGGTGGAACGGCCGCCGCCCAGCGGGAGTTGGGCGGCGCCCCGGACTCCGGCGGCGCGCTGGGCGCCATGGAGTTCCGTCAAGTGCAGCAGCAGGTCGCGGCGGTTGGCGGCGAAGGAGTCCAACGCGCCGACCTGTGCGAGGCGTTCGGCCACCGGGCGGCCGGGGTGGGCGCGGTCCCAGAAGTCGCGCAGGGAGGCGTACGGCTGTCCGGCCTCGATGCGCAGGACCTCGGCCCCGCTGATGCCGTGGACGTCGGAGAGGGCGAGCCGCAGCCCCCACCGCTCCGGGCTGTCGGACACCAGTTCGATGCGGTGGGCGGCCGCCGAGCGGTTCACGTCCAGCGGCAGCACCGGCACGCCCCGCCGCCGGGCGTCCGCCAGCAGCAGCCGCTTGGGGTACATGCCGGGGTCGTGGGTGAGCAGCCCGGCGTAGAAGGCGGCCGGGTGGTGGGCCTTGAGCCAGGCCGACTGGTACGTGGGCACGGCGAACGCCACCGCGTGCGCCTTGCAGAACCCGTAGCTGCCGAAGGCCTCGACGATCTCCCAGGTCCGCGCGACCACCTCCGCCGAGTAGCCGCGCCCGGCCGCCGCCGCCGCGAACCAGGCCTTGATCCGGCCCTGCGACTGCGGGTCGGAGAGACCGCGCCGCACCCGGTCGGCCTCGTCGCGGCCGCAGCCGGTCATGACGTGCACGATCTCGATGATCTGCTCGTGGAAGACCACCACCCCGTAGGTCTCGCGCAGCGCGTCGGCGAGGTCCGGGTGCGGGAAGCGGACGGGGGCGCGTCCGTGCCGGGCCTCGATGAAGGGCCGGACCATGTCGGCGGCGACCGGACCGGGCCGGAAGAGGGAGATGTCGACGACCAGGTCGTGGAAGGAGTCCGGCTGGAGCCGTCCGACCAGGTCGCGCTGGCCGGGGGACTCGATCTGGAAGCAGCCCAGCGTCTCGGCCGAGCGGATCAGCCCGTACGTCGCCGGGTCGCCCGGCGGCACCTGCGCGGGGTCGTCGAGGTCGAGCTCCTCCCCGGTGGCGCGGCGCAGTTCCGCGACGGCGTGCGCCATCGCGGACTGCATCCGTACGCCCAGCACGTCGAGTTTGAGCAGGCCGAGGTCCTCCACGTCCTCCTTGTCGAACTGGGACATGGGGAAGCCCTCGCCGCTGGTGGGGACCACGGGGGTGCGTTCCAGGAGGGTGGCGTCGGAGAGCAGGACCCCGCACGGGTGCATGGCGGTGCCGCGCGGCAGGGCGTCCAGGGCCTCGACGAGGTCCCACATCCGGGCGTGCTCCTCCCCCCGCGCCTCGTCGCGCAGGCCGCGCAGCTCGGGCAGTTCGTCCAGGGCGGCGCGGGCGTCGCGGGCACGGATGTGCGGGAAGGCCTTGGCGAGCCGGTCGACGGCGGCCGGGTCCATGGACAGGGCGGCGCCGACGTCGCGGATGGCGTGACGGACCCGGTAGGTCTCGGGCATGGCGACGGTGGCGACGCGTTCGGTGCCGAAGCGGCCGATGATCCGGCGGTAGACCTCCAGGCGGCGGGCGGATTCCACGTCGATGTCGATGTCGGGCAGGACGCGCCGGCGCCGGGACAGGAAGCGCTCCATGAGCAGGCCGTTGGCGACGGGGTCGGCGTGCGCGATGCCGAGGAGGTGGTTGACGAGGGAGCCGGCGCCGGAGCCTCGGGCGGCCACGCGGATGCCCATCTCCCGGACGTCGTCCACGACCTGGGCGACCGTCAGGAAGTACGAGGCGTAGCCGTGGAAGGCGATGACGTCGAGTTCCTCGTGCATCCGGTCCCAGTACGCGCGCTCGCCGGCGTAGCCGCGCAGCACCATGCCGGCGCCGGCCCGGGAGGCGAGCACCCGCTGGGCGGTGCGGTGGGCGGCGCCGACGAGGCGGGGCTCGGGGAAGTGCACGGAGCCGAGGCCGAGGTCGTCCTCGGGGTCCACGGCGCAGGCCTCGGCGGTCTCGCGGGTGCGGGCGAGGAGCCGGCGGGCGTCGGCGGGCCGCAGCCCGGCCGCCCGCGCGATCCGGTCGGCGGTGTCGGCCATGGCGGCGGGGTCCTTGAGCCACCGCTCGCCGCTGTCGAGGGGGCCGCGGGGGTCGACGGGGACGAGGCGGCGGGCGGCGTCGAGGACGTCGGCGACGGGTCCCTGGCCGGGGTCGGCGTAGCGGACGGCGTTGGTCAGCACGGCCGGGACGCCCTGCTCGGCGGCGAAGCCGACGGTACGGGCGGCCAGGCGCAGCGAGCCGGGGCCGGTGCCGGGGCGGCCGTGGTGGACGGCCTCCAGGCGCAGGGCGTCGCCGTAGCGCTCCCGCCAGGGCGCGAGCAGCCGCGCGGCCCGGTCGGGGCGCCCGGCGGCCAGCGCCCGGCCCACCTCGGACCCGGGCCCGAGCAGCACGAACACCCCACCGCCGCCGAGCGTCCCGAAGGGCACCAGGGGCCGCCCCTGGCCTCCGGCGGGGTACGGGAACCCGGCCGCGCCGGCCCCCGGCCCGGCAGCCCCGCCGGAGGCGGAGCTCCCCGCCCGCGCCCCGGCGAACCCGCCGGAGCCGGGCGCGCCGGAGAGGCCCCCGGGCCGGCCGGAGCCGTCCCCGCCCGGCACGGAGCCGGAGCCCGGCCACGGGCCGTCCGGCCCGGCGGGGGCGTGGGCGGCGGTGACCAGACGGCAGAGCTCCGCCCAGCCGGCGGCGCCGTCGCGGGCCAGGAAGAGGGCGCGCGGGGCGGACTCGTCCACGAAGGCACCGCCCCTCACGGGCACCCGCCGCCGGTACGAGGCCTCGCCCGTACCGGCACCGCCGGGCGGACCCGACCCGTCGGGCGGCCCCGCGGGGGCGACGGCCAGGTCCACTCCGAACAGCGGCCGGATCCCGGCCGCCGCGGCCGCCTTCGCGAAGCGGACCGCGCCCGCGAGGGTGTCGCGGTCGGTCAGGGCGAGGGCGTCCATGCCCCGCTCGGCGGCGCGTTCCGCCAGCCGCTGCGGGTGCGAGGCGCCGTAGCGCACGGAGAACCCCGAAACGGTGTGCAGATGCGTGAACCCGGGCACCCGCGGCCCTCCTGCTTCCCTCGACCTTCTTGCCTCCCCCTTCTCCACCATAGAGCAATTCGAATATCCGTGCGAAACACTTGTTCGATCATCCATTCGGCCCGTCCCTGCTGCGCCCGTCCCCCGGCCCGCCGAGCGTGGGGACATGACCCAGCCCACCCCGCCGCCCACCGGGCGGACCGACCACGCGGGCCCGGCCGGCGGATTCCTCGCCGAGATCAAGGACGCCGTGACCACCCGGGCCGCCGTGCTGGTCCTGGGGGTGCTGGCCCTCCAGCTGGCCTTCGTCACCTCCTACATCGGCGCCTTCCACCACCCGAAACCCAGCGAGATCCCGCTCGCGGTGGCCGCCCCCGCGCAGCCGCTCGCCGTACGGACCGCGGAGCGGCTCGGCGCCCTGCCCGGCAAGCCCCTCGACCCGCGGGCCGTCGCCGACGAGGCGGCCGCGCTCGCGCAGATCGGGAACCGGGAGGTGGAGGGCGCGCTGATCGTCGATCCGGCCCGCCCGAACGACCGGCTGCTGGTCGCGAGCGGCTCCGGGGCCTCCCTCTCCCAGGCCCTGGAGCAGGTCGTCGGCCTGGCCGAGAAGTCCCAGGGCCGGGGCCTGACCGTCGTCGACGTGGCCCCCGCCGACCGGGGCGACAGCCGCGGCCTGAGCTCCTTCTACCTGGTCGTCGGCTGGTGCGTGGGCGGCTACCTCTGCGCCGCGATCCTCGCCATCAGCGCCGGCGCCCGCCCGGCGAACTCCGCCCGCGCCGTCATCCGGCTCGGCGCGCTGCTCCTGTACGCCGTCGCCGCCGGGCTGCTCGGCGCGGTCATCGCGGGCCCGGTCCTGGGCGCCCTGCCCGGCTCGATCCCGGCCCTGTGGGGGCTGGGCACCCTGGTGGTCTTCGCGGTCGGCGCGCTCACCCTGGCCCTCCAGGGGCTGGCGGGCGTGGTCGGCATCGGCCTGGCCATCCTGCTGGTCGTGGTGCTCGGCAACCCCAGCGCGGGCGGCGCCTACCCGTACCCGCTGCTGCCGCCGTTCTGGCGGGCGATCGGCCCGGCCATGCCGCCGGGCGCCGGTACCTACGCCGCCCGCTCCATCGCCTACTTCCGGGGCAACGGCGCGGCCGGCCCGATGCTGGTCCTGTCCGCCTGGGCGGTGGCCGGGTCCGCCGTCACGCTGGCCTGCGCGATCGCCCGCCGCGGCAGGCCCGGGGCCGCGGTGGGCAGCGGCCTGCCCGACGACGCGGCCCGCCCGGCCGCCCCGCCCGGACCGTGAGGACCGGCCGTCGCGCCCTATCGCATCGCCCTCGCCGGGAGCACAATCACCCTGACTGCTCGCGCCGGACGTGAGGGAGGGAGCGCGTGCGCGAAGAGGTGCGCACCGCTGACGGACGCGTCCTGACGGCGGAACACTGGGGCGACCCGGACGGCAAGCCCGTCTTCCTGCTCCACGGCATGCCCGGCAGCAGGCTCGGGCCGGCCCCCCGGGGCATGGTCCTCTACCAGCGGCGGGTCCGGCTCATCACCTACGACCGGCCCGGCTACGGCGGCTCCGACCGCCACCCCGGGCGCACCGTGGGCGACGTGGCCCAGGACGTGGCCGCCATCGCCGACTCCCTCGGCATCGCCACCTTCGCCGTGGCCGGCCGCTCCGGCGGCGCCCCGGGGGCCCTGGCCTGCGCCGCGCTGCTGCCGGAGCGGGTGACGCGGACGGCGGCCATGGTCCCCCTCGCGCCCCGGGACGCGGAGGACCTGGACTGGTTCGCGGGGATGGCCGCCTCGAACGTGCGGGAGTACACCACCGCCGCCGCCGACCCCGAGGAGCTCACGGCCCGGCTGATCCCGCGCGCCAGTGGGATCGCCCGCGACCCCGGGCGGCTGCTGGACGAGCTGCGCCGGGAGCTGACCGCCAGCGACCGGATGATCGTCGCGGACGCCGGCCTGCGGTCGATGCTGCTGCGCAACTACCGCGAGGCGGTGCGGACTTCGGCGTACGGGTGGATCGACGACATGCTCGCCGCCAGCAGCCCCTGGGGCTTCGAACCCGCGGACATCCGCTGCCCCGTGCTGATCTGGCACGGGGAGCTCGACGTCTTCTCCCCCGTGGGCCACGCGCGCTGGCTGGGCCGGCGCATCCCCGGCGCCACGACCACCATCGACCCGGACGCCGCGCACTTCGCGGCCCTGCGCGCGCTCCCCGACGTCCTCACCTGGCTGCTGCGCGAACTGCCCGCCCCCTCGGTGGGCGAACAGCAGCCGGCGTGAATCCCAGGGCCTGTCGTCACACTCCCGTCGTCGCCCGGAGGGCGGCCCCGCGGCGTCTGGTGCGTGCTCTCGGTGCGCCGGGCGGAAGCCCGCGTACTGGACGTACTTGGCTTTCGCCCGGTTCGGCGAGAGCGCGTGCCAGGCGTCGCGGGGGAGTTTGACGACAGGCCCTAGGCCGCCCCTCGCGCCGCGTCGGCCAGCAGGGTCAGTACGTCGGCGAGGCGCGCGCGGACGGCGGGGTCGGTGACGGTGCCGTCGGCGCCCACCGTCGCGCGGTCCACCGGGATCCGGACGCAGGCGGCGTCGACGACGGCGGCGCCCGTGTAGCCGAGCACCGTCCGCAGCGTGGCCTCGGCGCCGCCGCCGCGGCCCGGGGCGGCCGCGTTCACCCAGGCCACGGGCTTGTCGGAGATCTCGGTGCCGCCGACCGTCCAGTCGAGGAGGTTCTTGAACGACCCCGGCAGGGTGCCCGCGTACTCCGGGGCGCAGACCAGCAGCGCGGCCGCGCCGGCGATGGCCCGGCGCAGCTCGGCCACCGGGGCGGGCAGCGGGTCGGTGTCGTCGTCGGGGTTGAAGTGCGGGAGCCCGGCGAGGCCTTCGTAGCGGACGGCGGTCACCGGCGCGGCCGCACCGGCCGCCACGGACTCGGCCGCCACGGACTCGGCGGTGCGCAGCACGGTCTCGTTGACGGAGCCGGCGCGCAGGCTCCCGGAGAGGAGGAGGATGACGGGAAGTGCGGGTGACGTGGGCACCCGTCCACGCTACCGGCCGGCCCTGGGCCCCCGTCGGCCGCCCCGGGAGAACTGGATCTTGCCGTGCGGCGAACGGCCGCATACGCCCTCTCGATTATTCCCCCACTCTTTCTATAGAACGCTTGACCAGGCGTCATGTCTCGGTTGCCAATGGGATGCTGGCGAGTAAAGTCCGAGCCAGACGCCGGCGGCTCGCCGGAGTCATTCCCTCCCATTCCATCTGGCCTCCCCGAGGACGGTGCCATGAACACTTCCGCAACCCCGCCGACCAGCGCGGTCAAGGACCGCCGGGTCCCGCTCGACAAGATCGACGTCCGGAGTGCGCCCATTGCGGCGGCCCTCGGCCGGGTCCTTCCGTCGGAAACCGGCCGTCACGCGCAGGCACCGATCTTCAACTCTGCGCTCTGACAATGGAGTAAGCGCTCTAGACTGGCGGAATGACCGGCCTGATCGCATTTCGCGAGATCGTCCTGAAGGTTCACAGCAGATGCGATCTCGCTTGTGATCATTGCTATGTCTACGAACACGCCGATCAGAGCTGGCGGGCCCAGCCGAAAGTGATCTCCCCCGAGGTCGTTTCCCGGACCGCGTCGCGGCTCGCCGAACATGCCCGTGACCATGCACTCCCCTCCGTCACGGTGATCCTCCACGGAGGGGAACCCCTGCTGGCGGGACCGGACCGGCTCCGCCTGGTGTGCGAGGAGCTCACCCGCGCCCTCGCCGGGACGGCCGCCCTGGACCTGCGGATCCACACCAACGGACTGCAGCTGGGCCGCCGCCATCTGGACCTCTTCGCCGAGTACGGCGTCCGGGTCGGCATCTCCCTCGACGGGGACCGCGCGGCGAACGACCGCCACCGGCGCTTCGCGGACGGCCGCTCCAGCCACCCGCTGGTCCTGGAGGCCGTGGCCCTCCTCCGCTCGGAGCCCTACCGCCACCTGTACCAGGGCCTGCTGTGCACCGTGGACGTGGCCAACGACCCGGTCGCCGTCCTGGACGCCCTGGTCGAACTGGAGCCGCCCCGGGTGGACTTCCTGCTCCCCCACGGCACCTGGCACGCCCCGCCGCCCCGGCCCGGCGGCGCGCCCGACGCGTACGCCCGCTGGCTGCTGCGGGTCTTCGACCGCTGGGAGCAGCTGGGGCGGCCGGTGCCCGTCCGGCTCTTCGAGTCCCTGCTGTCGACCCTGCGCGGCGGTCCCAGTCTGACGGAGTCCCTGGGGCTGGCCCCGACCGACCTGGTCGTCGTCGAGACCGACGGGACGCTGGAGCAGGTCGATTCCCTCAAGAGCGCCTTCGAGGGGGCCGCCGCCACCGGGTTCAACGTCTTCGACCACTCCTTCGACCTGGTGGCGGCCCATCCGGGGGTACGGGCCCGGCAGCTGGGGCTGGACGGCGTCAGCGGTACGTGCCGCCGGTGCCCTGTCGTACGTTCGTGCGGCGGCGGTCTGTACACCCACCGCTACCGGGAGGTCGGCCCTGCCGGAGCGGGCTTCGACAACCCCTCCGTCTACTGCTCCGACCTGCGGGAACTGGTGGACGGGGTGGAGGGCCGCACGGCCGCCCGGGAGACCGCCCCGGAGCTCGCCGACCCGGCGGAACTCGCCCGTTCGCAGGAGGGGCTGACCCGCGCCCTGCTGGCCCGGCTGCACGGCGAGCTGGCCGCCGACCCCGGGTGGGCGGGGGCCTGGGAGCTGCTGACCGGGGTCGAGGCGGCGGACCCGGACGCCCTGGACGCCGTACTGGGCCACCCCTTCACCCGGACCTGGGTGCTGGAGGCCCTGGACGCCGCCCGCGAGGGCCGGCCGGACGCCCCGGGCTGCGCCCGCAGGCTGGCCGCGCTGGCGGCGGCCGCCGTCCTGCGCGGCGGGCTGGAGCCGGCGGCCGAAGTCGCCTACCGGGACGGGGAGGTGTACCTGCCGACGCTGGGCCTGCTGCGGCTCGGGGAGCCCGGCACGGAGGGCCGGGCCGCGCTGCACGCCACCGGCGAGGGCTACGCGGTCGTCCGGGCGGGCCGCACCGAGCACCGCTTCGGCCCGGCCGCGGGCGACGCGCGCTGGCTGCCCGTACGGACCTGGCGGCCCGGACCGCAGCATCCCCCGGTGGCACTGGAGGACCTGGACCCGTACCGCAACTGCTTCGCCCGCCCGCCCCGGCTGCGGCTCGGCGCCGGCGAGGCCGACGCGTGGCGGCGCCGCCTCGACGCGGCCTGGGCCCTGCTGCACCGCACCGTCCCCGAGTTCGCCCGGGCGGCCGCCGACGGGCTGAGCACCGTCACCCCCCTCGCGGGCGGCCCGCGGGCCCAGGGCTGGGGCGAGGCGGGGCGGCACGGGCCGGGCGCGCTCGGAGTGCCGTACGCCGCCGGGGTGCGGGAGACCGCGCTGGCCCTGCTGACCGGGCGGCGGCGGGCCCGGCTGCGGGCGCTGACCGAGGTGGCGGACCTGTACGCGCTGGACGGGGCCTGGCAGCACCCCTCGCCCTGGCGGACCCGCCCGGTGCCGGTCTCGCGGCTGCTGGCCGACGTGCACGAGCGGGTCGCGGTGGAGGCGTACCGGCGGGCGACGACCACCCAGGAGCCGGGCGGGGCGGACCGGATCCACCGGGCCCTGGACCGGCTGGCGGAGGCGCCCGAGCTGACGGTGACCGGCAAGCGGCTGGTGGAGGAGCTGCGCTGGGAACTGAAGGCGGTGGACGCGTGACCCGCCCGCCGGGCGGGCCCCCGGGCGCCCTCGCCCTGGCCGTCCAGCTGCGGCTGCTCGGGGTGCGCCCGCGGCAGCGGCTGCTGGTGCACGCCGCCCTCGGCGGCACCGGTCTGCACCCCGGGACGCTGCGCGCGGCCCTGACCGGGGTGCTGGGCCCCCACGGCACCCTGGTGGTCCCGGCCTTCACCGCGGAGAACTCCCTCACCTCCTCCGCCCACCTGGCCCGGATCGCCGGTCTGGACGCGGAGGCGGTGGCGGCCTTCCGGGCCGGGATGCCCGCCTTCGACCCGGAGCGCACCCCGAGCCAGGGCATGGGCTCCCTCGCCGAGGCGGTCCGTACCGCCCCGGGCGCCGCCCGCAGCGGCCATCCGCAGACCTCTTTCGCCGCGGTGGGCGCGGACGCGCACCGGATCTGCGCGGAACACCGGCTGGAATGCCATCTGGGTGAGGATTCGCCCCTGGGAAAACTGTGCCGGGAGGGAGGACAGGTACTCATGATCAATGTGGGATTCGGCTCCTGTACCGCTTTCCACCTCGCGGAGTACCGAATTCCGAAGCCCCCCTTGCGCATGTACGACTGTGTGGTGAAGGTGAACCTTCCGGGCGGGCGGCGGGGGGACGGGCACGAGGGGGAGTGGACCAGGTACGAGGACGTCGCCCTCGACGACAGCGATTTCGCGGAGATCGGTCGGGCGCTCCCGGATTCACTCGTACGAAGGGGGAAGGTGGGCGGGGCACCCGCCGTTCTCTTCTCGATCACCGAAGCCGTCGATCACGCCCAGACCTGGATGACCGAAAACAGACGCTGATTGACTGAACGAGGAGGGGATGTGGCGGAGGAGCTCCGGAATGATGTTCCTTCGCTCGCATCTTCGGGACGGGGGTCGTGTGCCCGCATCAGTGCAGCCGTATTTCTTTCTCAGTTACGCGCATACGCCGAGGTTCGGGCCCGGAGGACCCGACCCGGACATGTGGGTGGAGCGGCTCTACCGTGACCTCTGCAACCACATCATGGCGCTCACCAGCCTGCCCGCCGGTTCCGAGGTCGGCTTCATGGACCGCGAGATACGCAGCGGCGAGGGCTGGTCGGAACGGCTCGGGTCGGCGCTCGCGACCTGCCGGGTCTTCGTCCCCCTGTTCTCGCCGCGCTACTTCGCCAGCGAGATGTGCGGGAAGGAGTGGTTCGCCTTCGCGCAGCGCGCCATCCAGGTGGGCGCCGCCAGCAACGAGAAGACCGAGGCCATCGTCCCCGCCCTGTGGGTGCCGGTCCCGCCCTCGCAACTCCCCGTTCCGGCCGAGCGGTTGCAGTTCAACCACAACACCTTCGGAGAGCGGTACGTCACCGACGGGCTGTACGGACTGATCAAACTCCGCGGCTACGCCGAGCAGTACGAGCACGCCGTGTACGAACTGGCCCGACGCATCGTCGGGGTGGCCGAGACCGTGCGGCTGAAGCCGGTCCGCCCGCTGGACTACCGGCTGGTGCCCAGCGCCTTCGGCCCGGCCGGCGGCCTGCACGGCGGCCCCTCCGCCCGCACCCTGCACGTGACCGTCGCCGCCGCCTCCCGGCACGACCTGCCGGAGGGCCGCAGCCCCGAGTACTACGGGGAGAGCGCGCTGGAGTGGAACCCGTACCACCCCGCCGCCCAGCGGCCCGTCGCGTACGTCGCCGAGGAACTGGTCAAGAACCTCAACTACCAGACCACGATGTCCTCCTTCGACGACGAGGCCGGGCACTTCGACAGCAAACAGCCCCCGACCCGCCCGGAGATCCTGATCGTCGACCGCTGGGCGGTGGAGGACGAGCACCGCCGCCAGCGGCTGGCCGCCTTCGACCAGGAGCACCGGCCGTGGATCAACGTGGTGGTGCCCTGGAACCGGTACGACCACCAGGGCCGGGCCAGGGAGGACGAGCTGGCGCGCCGGCTGGAGGAGACCCTGCCGGTCAAGATGGGCCAGGGCCGGGCCGCCTGCCGGGCCGCCGCCAACGGCGTGGCCAGCATGGAGACGCTCGGGCAGATCCTCCCGCAGGTGGTCGAGGCGGCCGCCCAGCAGTTCCTCAGACACGCCCAGGCGTACCCGCCGGCCGGGCACACCCCCACCGAGCGCCGGCGCCTGGTCGGGCCGATGGGGATGAGCGACCCGCCTCCGGCCCCTTTCCCGCCCGCCGCGCACCAGCACGGACCGGGCCGCAGCGACGCAGCCGACGACAGCACCGACACCGACCGGGGGGACGCGGATGACAGCCAGTCGTGACAGCCGAGACGGACGCATCGTCACCTTCTACTCGTACAAGGGCGGGACCGGCCGCACGATGGCGCTGGCCAACACCGCCTGGATCCTCGCCTCCAACGGCAAGCGGGTGCTCGCCGTGGACTGGGACCTGGAGGCCCCGGGCCTGCACCGCTTCTTCCACCCCTTCCTGGACCCCTCCACCCTCGGGGCCACCACCGGGGTCATCGACCTGATCAGCGAGTACGCCTGGGCCGCCACCAGCCCGGTGCAGCGGGCCGCCGACTGGCACAAGGACTACGCGCGGATACAGCCGCACGCCGTGTCCCTCAGCCCGGAGAACCTGGGCTGGGACTTCCCCGACGGGGGCACCCTCGACTTCGTGTCGGCGGGCCGGCAGAACCGCGAGTACTCGGCGACCGTGTCCACCTTCGACTGGGACAACTTCTACGACCGGCTCGGCGGCGGCCTCTTCTTCGACGCCCTGCGGGCCGACATGAAGCGCAACTACGACTACGTCCTGATCGACAGCCGCACCGGTCTGTCCGACATCGCCGACATCTGCACCGTCCACCTCCCCGACGTCCTGGTCGACTGCTTCACCCTGTCCGACCAGTCCATCGACGGCGCCGCCTCCGTCGCCCGGCAGATCGACGAGCGGTTCAACGACCGCGGCATCCGGATCTTCCCGGTGCCGATGCGCATCGACGAGGGCGAGAAGGAGAAGGCCGACGCGGGCCGGGCGCTGGCCCGGATCAAGTTCGACCGGTTCCCCGGCGGGCTCGTCGGCGACGAGCTGACCGCCTACTGGGGCGCGGTGGAGATCCCGTACCGGCCGTACTACGCCTACGAGGAGACCCTGGCCACCTTCGGCGACGAGGCGGGCCTGACCAACTCGCTGCTCTCCGCCTTCGAGCGGCTGACGGCGGTGGTGACCGAGGGCGAGGTCACCTCCATGCCGGTGATCGCCGAGGAGGTCCGGCTGCGGATCCGGGACGCCTTCACCCGGCGCCGGCCGGCGCTGCCCGCCGACCTGTTCCTCTCCTACGTCGCCGAGAACCGGATGTGGGCCGACTGGATCGAGTCGGTGCTCACCCGGGCCGGCTTCCGGGTCGTGCCCAAGGACGTCTCCGCCGAACGCCCGCCCGCCCCCGAGGGGGGCGCCGGCGACACCCTGGGCGGCGGGACGGGCATCAGCCTCGACACCGCCGGCCGCACGGTGGTGCTGCTCTCCAGCGCCTACCTGAAGTCGCCCCGGGCCGTGAACGTGTGGAACCGGGCCGCCGCCGAGGACCCCACCGGGGGCCGGCGCCACCTGGTGCCGCTGCGGGTGGGCGACGTACGCCTGGCCACGCCCTACATCGACCGCAACCCGGTGGACCTGTTCCGGCTCGACGAGGTGCACGCCACCGCCGCCCTGCTGCGCGCGGTGGAACGGCCGATGGCCCTCGCCGACACCGTCGCCGGCGCCTCCCAGCCCGGGCCGCGCTTCCCGGGGACGGTCCCCAAGATCTGGAACGCGCCGCCCCGCAATCCCGGGTTCACCGGCCGCGGCATCGTGCTGGAGCGGATGCGCGACCAGCTCGGCGGCGGCATGGCCGTGGTGCTGCCGCAGCCGCAGACCCTGTACGGGCTCGGCGGCGTCGGCAAGACGCAGGTGGCGCTGGAGTACGTGCACCGGTTCATGGCCGACTACGACCTGGTCTGGTGGATCTCCTCGGAGCAGACCGACGACGTGGTCGCGGCCCTCGCCGAACTCGCCGTACGGCTGGGCGCGCAGACCGGCGAGGACATGGCGGCCGCCTCCCAGGAGGCCATCGACCTGCTGCGGCGGGGCGTGCCGACCTCGCGCTGGCTGCTGGTCTTCGACAACGCCGACGATCCCGAGACGCTGAAGCGGTTCTTCCCGCCGGGCGGCCCGGGGCACGTGCTGGTGACCTCCCGCAACCAGTCGTGGTCCCAGTACGGGGACGCGCTGCCGGTGGACGTGTTCCTGCGCGAGGAGTCCGTCGAGCACCTCCAGCGCCGGGCGCCGGGGCTCACCAAGGACGACGCCGAGCAGGTGGCCGTCGCGGTGGGCGACCTGCCGCTGGCCGTGGAACAGGCCGGCGCCTGGATCGCGGAGACGGCGACGCCCGTGTCGGCGTACCTGGAGCAGCTCGCCGAGCAGACCGCCCGGGTGCTGGGCCTGAACCAGCCGGCCGGGTACCCGCAGCCGGTGGCGGCGACCTGGAACGTGTCGATCGAGCGGCTCCAGTCGCGCTCCCCCGCCGCCGTGCGCCTGCTCCAGCTGTGCGCCTTCTTCGCGCCCGAGCCGATCTCCGCGAACCTGCTCTACAGCAAGGAGATGATCGACGCGCTGAAGCCGTACGACGCCTCGCTCCAGGAGAAGCTGGTGCTGGGCCGGGTGATCCGGGAGATCGGCCGGTTCGCGATGGCCAAGGTGGACCAGGTCGGCAACAGCATCCAGGTGCACCGGCTGGTGCAGGCCGTGATCCGGGCGCAGCTGTCGGAGGAGGAGCAGCGTGAGGCCCGGCACGCGGTGCACCGGATCCTGGCGGGGGCCCGCCCGGACGACGACGAGCCGATAGACAACCCGGAGACCTGGCCGAAGTTCAACACGATCTGGCCGCACCTGAGCCCGTCCGAGGCCCGGTTCTGCAAGGAGCCGGAGACCCGCCGGCTGCTGATCGACCGGGTCCGCTACCTGTGGAAGCGCGGCGACTTCAAGGCGGCGTACACCCTGGGCGAGGAACTGCGCGAGGCGTGGCGGGAGATGCTCGGCAGCGATGACCTCCAGTACCTGTACCTGCGCTTCCACCTGTCGAACATCCTGCGCTCGCAGGGCCGGTTCGTGGAGGCCAAGGAGCTGGACGAGGTGACGCTGGAGCGGCAGCGGGCGGCGCTGGGCCCCTCGCACCCGCACACGTACATGACCACCAGCGGTCTGGCGATGGACCTGGGCGCGCTCGGCCGGTACGGCGAGGCGATGGAGCTGGCGACGGCGGCGCACGAGGGCTTCGGGCAGATCTTCCACGAGGCGCACCCGCGCACCCTGGCGGCGGCGAACAACCTGGCGCTGAACCTGCGGATGGTGGGGCAGTACTCCCGGGCCAGGGAGATCGACCAGGAGGTCTTCGACCGGCGCACGGAGGTGCTGGGCCCGGACCACCCGTACACGCTGTCCTCGGCGCAGAACCTGGCCCGGGACCTGCGCGAGGTGGGGCGGTACGACGATTCGGTGCAGCTGCTGGGCCGGACGTACGAGATCTACAAGCGGACGCTGGGCCGGGCCTTCCCGGGCACCCTGTCGGCGGCGAAGAACCTGGCGGTGTCGCTGCGGCGGGCCGGGGAGCTGGAGGACGCGCTGCGGCTGACGACGGCGACCCGCAACCGGTACCGGGCCAAGTACACCTCGGTCAATCCCGACCTGCTGGCCTGTGAGCTGAACCTGGCCTCGGACCTGTTCGCGACCGGTGATCCGGGCGCGGCGCGGGACCTGGCGCAGGAGGTGGTGGACGAGTACATGAAGGTGCCGGGCGAGAAGCACCCGTACACCCTGGCCGCGCTGAACAACCTGGCGGTGTTCCACTGGGGGACGGGCGCGGCGGAGACGGCGGAGCCGCTGCTGCGGCAGACGATCCGCAGCATGCGCGAGGTGCTGGGCGACAACCACCCGCACACCATCTTCGCGCACCTGAACCTGGCCAACGCCCGGGCGGACCTGGGCGATCCGGAGGGCGCCCTGGAGCTGGAGCGGGAGGCGGTGGTGCGGCTGCGCGAGGCGCTCGGGGCGCACCACCCGGAGACCCTGGCGAGCTCGTCGAACATGGCGGTGAGCCTGGACATGACGGGCCGCAAGGAGGAGGCGGCGCGGGTGCGGGCGGAGGCGGTGTCCGAGCTGACGCGGCTGCTCGGGGAGGACCACGGTCTGACCCGGTACGCCCGTGACGAGCGGCGGGTCCACCGGGACCTGGAGCCGCTCGCGGTGTGATCCGACGAGGGCGGCGGGGCTTGGCGGCCGCGCCGCCCGGGAGCGAGCGCAGGGGGCGCCGTGACCGACAGCATGACCTTTCGCAACGAGGACCTGCCGGTCCTCTTCCACCACACCGACCAGGCGGCGGTGTCCCGGCAGCGGGAGTCCGTCCAGGCCACGCGGACGCAGCTGGTGCTGCTGGTCGTGGCGGCGGGGGCGGCCGCCCTCCCGCCGGGGCCGGCGGCGGGCGGGCTGCACCTGTTCGCGGCGCTGAGCGCGCTGGCGTACGCGGGGGTGCTGGCCGTGGGCGTGCGGGCGACGCGGCGCCGGGCCCGTCCGCAGTGGCAGCTCAACCGGAGCGCGGCCGAGTTCATCAAGTCGCTGGCGTGGCGGTACGCCGTGCACGGGGCGCCCTTCGGCAGTGAGGTCGCCGGCGTGGAGGGGGTGTACCGGGCGCGGCTGGAGAAGGGGCTGGACGAGCTGCGCAAGATGGGCTGGCGGGATCCGCGGGCGGAGGGCCTGGTGCCGGAGGGCGCGGAGATCACCGGGGCGATGCAGCGGCTGCGCGGGCTGGACTACCACGTGCGCAGGGAGACGTACGTCCGGGACCGGCTGATCGAGCAGCGCACCTGGTACCGGCGCAGGGCGGAGGGCTCGCGGCGGGCGACGGCGCTGTGGTCGTGGACGATCGTGCTGCTGACCTGTCTGGGGCTGGTGTGCGCGCTGTCCGGGGCGTTCGGCGCGGGTCCGGGGGCGTCGGCCGCGGCGGGGCTGACGAGCGCGGCCGCGGCGGCGGCGATCGCCTGGAACGAGGTGCGCCGCCACCATCCGCTGATCGAGGCGCACACGCTGATCGAGCAGGACCTGTCGGCGATGATGGTGGTGATGCAGACGACGATCACGGAGTCGCAGTGGCCGTCGGCGGTGTACGAGACGGAGCGGTACGTGTCGCCGCAGCACACCGACTGGCTGGCCCGGCACAGCAGTTGACCGTGGGCGGGGCGTGGTTCAGTCGCGGGCCACGCCCTCGCGCCAGATGACGGTGACGGGTTTGCCCAGGGCCCGGGCGTAGGCGACGATCTCGGCGGTGCCGCCGTGTCCGCGGGCCGGGAGGCCGTCCCAGACGGCGACGAGGCGGTCGCAGGTGTCGGCGATGTAGGTGCCGGCGGCGTAGTAGGCCTCGTCGGTGGAGCGGGGGAAGGCCAGCGCGACCTCCTGGGTGGCCCGGTCCTTGAGCCGGCGGTACGCGGCGAGGCCGCGGGCGTCCCGGAAGGTCTCCTCGTAGTCCCCGCTGGGGATGACGACGGTGAGCTCGGCTCCGTACTCCAGGGCGAGGGCGGCGAAGAGCTGGTCGGCTCCGTCCGCGAGGCTGGAGAGGGCCTCCAGCGGGCCCGGGTGTCCGCCGAGCACGGCCCGCAGGCCCTCCTCGACATGGGCGAGGCACTCGTCGGGAATCGACCGGTGCCCGGTCACGCCGATCCGTTTCATACGCGCTCTCCCCCCCCGTGGACGCCCTGGACATCCTCCCAGAAGGCGGGAGGACGTCCAGGGGGCCTGCGCCGGGGCGGTCCGTCAGTAGACGCTGACGCCGTAGGCGCTCAGGGCCTCGGTGACGGGCTGGAAGAAGGTGGTGCCGCCGGAGCTGCAGTTGCCGCTGCCGCCGGAGGTGAGGCCGACGGCCCGGCTGCCGGAGTAGAGGGGGCCGCCGCTGTCGCCGGGTTCGGCGCAGACGTTGGTCTTGATCATGCCGTAGACGATGTCGCCGTTGCCGTAGTTCACGGTGGCGTTGAGGCCGGTGACGGAGCCGCTGTGGATGCCGGTGGTGGAGCCGCGCCGGGTGACGGACATGCCGTTGGTGGCGTCGACGGCACTGGTGATGTCCTGGCTGCCGACGGTGCCGGGCGGGACGGGGCTGTTGCTGGCGTACTTGATGAGGCCGTAGTCGTTGGTGGGGAAGCTGGAGCCGACGGTGGTGCCGATGGTGGTGGTGTGGGAGGTGCTGGTCCACCAGGTGCCGGCGCCGTCGGTGCAGTGGCCGGCGGTCAGGACGTAGTAGGTGCTGCCGCTGCGGACGTTGAAGCCGAGCGAGCAGCGCCAGCTGGTGGCGTAGATGGCGTCGCCGCCGGAGAGCAGCTTCCTGATCTTGCCGGGGGTGCGTTCGATGCGCAGCGCGGCCGCGTCGGGGCCGGCTTCGCGGCGGATTCTGGCCAGGTCGGCCTGGGTGACGGTGGAGTCGGCGGTGACCACGAGGGTCCCGGTGGCGGGATCGGTGTGCCAGGCGGTGCCGGCGACGTCGGCGCGCAGGACGGAGGCCCCGGCGGCGGCGAGCCGGGCGGCGCTGAAGCCGGTGTCGGCGGGGTCGGCGCTGGCGGTGGTGGGGGCGGCGATCGCGGCGGCGGCGGCGAGACCGGTGGCCACGGCGAGCAGCCGGAGACGGGTGGTGCTCTTGATCCTCACTTCACGTCCTCCCGGAGGGGGGTCTGGGGCCCGGCGTTCGTGGGGGTGCCGGAGCCCTTGAGCGGCGGGGTGGGGGCGCGGCGGACGCGCGGCCGTCGGCCGAACGTTTCGCCGTGCCCCTGACAAGTCCGCCGGATGACGCTGAACGGGAGTGTCCTGGCGTCGGTTACCGGCGGCAAGGGCGCCTTTCAGCCGTCGCTCTCCGGCGGCGGCCGCGAAGGGCAGGGCGTTCCCGGGGAGCGGGAACGGGCAGACGAAGTGGTCGGCGAAGGCGCGGACGCGGGCGCTCACCGGCACGCCGTCGGCGGTGGCGCGCCGGCGCCCCGGAACGGCCGGAATTCGACCTTCCAGGTCCTCCGGCACCGGTTCGGAGATCCTGGGGGTCCCCCCGGACGGAGTCCGGGGGGAGGGTGCCGGTCGGCGCGAGGGGGCCGTACGGGACGGAGACGGTGGCCACGCGCTGCTCGTGCCACCGCCGCCAGGCCGTGGCCGCTTCGTCGTCGCTCATGCCGCTCAGCCCTTCCCAGTGGGCCGGGGCGGGAATCCCCCCGTACGCCGTACGGGCCTGTGGGCCCCGGGAACTGACGCGACCTCAGTCGGTTCCCCGGGCCCTGGGGGGCCTCAGCCGCAGCCGCAATCGCAGTCGCAGCAGCAGCCGTCACAGTTGCAGCACTCGCAGCCGTCGCAGTTGCAGCAGTCGCAGTCGCAGTCGTCGCACCAGGCGTCGCGCTTCTTGCGGGACCAGGGGCCCTCGTAGTCGGTGCAGCAGATCTGGCAGGTGCAGAACAGTCCGATGGCCACCGCGCAGCCGTGCAGCAGCCCCCGGCGCGGCTTCTGCGGCGGCTGCCCGCCGCCCCCGTGGCCGCCACCGCCGCCGGGGCCGCCCGGGCCCATCGGGGGCGGCATGCCGGGGCCGCCGGGCGCGTACTGCGGCACGCCGCCGCCGTAGGGGTTCTGGCCGTACGGGCCGCCCTGCTGCCCGTACCCGCCCTGCTGCCCGTACCCGCCCTGCTGCCCGTACCCGCCCTGCTGCCCGTACGCGCCCTGGGCGTGCGGGTCGTAGCCCTGGGGCGGGTAGCCCTGCGGGGGCTGCCCGTAGCCCGGCCCGGCGGAGTTCGCGGCGGCGTGGCCGTGGCCGCAGGAGGTGGTGCCGAAGGCCCGGTCCACCGAGGTGCGCAGCTCGTGCACCAGCAGCCGGTGCGCGAGTCCCGCGTCGGCGAACTCCACCTCGCGCATCGCCAGCTTGATCCCGTGCAGCGCGTCGTCGCACAGCCGGCGGGCCTCGGCGCGGGAGGTCCCGGTGGCGGTGAGGGGGTTCCAGGCGCCCGCGGCGGCGTCGGCGGACTGGTCCTCGACGGCGTCCAGCAGGTGCGCGAGCCGCCCGAAGTAGCGGCCGGCCTCGGCCAGCGGCGCGGCGTTGCCTGGCCGTCCCGCCAGGACCGCGGTATGCGCGAAGGCGGCCGCGGTGGCCGTCTCGGTCGGCTCGGTGACCACCAGGACGGGGGTGCCGGGGCCGGCCAGGGTCTCGATGCCGCCCTGGCGGTCCACGGCGTCGACGAGCACCGCCGTGTCGAAGCCGAGCGCGGCGCCGGTGCGGGCGCCGGCCCGGTCCCAGCCCCGGGCCACCCGGCGGGCGGCGGCGGCGATCGGGGCGCGGGCCAACAGGCCGTCCCGGTCGGCCACGTGGTCCCGCACCTTCGCCGAGGCCAGCACCAGCGAGACCGCGGCCGCGAGCCGGGCGCCCTCGCCGTTGGCGACCGGGGCGGTGCGCATGCCGCGCAGCGGGCAGGGTCCGGCGGTGCGCCGCGCGCCGGGCAGCGGACCCGACTGAGCCTCCGTCAGAACGGAGACGAGAAGCCCGTCGTAGTTCGTGACGATCCTCGCGAACTGGCCGTGGTCACCGCGAAGTGCCAGACACAGACCGCAGAGATGGGCCATCCACTCCGTCTTGAACCGGTCGCCGAGCCGGTGCGTGCAAGGTCTGACGATGCCGAACAAACCGCTTCCCCCGTGTGTCATCCGCGTGTTTCCGGGGCATCGTATCCAGCCGGCTCGTTCACCCGTACGCCCCAGTGCCTCACCCGGACGGCGGCGGCGGTCGTATTTTCACTCAGTCAGCAGCGGCAGCGGCCGGGATCCTCGCCGGTGCAACGGATGTTCTGCACCAGTCCCGTCACGAAACCCCTGCGCGGCGGCTATCCACTTGGCGCGTTGTCAGCATCATGGACGACGATAGGGGCAACGGAGCAGAAGACGGACTGGCCACGGTGAAAGGAGGCGTCCATGGGTTCGGTACGCAAGGCGAGCGCCTGGTTGGGTCTCGTGGAGGACAGCGACGACGAGCGGTACTACGACGACGACTACGCGGAGGCGGTGGATCGCCGCCAGGGCTCGGTCGCGGGGCCCGGGGACCAGTGGGTCACCGACCCCCGCGTGCGGGTGGCGTCCGAGTCGGCGGTCGAGCAGGGCCGGCGGATCGCGACGGTCACCCCGGACGGGTTCCGCGACGCGCGCGGCATCGGCGAGCTCTTCCGCGAGGGCGTGCCGGTGATCGTGAACCTGTCCTCCATGGACCCGACCGACGCCAAGCGCGTGGTCGACTTCGCGGCGGGCCTGACCTTCGGGCTGCGCGGCTCGATCGAGCGGGTGGCGACCAGGGTCTTTCTCCTGACCCCGGCCGACACCCAGATCGTCAGCGGTGAGGCGGGCGGCCGCTCCCGCGACTTCTTCAACCAGAGCTGAGCGGGGCCGCCACCGGCACCGGCCTACCGGAAGGCGTCGAGCCCGGTGAGCGCCTTGCCCAGCACCAACTGGTGCATCTCCACGGTGCCCTCGTAGGTGAGCACCGATTCCAGGTTGGTGGCGTGCCGCATGACGGGGTACTCCAGGGAGATCCCGTTGGCCCCGAGGACGGTCCGCGCGGTGCGGCAGATGTCGATGGCCTCGCGGACGTTGTTGAGCTTGCCGAAGCTGATCTGCTCCGGCCGCAGGGTCCCCGCGTCCATGCGGCGGCCCAGGTGGTGGGCGAGCAGGATGCCCTTGTGGAGCTCCAGCGCCATGTCGGCCAGCTTGGCCTGGGTGAGCTGGAAGCCGCCGATCGGCCGGCCGAACTGCTCCCGCGTCCGCGCGTAGTCGAGCGCGGCCTCGAAACTGGCGCGCGCCGCGCCCATGGACCCCCAGACGATTCCGTACCGCGCGTGACTGAGGCAGCCCAGCGGACCCTTGAGCCCGGTCACGCCGGGCAGCACCGCGTCCGCGGGCAGCCGTACGTCGTCCATCACCAGCTCGCTCGTCACCGACGCGCGCAGCGACCACTTGTGCTTGATCTCCGGGGCGGAGAAGCCCGGCGCGTCGGTGGGGACGGCGAAGCCGCGGATCCCCTCGTCCGTCTGCGCCCAGACGACGGCGACGGCGGCGACGGAGCCGTTGGTGATCCACATCTTGCGCCCGTTGAGGATCCAGTCGGAGCCCTCCCGCTTCGCGTGGGTGCGCATCGCGGCCGGGTCGGAGCCGACGTCGGGCTCGGTCAGCCCGAAGCAGCCGATCAGCTCGCCGGCCGCCATGCCCGGCAGCCAGCGCTGCTTCTGCTCCTCGGAGCCGTACTTCCAGATCGCGTACATGGCGAGGGAGCCCTGGACGGAGACCAGCGAGCGGATCCCGGAGTCGGCGGCCTCCAGCTCCAGGCAGGCCAGGCCGTACTGGACGGCGCTCGCGCCCGCGCAGCCGTAGCCGGTCAGGGACATCCCGAGGGCGCCGATGGATCCGAGCTCGCGGGCCAGCTCGCGGATGCCGGGGAGCTCGCCGTCCTCGTACCACTGGGCGATGTGCGGCAGGACCCGGTCGGCGGCCCAGGTGCGGACGGTGTCGCGGACGGCGAGGTCCTCGGGGCTGAGGAGTTCGTCGAGCCCGAGCGGATCGGTGGGGACGAACGGGTTCTTCGGCGCGGACGACGCGGACAAGAGGGGCCTCCCGGCAGGCGCGTGGAGCGAAACCTAGCGGTGCAAGTTTGTCGCCCGCCCCGCTCCGGGTCCACCCCCGGCCGGGTCAGGCCGGGCGGCCGCCGACCGCCGGGTCCCGCTCGGGCTTGGCCGGGCCGGGGATCCGGGCCCGGGGGGCCGCGGCGGCCTGGGCCGTGGGCTGCGCGGGCAGCCGGCCCGGGGTACGCCCCTCGGCTTCGGACCCGCCGGTGCCCGCCTCGCTCCCGGCGGGGACACCGCAGGCGGCCGGTTCGGCGTTCTCCATGGTGCGCGGCAGCCTGAGGGCCATCGCCGCGCCGGCCAGCAGCAGGCCCGCGCTGACGACCAGGGTCACGTGCAGCCCGTGCACGAAGGAGTGCCGGGCGGCCGCGGCCAGGGACTGCCCCGCCGCACCGCCGAGGTGGGCGGCGATCTGGTAGGCCTCGCCGAGGGAGTTCGCGGCCCCGGCCGAGTCCTCGGCCGGCACTCCGGGGACACCGAGCAGGCCGGGCCGGTAGGCGGCGTTCATCACGCTGCCGAGCAGGGCGATGCCCATGCCCGCGCCGAGCTGGTACGAGGTCTCGCCTATGGAGGCGGCGCCGCCGGCGGCGTCCACCGGGGCCTCGCTCAGCATGGACTCGTACGCCGCGAAGAGGGTGGTCTGGAGGCCGAAGCCCAGCAGCACGAACCCGGCGGTGAGCAGGGCGGGACGGTCGTGCTGCCCCATCAGGGTCAGCAGGAGCACCGCGCCGGCGGTCAGCACGAACCCGAGCGAGACCATCGTGCGCGGTCCGACCCGCTGGAGGGTGTAGGAGCCGGTGGCGCCGGCGGCCATCGCGGCGAAGGTCAGCGGCAGCAGCCGCAGGCCGGTCTCCAGCGGGCTCAGGCGCAGCACCAGCTGGAGGTACTGGACGGCGATCAGCTCCAGGCCGACCAGGGCCAGCATGGCGAGCACGATGCAGCCGACGGAGGTGGAGAAGGCGGCCCGGGAGAACATCCGCATGTCGATCAGCGGGTGCTCGCGGCGCTTCTGGCGGCGGACGAACAGGACGAGCAGCGCCGCGCCGAGGAGCAGCGGGACCAGCGCCTTCGGGTCGGCGAGGTGGCGCTCGGCGCCGATCCGCTTGACCCCGAGGACCACGCCGAGCACACCGCCGGCGGCCGTCAGCGCGCCCAGCACGTCCCAGGGCCCGTCAGCGGCCCCCCGCGACTCGGGCAGCAGCCAGCGGCCCAGCGGCAGGATCAGCGCCATGAGCGGGATGTTGATGAGGAAGACGGACCCCCACCAGAAGTGCTGGACGAGGAACCCGCCCAGGACCGGTCCGCCGGCGGCGCCGATCGCGGCGACGGCGGTCCAGATGCCGATGGCCAGGGCCCGCTCGCGCCGGTCGGGGAAGACCTGGCGCAGGATCGACAGCGTGGCGGGCATGATCATGGCCCCGCCGACGCCGAGCAGGGCGCGGGCGGCGATCAGTACCTGGGCGTCACCGGCCAGGGCGGCGATCGCCGACGCCACGCCGAAGAGGGTGTAGCCGAGGAGCAGGATCCGGCGGCGGCCGACCCGGTCGCCGAGGGTGCCGAAGAGGATCAGCAGCGCGGCGCACACCAGCGGGTAGGCGTCGACGATCCACAGCAGTTCCTGCGAGCCGGGCCGCAGGTCCTCGGTGACGGAGGGGACGGCGACGTGCAGGATCGTCGCGTCCAGCGCGACGAGCACCAGGCTGACGCAGAGGACCGCGAGGACGACCCAGCGGTTGGCGCCGCCGGAGGCCTCGGTGATCCGCTGCCGCAGGGAGGGCTTCCTGTCGCCGGCCGTGTTCGTCCCCGACATCCATGTACCTCCCAGGTGATCCCTCGCACTCGGCGGACCAGCGTCGTGTGGCGCCGCGGGGTGGTGCCCTGTGCGGCGTCCTACGGGGTCCGGCATCGACACGCGAGTGAAGGGTCAGCGTACGCGAGTTCGTGTGACCGCCACGTGGTCAAGCTCTCATCCCGGCGGCGGCCCCGCTGTGGTGTGCGCCACTCGCCCCCGTTCCTCCCTCCCCCCGCGTACACGCCCGGTGACGGCCCGTGGTTCTGGTTCCGTGCCCGGTGGCGGCGCCGTCGATACTCGTTGCCGTGACCACTGTGCCCGTCTTCGACGCTCCCCCCAAGGACCCCGGCCCCGGCCTGCGCCGGGCCGCGCCCGCGCTCGCCGCCTTCGCCGGCGTGCGGCTGCTCGGGCTGGCCGTGCTCGCGGTGTGGTCCGCGGCGGCCGGGAGCAGCCCGCACACCCTGTTGTCGGCGCGCTGGGACTCCCTCTGGTACGCCCGGATCGCCGCCGAGGGGTACGGGTACGAGGTGGTCCTGCCGAACGGGGCCGTCCATTCCAACCTGGCGTTCTTTCCGCTGCTGCCCTGGCTGGAGCGGCTGGTGGCGGCGCCGACCGGGCTCTCGTACGGCTCGGCGGGCCTGGTGCTGTCGGCTGTGGGGGGGCTCGCCGCGGCCTGGGGGATCTTCGCCGTCACCGATCTGCTCCGCGGGCGGCGGGCCGGGGTGCTGGCGGTGGCGCTGTGGGCGGCGCTGCCGGTGGGGATCGTGCAGTCCATGGCGTACAGCGAGTCGCTGTTCACCGCCCTGGCCGCGTGGGCCCTGTACGGGGCGGTGCGCGGGCGCTGGCTCGTGGCGGGCCTGCTCGCGGCCGGGGCCGGGCTGACTCGCCCGGTCGGGGCGGCGGTCGTCGCGGCGGTGTGGGTGGCGGCCGCCTCGGCGTGGCGGCGCGGGGAGCGCTCGTGGCGGATGGCGGCCGGGGCGCTGCTGGCCCCGGTGGGGGCGGGGGCGTACGCGCTGTGGGTGGGGGCCCGGACGGGCGGGGGCCTGACGGGCTACCTGGACGTGCAGGCGGGGTGGGGCAACGGCTTCGACGGGGGGTGGGCCTTCGCCCGGTTCATCGGGGCGCGGCTGGCCTCGTCCGCCTTCCTCGCGGGGGTGGGCCTGATCGCGGGCGTGCTGCTGGTGCTGTGGCTGTACGCGCTGTGCGTGCGCCGCCGGCTGCCGGCCGTGCTCCTCGTCTACTGCGGGATCGTGGTGGCGCTGGCGCTGTGCGCCTCGGGGTACTTCGGCTCCAAGCCGCGGCTGCTGCTGCCGGCGTTCCCGCTGGTGCTGCCGCCCGCGGTGGCGCTGGCCTGGTGGCGCGGCGGGCGGGCGGCGGCGGTCGTCGGGGTGCTCGCCCTGGCCTCGGCGGTCTACGGGGCGTTCTGGCTGAACGGCTCCGGGCCACCGTGACGCGTGGGGCCCATCGCCCGCGATCACGGAATGGACCATTCCAATCCATGATTGCGCAAAGGAATTGAGCCGAAGTGATAAACCCCCCGTAAGCATGTGGACAATTGGCGGGGCAGGACTCCACAAGCGGTAATCCGGGGAGTTCCAACCGGGGGCGAAATAGCGGGAATTAAGTCCCGCGTGAGACGCACTCCACATCACATGGTCATCACAAAGCGCGCGATTCGCACGGGCCGCGCTTCGGCGCGCGGTAACGTCGATTGAGTGCGTACCGATCAATTGCTGTCCCGTCTGGAGCCGGTGTTCGCCCGGCTGGACCGGGAACCCGAGCGACCGGCTCATCTGCAGACACCGCAGATGAGCCGGCACCGCATCGTGCTCCTCTGCGCGACCCTGGCCTTCTACCTGGTGATCGTCGTGGCCGTGCTGACGACGTCCTGGCTCGTCCGCCTGGACTGGCAGATCATGTTCTTCCGGCCGTACGAACAGTGGCCGCAGATCCACGCCTTCCTCGACTACCTGGTCGTCCTCGGCCAGCGCGGCCCCACCGCCGTGATGGTCGCGGCCTGGCTCGGCTGGCGCTCCTGGCGGCAGCACACCCTCCGCCCGCTCATCGCCCTCGGCGTCGCCCTGCTGCTGCTGAACATCACCGTGGGCTCCGTGAAGCTCGGCCTCGGACGGCTCGGCCCGCACTACGCCACCCAGATCGGCTCCGCGGAGCTCTTCGCGGGCGGCGATATATTTCCTTCCGGCCACACCGCCAACGCCGTCGTGACCTGGGGGATCCTGGCCTACCTGGCCTCCACCACCGTCACCCGCCGGGTGCTGTCCATCCTCTCCGGCGTCCTGTCGCTCAGCGTCGGCGCCACCACCGTCTACCTCGGCACCCACTGGGTGAGCGACGTCCTGCTCGGCTGGACCGCCGGCCTGCTGATCATGCTGGCCCTGCCCTGGTTCGAGCCGCTCATCGCCCGCTCGGAGGCCTACGTCTTCGAACTGCGCGAGCAGTGGCGCCGCCGGCTGGAGGAGGGCCGGCTCTCCGAGCCCGTCGCCGCCGCGCTCACCCCGCTGCTCTCGGCCGGCGGCAAGTGGCGGCCCACCCGGGCCGACGGGGCCGAGGCGCCCGTCACCGCCGCGCCGGCCGCCGGGCACTCCCCCGCGCTCCGGCCCGCCGCGCACGCCCACCCGGTGTCCCGGCCGCACCTGATCCGCTCCGAGCGCACCCCGGTCACCCCGGCCGGCAGCCGCCGCCCGGCGCACACCGAGCGGGCCGCCGCCCGCAGCGCACGCCCCGCCACCGGCGGCTGACGGACCCCGCGGGGACGGTACGCACACTCCCACCCCGCACCACGACGGCGGGCCGGTCCGACGAACCGGCCCGCCGTTCACATGTCCGGAACGTCAGCCGCGCGCCCAGAGGTTCCTCCGTACCGGGTCACGCTTGTGTCACGGGTTGTCGACGGCCGCGGCCGCCGAATCACCGAATCCACGAGCGGAATTCAAATCCCCCCGGCCCGAATTCCCGTACTCCCCGGAGCCCTCCAGTGCCCGGCCGAGAAGGCCCCGCAGAGCACGGATCCGGTCGTTCAGCTCGGGCGGCTCCACCACCTCGAACTCACAGCCGAGCATCATGACGTGAATCACGAGAACGTCCAGGTTCACCGCCCCGGTGCGCAGCAGGCAGCTCTCCGCGTCGAGCGGCTCCAGCACCCCGTCCGCCGGCCCGACGATGCCCGCCGCCGCCTCGGCCGGCACCCGCAGCCGCACCACCGCCCGGGCGGCGTACGCCCGCTGCGACACACCGGCGGAGACGTAGGCCGCGAGGTCCTCGGCGGGGGCGGGACGGGGGGTGAAGCGCGGGCCGTGCGGGGGGCGGGGCTCGATCCGGTCGGCGCGGAAGGTCCGCCAGTCCTCGCGGTCGAGGTCCCAGGCCACGAGGTACCACCGCCGCTCGGTGCACACGAGCCGGTGCGGTTCGACGGTCCGGCGGCTGACGGTCCCGCCGTGGTCCCGGTACCCGAAGCGGAGCCGCTCGGCGTCCCGGCACACGGCGGCGAGCTCGGTCAGCACGGCCGGGTCGACGGTGTCGCGGCCGGGGCCGCGGAGCAGGGGGACGGTGAACTCGTTGAGCGCGGAGACCCGTCCGCGCAGCCGGCCCGGCAGCACCTGCTCCAGCTTGGCGAGGGCCCGTACGGAGGCCTCCCCGATCCCCTCCACGCCGTTCCCGGCGGCGGTGCGCAGCCCGACGGCGACCGCGACGGCCTCGTCGTCGTCGAGCAGCAGGGGCGGCAGCTCGGCCCCGGCGCCGAGCTGGTACCCGCCGCCGGTGCCGGGGCTGGCGTTGACGGGGTACCCCAGCTCCCGCAGCCGGTCGACGTCCCGCCGCACGGTCCGGGGCGTGACCCCGAGCCGTTCGGCCAGGGCGGCGCCGGTCCACTCGCGGTGGGCCTGGAGGAGGGAGAGCAGCCGGAGCAGCCGCGCGGAGGTCTCGAGCACGGGCCCAGTGTGCCTCCTCCCGCTTCACGCCCCGCCCGCCGGTACGACCGTGGCGGGAACGGTGGATGGGCGGGTGGGGGACGGCCCCGTGGGTACGGGCGTCGGGGCCCCGTCGGACGGGGCCGGGACCGGGGCCGCGTCGGACGGGGTCGGGGTCGGGACCGGGGTCGGTGGGGGGATGCTGTCCGGGAGGGTGAGGAGGAGGCCCGGTTTCAGGGTGGCCGGGTTCGGGCCGACCGCCTCCCGGTTCGCCTCGTACAACGCCCGCCACCCCCCGGGAACGCGCCGCCGGCGCGCGATCCCGTCCAGCGTGTCCCCGCCCCGCACCACGTGCATGCGCCCCGCCAGCCCGTACCGCTTCGCGCACACCGGCCACGCCTCCCACCCCTGCGACCCCAGCACGTCCTCCGCGACGCGGATCTGCTGCTCCCGCGTCGCCAGGTCCGCCCGCGCCGCGTACACCAGCCCCCCGTGCTCCACCCATGTCGGCTGCCAGAACTGGAGCCCCCCGTAGAAGCCGTTGCCCGTGTTCACCGCCCACCGCCCGCTGCTCTCGCAGTCGGCGACGCAGTCCCACGGCCACTCCCCGCCCGGCCCGCAGTCCCCCGGCCCGTGCCCGATGACGCCGGGCGAGCCGGGGTGCGCGGCCCCCGCCGGCCCGGGAGCCGGCGGGGGCGGCGCCGCGACCGCGCCGGCGCCCCACGGGAGTAAGAGCACCAGCGCGGCGCAGACCGCGAACGCGGCCCGCCGGAAACGGGCCGGGAGGCAGACATCGGGCATCGCGCCACGCTACGCAGCCCCTTCCCCCGCACCGTCCCGCCACGCGGCGCTCCCCCGCGCCCCACCCGGACGGCCGACCGCCACCCCACCCCCCAAACGGCCAGCACCGGCCATCAGCTGCGCACAACCAAGCAACAGTTGACACAAAAGCGAAGCAGCCCCCGAGCGGTTCACTCGTTCGGGTGGCTGGTTCGATTCCGTTCCCTCCAACGGCGTGACCCCGGCCGAGCCTCGGCCGTTGAGCCCGGCGAGCCGGGAACCCCCCGGCCCCCGCACGAATGAGGAGCCCCCCCGTGCCGCGCATGCTCGACGTCAGTCTTGAGGTACGTGCCGAGATCGGTGACGAAGAAGCCGACAGGCTGCTGACCGGCGACGACGCGCCGGGCAGTTACGACTGCACCTCCTGCCGCACCCCCGGCGACCCCGAGACCGACCCGACGAGCACCGTGCTGTTCGTGGGCGAGGAGACGGCCGTCCTCGCCTTCGCCCACGCCGGCTGCATCCCCTCCCAGGTGGTCACGGTCTCCGAGGCCGAGCTCCAGGGCGCGGTCCGCAGCATCACCGGTGACAGCCCCGCCCCCGAGCAGGCGGGCCCCGGCGGCGAGGTCCCCCAGAGCGTCCCCGGCGGCCAGGCCGTCCTCGGCATCACCAGCGGCCTGATCCTGATCAACGGCGAGCTGCACCCGGCACTCGTCGTCGAGCCGACCGCGCCGATCGCCCGCCCCGGCACCACCGGCCCCGGCGACGACTTCCTGCCGCTCCTCATCGAGCAGGGCTTCATCCCCGTCACCGACACCAACCAGGTGCCCTCCGCCCTCGAAGGCTGGTCGGTGCTGCTCGCCGGCGGGCAGCTGCACGCCGTGCTCCAGCCCGGCGCGGGCGGCGGCCCGCAGGCCTCCTGGTGGCAGGCGCACCAGGCGCTGTCCGTCACCGACGGCTGGCGGGCCGCCGTCAACAAGACGCAGCGGGTCCTGGTCTACGCCGCCCCGGTCGGCTCCATCGGCCAGCAGCCGCGCGAGGACCTGCTCCGCGACGCCCTGGACAAGGCCGCGTCCAACGGCAAGCTCGTCGCGGCCTCGATGCCCCTCGCGGGTGCCGCGGCCGCCTGAGCCCGAAGCCTTCCCTCCCCGCCGGAACGGCCGCCCGTCCTCCCCACGAAGGAGGCCGGGCGGCATGCGCCGGGGGTGCGCGGTCCGTCCCGCGCACCCCCGGCGATCTGCGTTTTACGCCCCGTCACCCCGCATCCGCAGGGCCGTCGTTTCGTTGGCTGATACGTGCATGCATACGACCCCTCCCGCGCCCCGTCCCATCCGAGCAGCGTCCCCCCGATGCGCCCCGCACTGGACCGGGACCACGCTCCGGCCGCCTCGCACACCCCGATCTTCGACGCCCTGTACGCGGAGTACCTGCGCTCCTTCCGCGCCCTGCCGGGCGACCGGTCCGGCGAGGAGGACCTCGGCTTCACGGCGTTCTCGTACGGGTCCTCGTACGGCTCCTCGTACGGCGGCTCCTACACCGGGTCCTCCGGCGTCGCGTACGGCAGCGGCTCGTACGCCTCCGGATGGAACGGTTCCGCATGGCAGCGGGCCGACCCCTGGCAGCCCCCGTACCCGCCCGCGCCGATCGTTCCGCAGCCCCTCTACGCGCACGCCGGCGCCGCCGTCCCCGTACCGGCGTCCGGAACCGGGCCCGGATACGGCGACGGGCGGCAGCACCACACCGGGATGCAGCACATCCCGGCGGCCCTGCCGCCCGCTCCGCGCCGGGGCTACTGACCCCGGCCCGCCGCCGCTACTTCTTCTTGTACTGGGCGCCGCGCTTCTCGCGCACCCGCACCGAGATGTGCAGCGGGGTGCCCTCGAAGCCGAACTCCTCGCGCAGGCGGCGCTCGATGAAGCGCCGGTAGCCGTGCTCCAGGAAGCCGGAGGCGAAGAGGACGAACCGCGGCGGCTTGCTGCCCGCCTGGGTACCGAACAGGATGCGGGGCTGCTTGCCGCCGCGGATCGGGTGCGGGTGCGCGGCGACGACCTCGCCGAGGAAGGCGTTCAGGCGGCCGGTGGGGACGCGCGTCTCCCAGCCCGCGAGGGCGGCTTCGATCGCCGGGACCAGCTTCTCCATGTGACGGCCGGTCTTCGCCGAGACGTTGACCCGGGGCGCCCAGGAGACCTGCTGCATCTCCGTCTCGATCTCGCGCTCCAGGTAGTAGCGGCGCTCCTCGTCCAGCTCGTCCCACTTGTTGTAGGCGATCACGATCGCACGGCCGGCCTCGACGGCCATGGTGATGATGCGCTGGTCCTGGACGCTGATGCTCTCGGTGGTGTCGATCAGGATGACCGCCACCTCCGCCTTCTCGACGGCCGCGGCGGTGCGCAGCGAGGCGTAGTAGTCGGCGCCCTGCTGGAGGTGGACCTTCTTGCGGATGCCGGCGGTGTCGACGAACTTCCAGGTGACCCCGCCGAGCTCGATGAGCTCGTCGACCGGGTCGCGGGTGGTGCCGGCCAGCTCGTTGACGACGACGCGGTCCTCGCGGGCGACCTTGTTCAGGAGGGAGGACTTGCCGACGTTGGGGCGGCCGATGAGAGCGATGCGGCGCGGGCCGCCGATCGGGGCGCCGCCGAAGGTCTGCTCGGGGGCGTCGGGCAGGACGTCCAGAACGGCGTCGAGCATGTCGCCCGTGCCGCGGCCGTGCAGCGAGGAGACCGGGTACGGCTGGCCCAGGCCCAGGGACCACAGGTAGGCCGCGTCCGCCTCGCCGCTCTGGCCGTCGACCTTGTTGGCGCACAGGACGACGGGCTTGCCGGCCCGGCGCAGCAGCTTGACGACGGCCTCGTCGCTGTCGGTGGCGCCGACCTTGGCGTCCACGACGAAGACGACCGCGTCGGCGGTCTCGATGGCGTACTCGGCCTGGGCGGCGACGGCGGCGTCGATGCCGAGGACGTCCTGCTCCCAGCCGCCGGTGTCGACGACCTTGAAGCGGCGGCCGGCCCACTCGGCCTCGTAGGTGACGCGGTCGCGGGTGACGCCCGGCTTGTCCTCGACGACCGCCTCGCGGCGGCCGATGATGCGGTTGACCAGGGTCGACTTGCCGACGTTGGGACGGCCGACGACGGCCAGGACGGGGAGCGGTCCGTGGCCGGCTTCCCCGATGGCGTCCTCGACGTCCTCCAGGTCGAAGCCTTCCTCCGCGGCGAGCTCCATGAACTCCGCGTACTCGGCGTCGCCAAGTGCTCCGTGGTCGTGCTGGTCGTTCATGAAGTCCGTTCCTCGTCGTTCGTGGTGATCGGTGGTACCCGCGCGGCGGGCGCCACTACTGGTTCAAGTCTCGCTCAGCGCCCGGTGAGGCGCTTGGCGTCGCCCAGGTGGGCGGTCAGCCGGTCCTGGATGCGTACGGTGGCCGCGTCCAGCGCGGTCCGCGTGCGGCGGCCCGTGCCGTCGCCGGCCTCGAAGGCGGAGCCGAAGACGACGTCGACACGGCTGCGCAGCGGCGGCAGGCCCTTGACGAGCCGGCCCCCGGCGTCGGTGCTGCCGAGGACGGCGACCGGCACGATGGGCGCGCCGCTGCGGACCGCGAAGTAGGCGAGGCCGGCGCGCAGGGACGCGAAGTCGCCGTCGCCCCGGGTGCCCTCGGGGAATATCCCGAGGGCGCCGCCGTGGTCGAGGATGTCGAGGGCGCGGGTGATCGCGGTCCGGTCGGTGCCGGAGCGGTCCACCTTCACCTGTCCGATCCCCTCCAGGAAGGGACCGAGGGGCCCGACGAACGCCTCCTTCTTGATCAGGAAGTGCAGCGGCCGGGGGGCCGTGCCCATGACCAGGGGGCCGTCGATGTTGTGGGAGTGGTTCACGGCCAGGATCACGGGGCCGGTGGCGGGTACCTTCCAGGCACCCAGCACACGCGGCTTCCAGAGCCCGTACATGAGCCCGATCCCGATGCATCTGCCGACCGCCGCACCCTTGAGGGAGGGCGTATCGCTCACTTGCTCCGCCGCTCTTCCACCAGGGTCACGACGCACTCGATGACCTGGTCGAGGGTGAGCTCGGTGGTGTCCACCTCGACGGCGTCGGCGGCCTTGGCCAGCGGGGAGGTCTTGCGGCCGGAGTCGGCGGCGTCCCGCTTGATCAGGGCTTCCTTCGTGGCGGCGAGGTCGGTGGCCTCCTTGCCGCGCAGCTCACCGCTGCGGCGGGCGGCACGGGCCTCGGCGGAGGCGGTCAGGAAGACCTTGAGGTCGGCGTCGGGCAGGACGGTGGTGCCGATGTCCCGGCCCTCGACCACGATCCCGTCGGCCTGCGCGGCCGCCTCGGCGGCGATGGAGCGCTGGAGGTCGGTGATCAGGGTGCGCACCTCGGGGACGGCGCTGACGGCGCTGACCTTGGAGGTGACCTCCTGGGTGCGGATCGGGCCGGAGGCGTCCTGGCCGTCCACGGTGATGGTGGGCGCGGACGGGTCCGTGCCGGAGACGATGGCCGGCTTGCCTGCGGCGAGGGCGATCGCCTGCGGGTCGTCGGTGTCGATGCCGTTGGTGATCATCCACCAGGTGATGGCCCGGTACTGGGCACCGGTGTCCAGGTAGCGCAGCCCGAGCTTGGCGGCCACGGCCTTGGAGGTGCTGGACTTGCCCGTGCCGGAGGGACCGTCGATGGCGACGATCACGGCGGACGGAGCTGCGGATTCCACGGTGCGGGCACCTTCCTGGTTGCGCGTACGTGTCCGGGCGCGCCAAGAGCGCCCCTCACCAGGTTACCGGGCCCGGGCCCCGGCCGTTCCCGGGCGGTCGGCGGGGCCGGTACCGGCCCCGCCGGGGACCTCGGGGCTACTGCTGGCGCAGGGCCCAGCCGCGCTCGCGGAGCTCGGCGGCCAGGGCCGCGACGGCCCTCGGCTCCACCATGAGCTGCACCAGGCCCGCCTGCTGGCCGGTGGCGTGTTCGATCCGCACGTCCTCGATGTTGACCCCGGCCCGGCCCGCGTCCGCGAAGATCCGCGCCAGCTCGCCGGGCTTGTCGCTGATGAACACCCCGACCGTCTCGTAGGCCATGGGGGCCGCGCCGTGCTTGCCGGGGACGCGGACCCGTCCGGCGTTGCCGCGCCTGAGCACGTCCTCGATGCCGGCGGCGCCGCCCCGGCGCTTGGCCTCGTCGGAGGACTGGAGGCCGCGCAGCGCCTCGACCGTCTCCTCCAGGTCGGCGGCGATGCCGGCCAGGACGTCGGCGACCGGTCCGGGGTTGGCGGAGAGGATCTCCACCCACATCCGGGGGTCGGAGGCGGCGATCCGGGTCACGTCGCGGATGCCCTGGCCGCACAGCCGCACCGCCGTCTCGTCGGCCTCCTCCAGGCGGGCGGCGACCATGCTGGAGACCAGCTGCGGGGTGTGGGAGACCAGGGCGACCGCGCGGTCGTGGGCGTCGGCGTCCATCACGACGGGGACGGCCCGGCACAGGGCGACGAGCTCCAGCGCCAGGTTCAGCACCTCGTGGTCGGTGTCGCGGGTCGGGGTCAGCACCCAGGGGCGGCCCTCGAAGAGGTCCGCCGTCGCGGCCAGCGGGCCGGAGCTCTCCTTGCCGGCCATGGGGTGGGTGCCGATGTAGGCGGAGGTGTCGGCGCCCAGGGCGGCGAGCTCGCGGCGCGGCCCGCCCTTGACGCTGGCCACGTCGACGTAGGCCCGGGCCAGCCCGCGGCCGATGGCGTCGGCCAGCGCGGCGGCCACGTGGGCGGGCGGTACGGCGACGACGGCGAGGTCGACCTGGCCGTCGGGGGCCTCGTCGGTACCCGCGCCGAGGGCGGCGGCCGTACGGGCCTGCGCGGCGTCGTGGTCGACGAGGTGGACGGCGATGCCGCGGGCGGTCAGGGCGAGCGCCGCGGAGGTGCCGATCAGTCCGGTTCCGATGACGACGGCGGTTCTCACGGGCGCTCCAAGGGTGATCGCTTGACGGCGGGCTGGGCCTGACTCAGGGTAGCCACTCGGTACCGAGGAAGGACCCGGCGGTCCGCCCTGTGGACGGGGCCGGGCCCTGGTGGCCGCGCTCGCCGGGGGTTCGGAGGTTCCGCTGCCGGATGAGGTCCTCCAGCGACCCGGTCGGCGGCCTCGTCGGTGCCGATCCAGGACTGGGCTGGTCGGCGCGACACGGACAATGTCACCCGGATCACCCCGTAACGCCACTTGGTGCACGGCTGTCGGCGCCGGTGCGGTAGAACCACCGGCATGATCTTCCACATCGTCCCGCTCACGGACTGGAGCGCCGCTCCGGAGCTCCCGTACGCCCCCGCCTCGCTCGCCTCCGAGGGGTTCGTCCACTGCTCGGCGGACCGCCCGACCGTCCTGGCCATCGCGGGGTCGCACTACCGGGAGGTGCCGGGCCCGCTGCTCGCCGTGGAGCTCGACGAGGCGGCCCTGACGGCGGAGGTCCGCCGCACCGGCGGCCCGGAGGACCCGTACCCGCACGTCCACGGGCCGTTGAACCGGGACGCCGTGGTGCGCGTGTGGGAGGTCGTACGCACGCCCGGCGGCGGTGCGGCGGAGCTGGCCCCCTGGCACCCGGGCGGCTGAACCGGAGTGGCGGGCTTCAATCGGAGCCCGCGACGCGCCAGGATGCTCCTCGCCATCCCCGCCACCGACCGAACCACGGAGCTCCCATGACTGAGTCACAGACCGCCCGGCGCACGGTACTCGCGGCCGGGGCGGCCGCCCTGGCGGGCGGCACGCTCGCCGCCTGCGGGGGCGGGGACAAGCCCGCCACCGAGCCGGCGGGCCCGTCCGCCCCGTCCGCGGCCGCTTCGTCGCCGGCCGCCTCCCCGATGGCGTCGGCCCCGCCGCAGGCCGCGAAGCCCCTCGTGGACTCCTCGAAGGTGCCGGTCGGCGGCGGAACGGTCCTCAAGGAGGCGAAGCTGGTGGTGACCCAGCCGACGGCCGGCTCCTTCCGCTGCTTCTCGGCGGTGTGCCCGCACCAGGGATGCCTGGTGAACAAGGTGGCGGACGGCACCATCGACTGCCCGTGCCACGGCAGCAAGTTCCAGGTCGCGGACGGCGCGGTGACCCACGGCCCGGCGACGCGCCCCCTGGAGGAGAAGCAGATCAAGGTGGCCCCGAACGGCGAAATCTCGCTCGCCTAGTCCGGACCCCGCCGCCTACCCTCCCCCGCATGGACGACCTCACCCTGGTCCGGGACCACACGATCTACGCCTGCGTGACGGGCTCCCGCGCCTTCGGGCTGGCCACGGAGGCGAGCGACACCGACCGGCGCGGTGTCTTCCTCGCCCCCACGCCGCTCTTCTGGCGGTTCGACAAGCCCCCCACACACGTGGAGGGGCCCCGGGAGGAGGAGTTCTCCTGGGAGCTGGAGCGCTTCTGCGAGCTCGCGCTGCGCGCCAACCCCAACATCCTGGAGTGCCTGCACTCACCCCTGGTGGAGCGGATCACCCCGGTGGGCGAGGAACTGGTGTCCCTGCGCGGGGCGTTCCTCTCCCGCCGGGCCCACGCCACCTTCACCCGCTACGCCGCCGGGCAGCACCGCAAACTCGTCGCGGACGTCCGCCTGCACGGCGCCCCGCGCTGGAAGCACGCCATGCACCTGCTGCGGCTGCTGCTGTCCTGCCGCGACCTGCTGCGCACGGGCCGCCTGGAGATCGACGCCACCCCGTACCGCGACCGCCTCCTGGCGGTGAAGCGGGGCGAGCGGACCTGGGAGGAGGTCGACACCTGGATGACCCGCCTCACGGAGGAGTCCGACACCGCCCTCACCTCCACCCCGCTCCCCGCCGCCCCGGACCTCCCCCGCGTCACCGACTTCCTCCACCGCACCCGCCGGGCGTCGGCGCTCTCCTAACCCTCCCGGTGGCGCACGACGAACTCGTCGAGTTCCTCGTACGCGCTCACGTACTCCGGCAGCCCGGAACCCAGCCGCGCCGCGTCCAGGACCCCGTGCAGGACCTCGAAGTCCCGCCCGACCCGCTCGACGCCGGGCCCTTCGTACCCGCCGTGCTCGGCCGCCACCTTGGCGGCGATCAGCTCGGCGAGGTAGGACGGCGCCTCCGGCACCTCCGCGATCAGGGTGGGCAGGTGCGCCTGCACCTCGGCGGCCCGCATCAGGTGGATGCCCGTCAGCAGCGCCCGGAAGGCGTAGAGCAGCGGCTTGAGCTCGGCCGTCTTCTCGAAGAGCCGCCACTGGGTGTTCGCGAAGCCCCGGTAGTGGTGGACGTGGTGGCCGGTCAGCACGCCGGGCGCCAGCGCGACCAGTTCGGCGTGCGCCGGCGTCGTGTGCACGACCAGGGGGGACAGCAGCTGCTCCAGGACGTAGCCGTTGCGGCGCAGCATGAGGCGGACGAACTTGCGCAGGTCGTGCGTGACGAGGTCCAGCTCCACCCCGTCCTCGTCCCAGATCCGGGTCCGGGTCTCCTCCGGCTCCCGCAGGCCGAGCAGGGCGCGCGGCGGCAGCAGGTGGGCGCCGCGCAGGTCGATGTCGGAGTCCCGGGAGGGGAACCCGTAGAGGTGGGCCCCGGAGACCGTGGCGAAGAGCAGCGGGTCGGGCTGCTGCGCCACGACGGGGGTGAGGTCGATGCTCAGGGCGTCCAGCACGGCTCACGCGTCCCAGAGGGTGCCGAAGGCGAGGAGTTCCTCGCGGTACTCGATGCCGCCCTCCCAGTCACGGGGCCAGGCGTCCGCGCCGAGGTGGGCGCCCGCGAAGGCGCCGGCCAGGCAGGCCAGGGAGTCGGAGTCGCCCGAGGTGCAGGCCGCCCGGCGCAGGGCCAGGAGGGGTTCGTCCGGGAAGAGCAGGAAGCAGTGCAGGGCCGTGGCCAGGGCCTCCTCGGCGATCCAGCCCTCGCCGGTGGCCAGGCAGGGGTCGGTCTCCGGGGAGGGGGCGCGCAGGGCGGCCGCGAGCCGGTCCAGGACGGCCAGGCACTCGTCCCAGCCCCGGGCGATGAAGGACTCGGGCGAGGCGTCGCAGGCGGTGCGCATCCAGAGGTCGCCGAGCCAGCGCTCGTGGTAGCGGGTGCGGTTCTCCAGGGCGTACGAGCGCAGCCGCCCGACCAGGCCCGTCACCTCGGTGCGCTGCGCCAGGAGGTGCACGGCGCGGGCGGTCAGGTCGGAGGCGGCCAGGGCCGTGGGGTGGCCGTGGGTGAGGGCCGACTGGAGCTGGGCGGCGCCCGCGCGCTCCTCGTCCGTCCAGCCGGGGACCAGGCCGACGGGCGCCACCCGCATGTTGGCGCCGCAGCCCTTGGAGCCGGTCTGGCTGGCGTCCCGCCAGTCCCGCGCCGGGTCGTTCAGCAGGCCGCAGGCCACCAGGCAGGTGCGGCCGGGGGCGCGGTTGTTCTCCGGGGAGTGGTACCAGTCGACGAACTCCTCGCGGACCGGCCGGGCCAGGCGCAGCGGGCCGACGCGGCCGCGCTCGGCGGCCGTCCGTATCCCGCGGGCCAGGGCCAGGGTCATCTGGGTGTCGTCGGTGACGATCGCCGGGCGGGGCAGCCGCATCTGCCGCCACGGGCCGGTCTTGGCCAGGATGGACGGGACGTCGTTGAACTCGGTCGGGAAGCCGAGGGCGTCGCCCAGGGCCAGTCCGATCAGGGCGCCGGTCGCGGCGCGCTTGGGGGCGGTCACGGGGGCGGTCCTTCCGTGGGGCGCAGCAGGGGCGGGTGGAGGGTGGTCGCGGGGCCGGCCCGGTAGAGGGCGGCCGGTTTGCCGCGGCCGCCGGTGAGCCGGGCGGCTCCGGGGACGGCCTCGACGAAGCCGGGCGTGGCGAGCACCTTGCGGCGGAAGTTGGGGCGGTCGAGGCCGGTGCCCCAGACGGTCTCGTAGACGGCCTGGAGTTCCCCGAGGGTGAACTCGGGCGGGCAGAAGGCGGTGGCGAGGCAGGTGTACTCCAGCCTCGCGCCGACCCGCCGGCGGGCGTCGGCGAGGATCAGCCCGTGGTCGAAGGCGAGCTCCGAGGCCTCACCCACCGGCACCCAGCGGGCCCGGTCGGCGTCGCCGCCGCCCTCCTCGGCCGGTTCCGGCATGTCGGGGACGAGGGCGGTGAAGGCGACGGAGACCACCCGCATCCGCGGGTCGCGGTCCGGTTCGCTGTAGGTGCGCAGCTGCTCCAGGTGCAGGGCTCCGACCAGCCGGGGCGAAAGGCCCGTCTCCTCGGCGAGCTCGCGCAGGGCCGCCGTCTCCGCGGACTCCCGGGGCAGTACGAAACCTCCGGGCAGGGCCCAGGCGCCCGCGTACGGTTCCTGGCCGCGCCGGATCAGCAGGACGTGCAGGACACCGCCGCGCACGGTGAGCACGGCCAGGTCGACGGTCACCGCGAACGGCTCGAAGGCGTGCGGGTCATAGGGCGCGGTGGTCATCGGCGCTCCGGGAGCGGGGCCGTGAAGTGCCAGCCCTCGGCGAGGAGGCCGTCGACCGCGGCCACGGCCTGTTGCAGCCGCGCGCGACGGTCACCGCCCACCACCAGGAAACGCCTGCCGGTGCGGGCCAGTTCCCGCCGGAAGCGGGCGGTCATCCAGGGTCTGAGCTCCGGCCCGTCGCGCAGTCCGTCGTCCTCGAAGGGGACTCCCTCGTGGTCGGTCAGCAGGTACAGGTCCCGCCGGGTCCGCGCGGCGATCCGCTCGACCTCGCGGTTGCGTCCGCCGACGTAGCGCTCGTGCCAGACGCCGGTCGCGAAGGAGTCCGTGTCGCAGAACAGCACCGGCGAGCCCAGCCGGGCGGCGCGGTCCTCGTTCTCGTCCTGCCGCCGGGCGATGACCGGGAACTCCCGCGAGGCGAAGGACATGTCCTCCCAGGAGGCCGACGGGTCCGCCGCGCGGGCCGCGGCCAGCTTCTCCTCGCTGTACTCGCGCCCGTACTCGGCGACCCAGCCGGTCTTCGCCCAGACCCCGCCGCGCCGGCGGTAGTGCGCGGCCAGTTCCCGCGAGAGGGTCGTCGTCCCGGTGGACTCGGCGCCGAGCACGACGACCCTGCGGGTCAGCGCGGCCCGTACGGCCGGGCCCAGGAACTCCCAGCAGCCGGCCGGGTCCGCCCGTACGGCGGTGCCGGAGACCGGGAAGAGGCTGCGCGCCCGGTCCACGAGGACCTCCTCGGCGCCGAAGCGCCGGGCGAGCTCGGTCCCGTACTCCTCGGAGGTGAAGACGGCGTCCACGCGCCGGCCCACCGCCGCCCGGAAGATCGCCATGTGGGCCTCCCAGACGTCCGGGTCGTGCAGGTCGACGGGGACGTCGTCGACCGCGCCGACCACGTGCGCGCCGGGGTGCTCCTCGCGCATCCAGGCGACCCGGTCGGCGAGCGGCACCGACTCCACGGAGGCGGCGCAGACCAGCACGGTCAGCCGCTCGCACTGGTCCTGGGCGGTGCGCACGAGGTGGTGGTGGCCGGCGTGCGGCGGGTAGAACTTGCCGAGCACCAGGCCGTGCCCGAACCGCCTGCCGCCGCTCACGCGGCCGCTCCCGCCGGGGCCGTGCGGGCGCCGTGCCCGGGGAGGGCGCGCCGCCACCCGACGAGCCCGGCCACGCACAGGGCGAGGAAGCCGACGTAGAGGACCGAGGTCAGGTACAGCCCCTTGTAGACGTAGAGCGGCACGTAGACGAGGTCGACGGCGATCCACAGCCACCAGGATTCGAGCAGCTTGCGGCACTGCCCGTAGGTGGCCATGAGGGAGAGGGCGGTGGTCAGCGCGTCCCAGAAGGGGACGGTGGAGTCGCTGACCCGGGACAGGAGCAGGGTCAGCCCGGCGGTCCCCACCGCCCCCGCCGCGAGCAGCCCGAGCCATTCGGCGCGCGTGGTGCGGCGCACCGGCAGGCTCTCGGCGGTTCCTGGTCCACCCCCGTGGGTCCAGGACCACCAGCCGTACGCGGCGAGGGCGATGAAGACGATCTGGAGCCCGGCGTCGGCGTAGAGGCCGGCCTGGGCGAACAGCACGATGAAGAACACGTTGTTGGCGATGCCGACCGGCCAGTTGGCCACGTGCTGCCGGGCCACCAGCCAGACGCACACGGCGCCCGTGGCGAAGCCGAGGATCTCGGTCCAGCTCGTTTCCCAGCCCATCGGGCCCACCCGCTTCCTTTAATAGTCAGGATGACTATAAACATCTCCGGGGGTCGCCACAAGACACGGGAACGCGGAAGCCCGCGGCGCCGGTGGCACCGCGGGCTTCCGTAGGGGGTCGGGGACGGCTAGAGGCCGACCTCGCGCATGAGCATGCCGACCTCGGTGTTGGTCAGGCGGCGCAGCCAACCGGACTTCTGGTCGCCGAGCTCGATCGGGCCGAAGGCGGTCCGGACGAGCTTGTCGACCGGGAAGCCGGCCTCGGCCAGCATGCGGCGCACGATGTGCTTGCGGCCCTCGTGGAGGGTCACCTCAACCAGGTAGTTCTTGCCGACCTGGTCGACGACGCGGAAGTTGTCGGCGCGGGCGTACCCGTCCTCCAGCTCGATGCCGTCCTTGAGCCGCTTGCCGATGTCGCGCGGCAGGGAGCCGGTGATCGCCGCGACGTAGGTCTTCTGCACGCCGTACTTGGGGTGCGTGAGGCGATGGGCCAGCTCACCGTGGTTGGTGAGGAGGATGATGCCCTCGGTCTCGGTGTCGAGCCGGCCGACGTGGAAGAGCCGGGTCTCGCGGTTGGTGACGTAGTCGCCCAGGCACTGGCGGCCGTCCGGGTCCTCCATGGTGGAGACGACGCCGGCCGGCTTGTTCAGCGCGAAGAACAGGTAGGACTGGGTGGCGACGGTCAGGCCGTCCACCTTGATCTCGTCCTTCGGCTGGACGCGCTTGCCCTGCTCGGTGACGATCTCGCCGTTGACCTCGACGCGGGCCTGCTCGATGAGCTCCTCGCAGGCGCGGCGCGAGCCCATGCCCGCCCGGGCCAGCACCTTCTGCAGCCGCTCGCCCTCCAGCTCGGCGCCCGGGAAGGTCTTCGGGGTCTTGATCACGGGCTTGTCGGCGTACCGGTCGCGCACGCGCTCCTCGATCCGCGCGTCCAGCTCGCGGGGGCGGGACTGCCCGCTGCGGCTGCCCGGGCCGCGGCGCGGGCCGCCGGCGCCGCCGATGCCGGGGGTCTTGGAGGTCCGGGGACCGCCCTTGGCACCGCCGCGCGCGGCCGCACCACGGGCGCCGCCACCGCTGCGGCCGCTGCGCTCGCCCTCGGGGCCCACGTCGTAGCGGCGCTCCTCGGGGCGCGGGTTGCGGGGGCGCTGGGGCGCCTGGTCGCGGTCACGGTCGCGCGAGCCGCCCTGGCCGCCGCCGGAGGAGGAGCCGCGGTAGCCGCCGCCGCTGCCCGAGCCGCCGCCGGAGCCGCCCCGGTAGCCGCCGCCGCTGCCGCTGCCACCGCCGCGGTAGCCGCCGCCGCCGGAGGAGGAGCCGCCGCGGGCGCCACCGCGCCCGCCGCCGCTGCCGCCGCCGCTGTTCCTGTTGCCACCGTTGCCGTTGCCGCTGCTTCGCATCAAAGTTCCGTCGTCTTGTCGTCGTCTACGTCAGTGTCCGGTGCGTCCGGATCGAACGACGGCACACCTTCTTGCGTCTCGGCTTCGATCGCGTCCGCCTCGGGGAGGAAGGGCGCGAGCTCCGGGAGCTCGTCCAGGCCGCGCAGGCCCATCCGCTCCAGAAAGTAGTTCGTCGTCCTGTACAGGATCGCACCTGTTTCGGGTTCCGTGCCCGCCTCGGCCACCAGACCCCGCTGGAGCAGGGTCCTCATGACCCCGTCGCAGTTGACCCCGCGCACCGCCGAGACCCGCGACCGGCTCACCGGCTGGCGGTACGCGACGACCGCGAGGGTCTCCAGGGCCGCCTGGGTGAGCCGGGCCTGCTGGCCGTCCAGGACGAAGGCCTCGACGGCGTCCGCGTACTCGGGCCGGGTGTAGAACCGCCAGCCCCCGGCGACCTGGCGCAGCTCGAAGCCCCTGCGCTGGACGGCGTACTCGTCCGCGAGGGCGGCGAGGGCGGCCGCCACCTCCCGCGGGGTGCGTTCGAGCACCTTGGCGAGGTGTTCGGCGGTCGCGGGCTCGTCCACCACCATCAGGACGGCCTCCAGGGCCCCCTTCAGCTCCATCAGTCCCGTGCCTCCACGACTCGGTCGAACTCGTCGGTCACCGTCGGCATGCCGTCGCCGTCCCCGCCGCACCAGCGGACGGTGAGGGTGAGCAGGGCCTCCTCCTGGTCGAGGACCACGGCCTTCTCCCGGTACAGCTCCAGCAGCGCCAGGAACCGGGCGACGACGGTGAGGGTGTCCGGGGCGTCCTCGGTCAGGTCCCGGAAGGTCGCCTCGCCGCGCGCCTTGAGCAGGCGTACGACGACCCCCGCCTGCTCGCGGACGCTGACCAGCGGGGCATGGATGTGGTCGACGTAGACCTCGGGCTTGGCCCTGGGCTGCATGGCCTTGACGGCGAGGCGGGCGAGGCCGTCGGCGCCGATGCCGATCACCACCTCGGGCAGCAGCTCCGCGAGGTGCGGCTCCAGCCCGACGGTGCGGGGGAAGCGGCGGGCCTCCGCTTCGGCGCGCCGCTCGAAGATCTCGGCGATCCGCTTGTACGCCCGGTACTGGAGCAGCCGGGCGAAGAGCAGGTCCCGGGCCTCCAGGAGCGCGAGGTCGGCCTCGTCCTCCACCTCGGCGGCGGGCAGCAGCCGGGCGGCCTTGAGGTCGAGCAGGGTGGCGGCGACGACGAGGAACTCGGTGGTCTGGTCGAGGTCCCAGTCGGGGCCCATCGCGCGGATGTGCGCCATGAACTCGTCGGTGACCTTGGAGAGGGCGACCTCGGTGACGTCGAGCTTGTGCCGGGAGATCAGCTGGAGCAGCAGGTCGAAGGGGCCCTCGAAGTTGTCGAGCCGCAACGTGAACCGGCCGTCGCCTCCGGCGGGGGCCTGCGCGGGGCCACCGGCGGCTTCGGAGGCCTCGGGGGTGCCGACGATGCCCCCGGGGGCCGCCGGGGGCGCAGCGGGCGCCACAGCGGGCTCCTGCGGGGTGCCGGGGCCGCGCCCCAGGAGCCGGCGGGCGGGGTGGTTGGGGGGCATGCGGGTCCAGGGTGGTGCGGGGTCGAGCGGCCAGCCTAGGCCCTGGCGGAGCGTTTCCGCCCCACCGCCGGCCCGGGGGACGGGCGGGGCCGCCGCACGGGCCGGAGTCCCCTGCTCGCCCCTCCACCGTTCCCGGGGGCTCTGCCCCGGCGTGACCTAGCGGCCGCGGAGGCGGCGGACCAGGATGCTGGCGTCGCCGCGGGACTCCAGGTCCGCCAGGACGACCGCGACGGCCTCCCGGACGATCCGGCCCCGGTCGACCGCGAGGCCATGCTCCCCGCGGAGCACCAGCCGCGCGTGCTCCAGGTCCATCAGCTCCTCCGCGGAGACGTAGACCGTGATCTTCTCGTCGTGCCGCTCGCGTCCGCTCGGCCGCCGGTTCGCTCCCCGGCCCTGGCCCTTGCCCTGCCGGGGTCCGGCGCCCGCGGGGCTGGCAGAACCTTCCTGCGGCCTGCGCTGCGCGCCCACCGCCGGGCCGTCCCCGGTGGTCCTCGCCGTGCCGTCCGCCGGTGCGGCCGCCGCGTGCTCCGTGGTGCCCGCCGCCGGCGACGCGTCCTCGGCGCCCCGCCGCGGCGAGGACGACTGGAGGGCCATCCCCCCGGTCGTGCGGAACAGTTCGTCGGCGCCGGGCAGACTCACTCGGCGGGACACCGGGCGAGCACCTCCCTGGCCAGCTGGCGGTAGGCGGCGGCACCGACGGAGTTCGAGGCGTACGTGGTGATCGGCTCGCCGGCGACCGTGGTCTCCGGGAAGCGCACCGTCCGGCCGATGACCGTGTGGTAGACGTGGTCGTCGAAGGCCTCGACGACGCGTGCCAGCACCTCGCGGCTGTGCACCGTGCGGGAGTCGTACATCGTGGCGAGGATGCCGTCGAGCTCCAGCTCGGGGTTGAGCCGCTCCTGGACCTTCTCGATGGTCTCGGTCAGCAGCGCCACGCCGCGCAGTGCGAAGAACTCGCATTCCAGCGGGACGATGACCTTGTGAGCCGCCGTCAGGGCGTTGACCGTCAGGAGGCCCAGCGAGGGCTGACAGTCGATCACGATGTAGTCGTAGTCGTTCATCAGCGGCTTGAGCGCCCGCTGGAGCGTCGACTCGCGCGCGACCTCGCTGACCAACTGCACTTCGGCGGCGGACAGGTCGATGTTGCTCGGCAGCAGGTCCATGTTGGGGACCGCCGTCTTGAGCAGCACCTCGTCGGCCGACATGCCCCGCTCCATGAGCAGGTTGTAGACCGTCAGGTCGAGTTCCATCGGGTTCACGCCGAGGCCCACGGACAGCGCGCCCTGCGGGTCGAAGTCGACGAGCAGCACCCGGCGCCCGTACTCGGCGAGCGCGGCACCCAGGTTGATGGTCGACGTGGTCTTGCCGACGCCGCCCTTCTGGTTGCACATCGCGATGATCTTCGCCGGACCGTGGTCGGTCAGCGGGCCCGGGATCGGGAAGTACGGCAGCGGCCGTCCGGTCGGGCCGATGCGCTCGCGGCGCTGGCGGGCAGCGTCGGGCGCGAGGGTGGCCGCGTACTCGGGGTCGGGCTCGTACTCCGCGTCGGGGTCGTAGAAGTGCCCCTCGGGCACCTGGTCGTAGTCGGCGAAACCAATGGGCGCATCGCCGCTGTGGTCGCCGGCCGTGGAGTTCACGTCTAGGCCGTCCATGCTCTTCTGGGGCGTCGTCATGTGCTGGTGGTTTGCGAAGGTGCGGACCGCGACGGAGCCGACAGCTTCGAGCCCGGCGGACCCCTGTCCAGGAGCCGGTGCCCGCTCGGGCGTCCCTGCCCGGCCACCTCCAGGAGCAAATGTCGACTCATTCACAAGTCGTCTTACCTCCTCGGACGTGACCAGGACACTTATCGATAGGTCAGCGTTGCACCATGCCGACGGTTGGCGACTCTATGGCGTGTCACCGCTCAGCGGCAACACAATCCGCCGGACCCGGCACGATGTGTCGGCAACCGAACACCACTCTGTCAAGGGCGTACGAGCTGTCGCTGTGAAGTTTCGCGGGTGCGCGAAAGGGTTAAAGGGTTACGTTCGAGGCGAGTTGCACGGCCTGCGCGGGGCCGCCCCAAACGCGTCCGGCCGGACCTTGCGGGCAAGGTCCGGCCGGAGACGTGAGATTGACGTCAGTCGTTGACGGTTCAGCCGAGAAGGGCGCTGAGCTCGACCGACTCGAGGTTGTGGGCCTCGGCGACGGGACCGTAAACGACCTTGCCGTCATGGGTGTTGAGGCCCAGGCCGAGCGCCGGGTCACGACGGAGCGCCTCGACCCAGCCGAGGTTCGCGAGCTGCACGATGTAGGGCAGCGTGGCGTTGGTCAGCGCGTAGGTGGAGGTGTTCGGCACCGCGCCCGGCATGTTGGCGACGCAGTAGAAGACCGAGTTGTGGACCTGGAAGGTCGGCTCGGCGTGGGTGGTCGGACGGGAGTCCTCGAAGCAGCCGCCCTGGTCGATGGCAATGTCGACAAGGACACTTCCGGGCTTCATCTTGGCGACGAGCTCGTTGGTGACCAGCTTCGGGGCCTTCGCACCCGGGATCAGTACGGCGCCGATGACGAGGTCGGCCTCGATGACGGCCTTCTCCAGCTCGTAGGCGTTGGAGACGATCGTCTTGATCTTCGTGCCGAAGATCTTGTCGGCCTCGCGGAGCTTGTTGATGTCCCGGTCGAGCAGGGTCACGTGGAAGCCCATGCCGATGGCGATCTGCGCGGCGTTCCAGCCGGAGACGCCGCCGCCGATGACCACGCACTCGCCGGCGTGGGTGCCGGGGACACCGCCCGGGAGGACGCCGCGGCCGCCGGCCGAGCGCATCAGGTGGTAGGCGCCGACCTGCGGGGCCAGGCGGCCCGCGACCTCGGACATCGGGGCGAGCAGCGGCAGCGCGCGGTTGGCGAGCTCGACCGTCTCGTACGCGATGGCGGTGGTGCCGGACTCCAGCAGGGCGTCCGTGCACTCGCGGGAGGCCGCCAGGTGCAGGTAGGTGAAGAGGGTCTGGTCCTTGCGGAGGCGGTGGTACTCCTCCGCGATCGGCTCCTTGACCTTCAGCAGCAGGTCAGCGGTCGCCCAGACCTCGTCGGCGGTACCGAGGATCTCGGCACCGGCGGCGACGTACTCGGCGTCCGTGATCGAGGAGCCCACACCGGCGTTCTGCTCGACGAAGACCTGGTGGCCGTTGCGGACCAGCTCATGCACACCGGCGGGCGTGATGGCGACCCGGAACTCGTTGTTCTTGACCTCGCGGGGGATGCCGACCTTCATCGTCGATCACGGTCCTTGACTCAGGGGATGTTACGGGGCACTTCCATACATACCCGCCCACAAGAACGCGCAACGGGATGCACCACAGGATGACGTGGTGAAGCCAGTCTAATGAAGGATGAGGCGCTGTCTAGCCTTGCAAACCAATAATTTCAGTCGGAGCTACTGCGGATTTCGCAGGCTGCGGGGTCGTCTCCCAGCAATCTGTCGGCTGCGGAGCGGTGCAGCCGGGCGGCCGCCGGGTCGCCGAGGCGGTCCAGCGTGTCGGCCAGCCGGACCTGGAGCGCCGCCTGCAGACGGAGGTCCCCGGCACGGCGCGAGAGCTCGATCGCCTCACGGCAGGTGTGCAGCGATTCCTCGGGCCGGCCGGCGTACTCCTGGACGCGTGCCATCTCGCTCAACGCCTTTGCCTGACCCGGGACATCGGCGAGCCGGCGGTAGCCCGCGGCGGCCGCGCGCCAGCTGCGCAGCGCGTCCCCGTAGCGGCCCGCGTAGGTGTGCACGTTGCCGAGGCGCCCGTACAGCCGGGCCTCGTCGGCGCGCTCGCCCCGGGCGAGGGCGTGGGCCAGGGCGCGGCCGAACCAGTCGGAGGCCCGTGGCCAGTCCCTCAGCTCCTGGTACGCGCCGCCTACGGATTCCATCGCGCGGCCGGTCGCGTACGGGTCCTTCGCGGCCTTTCCCGCGGCCAGCGCGGCCCGGTACCGCTCCAGGGCCTCGTGGGTGCGGCCGGTCGCGGCGTCCAGATCGGCCAGGTTCAGCAGGGCCGCGGCCTGCTCCCGGTGCAGGTGGCGGCGCTCGGCCACGCCCAGGACGAGCCGGTGCAGCCCGTACAGCTCGGGGGCGGCCGCCTCGGTGCCCCGGTGTGCGGCCAGGGCCCTGACCAGCGCCGAGACCAGCCGGCGGGCCAGGGTGTCCAGGTTCCCGTCCGCCACGGCCAGGGTGGCGGAGGCGGTCAGCGCGGGCATCCGGGTGTCCAGCCAGGTGGCGGCGGCCCGCCGGTCGGGGAACCGGAGGGCGCGCGGCAGCCCGTCCAGGGCCTCCCGGGCCTCGGCCGCCTCCTCCTCGGGCAGGTCGGCCATGGCACGGCAGGAGGTCAGCAGGCGCACGGTCCGCTCCAGCGTCCGGGCCCGGGCCAGCTGCACTTCGGCGGGCCGTTCCCTGGTCTCCAGCAGGGACCGCAGGAGGGGCGCGAGGCAGCCGGGGAGCAGGAAGAGCCCGTCCCGGTCGTGCCGGACCAGGCCCAGCCGGGCGAAGTCCTCCAGGGTGGACTGCGCGGCGGCGACGGAGCAGCCGGCGAGCGCGGAGGCGGTGTGCGAGTCGAGGATCCCGGCGGGGGCCAGCGGCAGCAGCCGCAGGGTGCGCTGGGCGGGCTGCGGCAGGGACTCGTAGACGATCCGAAACGCGCGGCCGAGCGGACCGGCGGTCCCGGGGGGCATCTCGTGCAGCTGCTTGGCCAGGTCGGCGACGGCGGCCTTGGGGTGGGCGGCGAGCCAGCCGCCGGCCAGGGCGAGCACGGCGGGCAGGGCCCCGCACTCCTCGGCGAGGTCCTCGGCGGCGCGCGGGTCGACGGCGATCCGGGTGTCCCCGATGATCCGGGCGAGCAGCGCGACGGCGGATCCGCCGTCCAGCCCGCCGAGGGTACAGGGGCGGACGTCGGGGATGCCCGTGAGCGGGCCCTCGGCGGTGACGACGACCAGGCACTCGGGGGTGTCGGGGAGCAGCGCGTCGACCTGGTGCGGGTCGGCGGCGTCGTCGAGGAGCAGGATCGCCCGCCGGTCCTTGAGCGTCTCGCGCAGGGCGGCGCTGAGGTCGTCCTCGCAGGCCCCGGGCGGGGTGCGCTCGCCGAGGCCCTCCAGGAGGGTGCGGACGGCCCGCTCCGTTTCGAGGGGCTCGCCCCCGGGAGCGCTGAGCCGGACCCGGACCAGCCCGTCCGGGTACTCGTCGGCGACCTCGCGCACGAAGGCCTCGGCGAGGGCGGTCCGGCCGGAACCGGGGCGTCCGGCGACGAGCAGCACCCGCGCGCGGGGCGCCTTGGCCTTGCGGCCCGAGAGGGTGTCGAGCCCGGTCCGCGCGATGTCCTCGCGCAGCTCCTTCAGCTCACGCCGCCGCCCGACGAAATCCGCCACGGATCCGCTCCTCTCCCTGCCTTCGGGTTGCTGAGCGTAGTTCACGCAGAGCGACGGGCCGTGTGGAGCGCGGCCTACAGATCGCCCGATCGGATCAGCGGATGGGCCTACTAATCCCCCCGGGGGCCGCCGGGCGCCGCTGCGCGCAGCTGCTCACCGCCCGCGCGGCGGCGCACCGCCGGACTACGCCTCGTACGGCCGGGCCGGCCAGGGGGACTCGGCGGGGCGGAGCGCGTCCAGGCCCCCCTCGGCGGCGAGGGCCGCCGTCAGGGCCAGGACCCCCGAGACCAGCGCCGGGTTGCCGAGCTCACCGGCCAGGACACCCCGTACGAGCGCGGACCGCTCCACCCACTCCACCCGCATGTCCGCCTCCTCCGAGGAGGCGTCCTCGTACCGCTCCCCCTCGACGTCGGCGACGTCCCGCGCCAGGAACACCCGCACCGCCTCGTCGGAGCCGCCGGGCGAGGAGAAGAAGTCCACGAGCACCCGCCAGTCCCCCGCCTTGACGTGCGCCTCCTCGTACAGCTCCCGCTGCGCCGCGTGCAGCGGGTTCTCCCCGGGGACGTCGAGCAGCCCGGCCGGCAGTTCCCACAGCCGGCGCCGCACCGGGTGGCGGTACTGGTTGATCACCAGCACCCGCCCCTCCCCGTCCAGGGCGAGCACGCACACCGAGCCCGGGTGCACCTGGAAGTCGCGCCGGGCCACGGACCCGTCCGGCATCCGCACCTCGTCGGAGTCCACCGCCGTCTTGGCGCCCTGGAACGGCCGCCTGGTCGACAGCGTCTCCCAGGATTCCGCGGTGTCCTTGATGCCGGTTCCGGTGCCGGTTGCGATGTCCATGCCGGTTGTCCTCCCACGACGTGCGACGGCCGGGGTACGGAAGATCCGTACCCCGGCCGTCTACGTTACCGAGCGTCAGCCCTGCTGCTGGCGCTCCACCGCGGCCTTGACCAGGCCCGCGAAGAGCGGGTGCGGCCGGGTCGGGCGGGAGCGGAGCTCCGGGTGGGCCTGGGTGGCCACCAGGTAGGGGTGCACCTCGCGCGGGTACTCGACGTACTCGACGAGCTTGTTGTCCGGGGAGGTGCCCGAGAAGACCAGGCCGGCCTTCTTCTCCAGCTCGCCGCGGTAGGCGTTGTTCACCTCGTAGCGGTGGCGGTGGCGCTCGTCCACGTACGCCTGGTCGCCGTAGACCTCGCGCACGATGGAGCCCTCGGCGAGCTTGGCCGGGTACATGCCCAGGCGCATCGTTCCGCCCAGGTCGCCCGCGCCCTCGACGAAGGCCAGCTGCTCCTCCATGGTCGAGATGACCGGGTGCGGGGTCGAGGGCTCGAACTCGGTGGAGTTCGCCTCCTCGATGCCCGCGAGGTTGCGCGCGGCCTCGATGACCACGCACTGCAGGCCCAGGCACAGGCCCAGCAGCGGGATCTTGTTCTCGCGGGCGTAGGTGATCGCGCCGACCTTGCCGTTCACACCGCGGTCGCCGAAGCCGCCGGGGACGCAGATCGCGTCCACGTCGGACAGCTGCGCGGCGGCGCCGGCCGGGGTCTTGCAGTCGTCGGAGGTGACCCACTTGATCTGGACGCGGGCCCGGTTGGCGAAGCCGCCGGCGCGCAGCGCCTCGGTCACCGACAGGTAGGCGTCCGGCAGGTCGATGTACTTGCCGACGAGCGCGACCTTGACCTCGTGGTCGGGGTTGTGGACGCGGTCCAGCAGGTCCTCCCACACCGTCCAGTCGACGTCGCGGAAGGGCAGGTCGAGCTTGCGCACGACGTACGCGTCCAGGCCCTCGGTGTGCAGCACCTTCGGGATGTCGTAGATCGACTTGGCGTCGATCGCCGCGACCACGGCCGCCTCGTCCACGTCGCACATCAGCGAGATCTTGCGCTTGATGGAGGTGGGGACGTCGCGGTCGGCGCGCAGCACGATCGCGTCGGGCTGGATGCCGATGTTGCGCAGCGCGGCGACGGAGTGCTGGGTCGGCTTGGTCTTCAGCTCGCCGGAGGGGCCGATGTAGGGCAGCAGCGAGATGTGCACGACGAAGACGTTGTCGCGGCCGACCTCGTGGCGGACCTGGCGGACGGTCTCCAGGAACGGCAGCGACTCGATGTCGCCGACCGTGCCGCCGACCTCGGTGATGACGACGTCGACGTCGTCGGTGGCCATGCGGCGGATGCGGTGCTTGATCTCGTTGGTGATGTGCGGGATGACCTGCACGGTGTCACCGAGGTACTCGCCGCGCCGCTCCTTGGCGATGACCTGCGAGTAGACCTGGCCGGTGGTGACGTTGGCCGAGCCGTCGAGGTCGACGTCGAGGAAGCGCTCGTAGTGGCCGATGTCCAGGTCGGTCTCGGCGCCGTCGTTGGTGACGAACACCTCGCCGTGCTGGAACGGGTTCATCGTGCCGGGGTCGACGTTGAGGTACGGGTCGAGCTTCTGCATCGTGACCCGCAGGCCGCGCGCCTTGAGCAGCGCACCCAGGCTGGAGGCCGTCAGGCCCTTGCCGAGGGACGAAGCGACACCCCCGGTGACGAAGATGTGCTTGGTCGTCATGGATTTGGGCGGCATCGCCAAGAGGGGGCTCCCGTGGTCGCGAGGTGAGGTGCGTCCGGCGACTTCTCCCGTTTCCGGGGGTGCCGAAGCTGCGGTTTCGGGGCTCCTGATTCGCACAGGCAGACCACCGGTCCACGGGGTACCAGCCTATCAGCGCCCGGGAGTGTCCGCCTCCGGGCGCGCTGCGCGGCGGCCCGGCCGCCGGCCGCGCGGGGCCGTCCTCCCTCGGCGTCCGTCCAGGTCACCCGTTCGGCCGAGTGACATTGTCCCCATACTTAAGGAGATCACTAGGGTGCGCTCATACCGTGCTCGGATACCGCTGCACATCGCCGCCGAGCAGTCCGGCGAACGGCGTAACAACGCCGGTTCCGGCAATGTAGGACTCGACGCGGGGATCCCTGCGCACAGGAGACCGCGCGACAGCGCAATGCAAGCGCCCTACGGGGCGGACGTGGCCGTTCGACTGGAGAGCAACGTGTCCGGGCGCATCGAGGATTACGCACTCATCGGGGACATGCAGACCGCGGCGCTGGTCTGCCGGGACGGAGCCGTGGACTGGCTGTGCCTGCCCCGCTTCGACTCCCATGCCGTCTTCGCGAGCCTTCTGGGCACCGATGAACACGGGTTCTGGCGGATCGGCCCGTCGTTCCCGCCGGGGACGGAGCCGCCGCGGGCGGCCCGCCGGCGCTACCGGGGCGACTCGCTGGTGCTGGAGTCGGAGTGGGACACCCCGCGCGGGACCGTCCGCGTCATCGACTTCATGCCGCCCCGCGAGGGGCACGCCCCGCAGCTGATCCGCATCGTCGAGGGCGTCAGCGGCCGCGTCCCGATGCGCTCGGCGCTGCGGATGCGCTTCAGCTACGGGCGGGTCGTGCCCTGGGTCCACAAGGTGGACGGGCGCACGGTGGCCGTCGCGGGCCCCGACTCCGTGTGGCTCGACGCCGACGCGGACACCTACGGCAAGAACCTGACGACCTACTCCGACTTCACCGTCGCCCCGGGCGACCGGGTGGCCTTCGCCATCAGCTGGCAGCCCTCCCACCTGGGGGCCCCGCAGGCCCCGGAGGCCGAGGCGGCGCTGGAGGCCACGGCCGAGTTCTGGCGCGAGTGGGTCGACCTGTGCACGTACCACGGGCCCTACCGGGAGGCGGTGATCCGCTCCCTGATCACCCTCAAGGCCCTCACGTACGCCCCCACGGGCGGCATCGTCGCCGCGCCGACCACCTCCCTGCCGGAGGAGATCGGCGGGGTCCGCAACTGGGACTACCGCTACACCTGGCTGCGCGACGCCGCCATCACCCTCTCCTCGCTCCTGCGCACCGGCTACCGCGGCGAGGCCGCCGCCTGGCGGGACTGGCTGCTGCGCGCGGTCGCCGGCGACCCGGAGAACCTCCAGATCATGTACGGGATCGCCGGGGAGCGGGAGCTCGGCGAGACGGAGCTCGACTGGCTGCCCGGCTACGAGAACTCGACCCCCGTCCGCGTCGGCAACGGCGCCGCCCACCAGCTCCAGCTCGACGTGTACGGGGAGGTCACCGAGGCCCTGCACCTGGGCCACATGACCGGCCTGGCCCGCAACGACTACGCCTCGGTGCTCCAGCTCAAACTGATCCGCTACCTGGAGACCCACTGGAACGAGCCGGACGAGGGCATCTGGGAGGTGCGCGGCCCGCGCCGGCACTTCGTGCACTCGAAGGTGATGGCGTGGGTGGCCGTGGACCGCACGATCAAGCTGATCGAGAGCGGGGACGCGGACGGCCCGCTGGAGCGCTGGCGCGAGCTGCGCGACCGGATCCACACGGACGTGTGCGAGAAGGGCTACGACCCGGAGCGCAACACCTTCACCCAGTCCTACGGCTCGCAGGAACTGGACGCCTCGCTGCTGCTGATCCCGCAGATGGGCTTCCTGCCCCCCGACGACAAGCGGGTCATCGGCACCATCGAGGCGATCCAGCGCGAGCTGTCGACCCCGGACGGGTTCATCCTGCGCTACCCGACGGCCGGCGAGGAGGCCGGCGTCGACGGCCTGGAGGGGGACGAGGGCGCCTTCCTGGCCTGCTCCTTCTGGATGGCCGACGACCTGGCGATGATCGGCCGGGTCGACGAGGCCCGCCGCCTCTTCGAGAAGCTGCTGTCGCTCCGCAACGACCTGGGGCTGCTGGCGGAGGAGTGGGACCCCAAGCTCCAGCGCCAGGTCGGGAACTTCCCGCAGGCCTTCAGCCACGTTCCGCTGATCGACACCGCGCTGCGGCTGACGGCGAGCGGCGCGTACGGGGGCTGACGGCACGGCGCGCGGCGCCCGGCACGCCCGCCTAACCTGGAGGGGTCCCATGCCCTTCTGGGGAAAGGGGGGGTAGCGATGGCACCCCTCTCGAAGGCGGCCACGGCGCTTGCCGCGCTCCGCGAGGACCTGGCCGGCGGGGTCTTCGCCCCCGACGACCCCGGGTACGACGAGGCCCGGACGGTCTTCAACGCGATGATCGACCGCAGGCCCGCGGTGATCGCCCAGTGCGAGAGCGCGGCGGACGTGGTCACGGCGGTGCGCTTCGCCCGGGACCTGGACCTGCCGGTGGCCGTGCGCGGCGGCGGGCACAGTGTGGCCGGGATGTCCCTGAACGACGGCGGTGTGGTCGTGGACCTGCGCCGGATGCACGAGGTCGCCGTCCATCCGGCGGCGAAGGCCGTACGGGTCGCGGGCGGGGCCACGATGAGCCACCTGGACCGGGCCTGCGAGCCGTACGCGCTGGCCACGACGGGCGGCCGGGCCTCCACCACCGGCGTCGGCGGCTTCGTCCTCGGCGGCGGCACGGGCTGGCTGGACCGGAAGTTCGGCCTGGCGGTGGACAACCTGCTGGGCGTGGAGCTGGTGACCTCCCAGGGCGAGCTGCTGAACGTCACGGCCGAGGACCACTCGGAGCTGTTCTGGGGGTTGCACGGCGGCGGCGGGAACTTCGGCATCGCCACCTCGCTGACGCTGCGGCTGCACGAGCTGCCGGAGCTGTCCATCGCGATGGTCTTCTACCTGCCGGAGCGCGGGCCCGAGGTGGTCCGCACGTACCGGGACGTCATCGAGTCCGGTCCCGACGAGGCCGGCGGCGGCGCCCTCTACCTGACCGGGCCGCCCGCCCCGTTCGTCCCGCCGCACCTGGTCGGCCTGCTGCTGGCCGGGGCGCTGGTGACGTACGCCGGGCCCGAGGAGGAGCTGCGCCGGCTGGCCGGCCCCCTGCTGGCGATCCCGCACGAGGCGGAGGTCGTCACGGCCATCCCGTACGCCGAGCTGCAGTGCATGCTCGACGATCCGCCGGGGCTGCGGAACCACTGGTCGGCGGAGTACCTGACCGGGGCACCGGACGCGTTCGTGGACGTGTTCTGCGCCCGGGCGGCCTCCATGCCGGTGCCGAGCGGCACCCAGCACGTGGTGTGGCCGCAGGGCGGGGCGATCGCCGCGGCGAAGGAGGACTACCCGGTGCCGTACCGGGACGCGCCGTGGGCGGTGCACCCGTTCGGGATGTGGGAGGACCCCGCCGACGACGAGCGGGTGGTCCAGTGGGTCAGGGACGTCCGCGCCGACGTCCGGCCGTGGTCCACCGGCGCGGTGTACCTGAACTTCACGGGGGACGAGGGCGCGGACCGGGTGGTGGCCGGCCTGGGCGCCGACAACATGCGGCGGCTGGCGCGGCTGAAGCGGGAGTACGACCCGGACAACGTCTTCCGCTTCAACCACAACATCCCGCCGGTGTGAGCCCCGCTCAGGTGAGGGCGGCGATCACCTCGCGGGCCGCGCGCTCGCCCTCGTTGGCGCCGCCCTCCATGAAGCCCTGGAAGTCGTAGCTGCAGTGCTCGCCGCCGATGTGGACGTTGCCCTGCGCGGTGCCCTCGTACTTGGCGTAGCGGTGCAGGTAGCCGGTGGGCCAGTACGAGTAGGCGCCCAGGGAGTAGGGGTTGCGGTGCCAGGCGGAGAGCTGGGCGCGGCCCGTCCAGACGGCCTTCGTGCCGGGGAAGAAGGCGTCGACGCCGGTCAGGACCCGGCCGGCCAGGTCGCGGACGTAGGGGTCGGACTCGGTGGCGAAGGGGCTGCCCGGGGTGAGGGCGCCGGCCAGGGAGCCGCCGCCGTACTGGAGCAGGATGCCGCCGGAGCCGGGCTGGACCTTGGTGGTGTCCCAGGTCTGCTGGACGGCGGAGTCGGTGAAGCAGTCGCCGGCGGAGACTCCGGGCCAGGGGCCGGTGCCGCGCCAGGGCCGGGCGGTGAACTGCATGTTGAGTTTGGTGCAGTAGCCCATCCGGGCGTCGCGCAGCAGGTTGCGCATCAGGGGGTCGAATCCCGCCTGCGAGGTGTCGAGGCGCTGGAGGATCGGCAGGGGGAGGCAGAGGACCGTGTGGTCGGCGGTGGCGGTGCGCACGGCGCCGGAGTCGTCGAAGGTGAGCGTCTGGGTGCCGTCGGCGTTGGCGCGTACGGCGACCAGTGAGCGGCCCATGACCAGCGTGCCCGGGTTCAGTGCGGCGGCGATGGCGTTCGGGAGCCGGTCGTTGCCGCCGATGACGTGGTAGCGCTCGTTGGACAGGCCCCAGACGTTGAAGTTGCCGGGGTTGGGCTGGTAGCCCATCAGCAGGACCAGGGCGAGGGCGGACTGGGTCTGGGTGTCGGCGCCGTACTCGACGTTGTAGGCGACGTCGATGAACCGCCCGAGGAGGGAGCCGTGTCCGCCGGGGACGCGGGTCTCGATCCACTCGTACAGGGTCATGTCGTCGAGGGCCGTGCCGGCGGGGGTCGAGGCGTTCCAGGAGACCTCGCCGGCGTCCTGGAGGTCGCGGTGCAGGGCCTGGTAGACGGCCTTGAAGTCCTCGTCGGCCCGGGTGCGGGGGTAGTAGGCGCCGTTGAACCAGAGGACTTCCTCGGCGCCGTTGGGTCCGCCGCCGAGGAAGTCCTCCAGGGGCAGGCCGAAGCGGCGGCACAGCTCATGCATCTTCTTGTGGCTGGTGTCGATGAGCTCGCCGCCGATCTCGGAGGTCTGCCCGTACGCCCAGTGGTCGCGCTGGGTCCACATGCGGCCGCCGACGCGGGCCGGGTTGGCCTCGTAGAGGGTGCAGGGGATGCCGGCGTCCTGGAGGGTGAGGGCGGCGGTGAGGCCGGAGATGCCGGCGCCGACGACGGCGACGCGGGCGGGACCGGCGGGTCTCTTCGCGGGGGCGGGGGCGGCGGTCTCCGCGGTGGCGGCGTGGGCGAGGGCGGAGGGGGCCAGGGCGGCGGTGAGGCCGAGGGCGGCGGCCCGGCCGAGGAGTTCGCGTCGGGTGGAGCCGCGTACCTCGGCGACGGGCAGGCCGAGCCGGCGGGCGGCGGCGTGGTCGGCCGCGAGGCGGCGCAGGGCGTGCATGAGCGGCGTACGGGCCATGGCGGTGGCTCCTCAGACGGTCGCGGCGGTCGGGGCGGGTGCGTCGGTGCGCTCGGCGGCGTCCTCCAGGACGATCCGGCCGATGACCTCGTAGCGTGCGGGGGCCTTGTACTTGAGCCAGACGCCCAGGCCGAGGCCGCCGAAGAAGACCGCGCCGACGATCCAGGGGATCAGCTCGAAGAAGAGGGAGTCGGCGGCGGCTCCGGCCGCGGTCTGCATGTTGAGCACCAGCAGGACCACGACGGCGGTCATCCCAATCCCGCCGAGCAGCGGGGCGGTGAAGGTCTTGAACCAGTGCCGGTCCTCGGGGTGGTTCTTGCGGAAGTAGCCGATGACCGCGAAGGAGCACAGGGTCTGCACGATCAGGATGGCCATCGTCCCGAGGATCGCGAGCAGGGTGTACAGGTGCAGGTACGGGTCCTGCCCGCCGAGCCAGAACCCGGCGACGAGGGCGGTGGCGATGACGGTCTGCACGACGGAGGAGACGTAGGGGGAACCGTGCCGGGCGTGGGTGCGGCCGAGGGCGGGGTGCAGGAAGCCCTCACGGCCGATGGCGTAGAGGTAGCGGGCGGCGCACTGGTGGAAGGCCATCCCGCAGGCGAAGGAGCCCGTGAGCAGCAGCCACTGGAAGGCGTCGACGGCCCAGGCCCCGATGAACCGGTGGGCGGGGGCGAAGAACAGGTCGAGGGGGCTGGCGGAGGCCGACAGCTCGACGGACTTCGCCAGGCCGTTGCCGGCGATGGTCATCCAGGAGACGTAGATGTAGAAGAGGCCGACGCCGACGACGGAGACGAGGGTGGCCCGGGGGATGACCCGCTTGGGGTCGCGGGACTCCTCCCCGTACATGGCGGTGGACTCGAAGCCGACCCAGGACCAGAAGGCGAAGAAGAGGCCGAGGCCGGCGGAGGTGCCGGTGAAGGCGTTCTTCGGGTTGACCGGCTCGACGGGGATCCCGTCGGGGCCGCCACCGGCCACCAGGACGGCGGTGGCCACCGCGAAGAGGACGGCGATCTCCGCGACGAGCATCACCCCGAGGGCCTTGGCGGTGAGGTTGATGTCGAAGTGGGCGAGGACGGCGGTGACGGCGAGCATGCCTGCCGCGTAGACGGTCCAGGGCAGGTCGACGCCGAGCTGGTCGTGGACGGTGGTCTTGGCGAAGTAGGAGAAGACGCCGACGATGGAGGCCTCGAAGACGACGTAGGCGAGGACGGCGAGCATGCCGGAGGCCATGCCGGCGATCCGGCCGAGGCCGTGCGAGATGTAGCCGTAGAAGGCGCCCGCGGCCGTGATCCGCTTGGCCATCGCGACGTAGCCGACGGAGAAGACGGTCAGGACGAGGGTGGCGAAGAGGTAGCCGGCGGGCGCGCCGGTGCCGTTGCCGAAGCCGACGGCGATGGGGAGGTTGCCGGTCATCGCGGTGATCGGCGCGGCGGTCGCGACGGCCATGAACACCACGCCGACCAGGCCGACGGAGTTGGCCTTGAGGCGCTGGACGGGAGGCGCGCCGCTCGCCGCTCCCGGGGAGGTGCGGTCGGTGGGCGCGGGGGTGGCTCCGGCTCTGCTCATGGGTCGTCCTCGTTCCTGTCGGGAGGCCGTTCGCGAGGCCGCCACTCTCCACCCGGGTGACCTACGCCACAATCGGCACGCGGTCCGATAATCACCGTGCGGGAACGACGAGTTGTCGGCCCGACCGGGGGACATGAGGGGTGCAGGGGGGACATGCCGGGCTCCGTGACCACCCGGTGATGTCCTCGCGGCGGGGCGGCCGGTAGCGTCCCGCGATATGGACAACCAGGGCGGGATCACCGTTCAGCGGGCACTGGAACTGCCGGGACTGCGCAGCGGACTGCCGGAGGTGGTGGCCTGCGCCGACCGTCTCGGGCGGACCGTCCGCTGGGTGCACGCGGGTGAGGTCCCGAACATCGCGTCGCTCCTCAAGGGCGGCGAACTGCTGCTGACCACCGGGCTGGGGCTGGGCACCCGCCCCGCCGAGCAGCGCGCCTTCGTACGCCGCCTCGCGGACCGGGGCATCGCCGCGCTGGTCGTGGAACTCGGCCCGCGCTTCACCCGGCTCCCGGCGACGCTGGTGGAGACCGCCCGGACGGCCGGGCTGCCGCTGGTCCAGCTGCACCGGGAAGTCCCCTTCGTCACCGTGACGGAGGAGATCCACACCGAGATCGTCAACCACCACTACGCGCTCCTCCAGCGGGCCGAGGAGGTCCACCGGCGGTGCACGGAGGCCCTGTTGGGCGGCGGCGGGATCCCGCAGGTGCTGCGCATCCTGGCCGACTTCACCGCCAACCCCGTCTTCCTGGAGACCCCGGACGGCCAACTGCTGTACGCCGCCGGCCCGGTGGCCGGGGAGGCGGCCGCGGACCCGCTCCAGGTGTGGGAGGGGCTGCGCGGCCAGCGGGCGGCCGAGCCCCCGGCGAACGCGGTGGTCGTCGACGTGCCGGGCGGCGGACACGGTACGGGCTCGGTACGGGCGCGGGTCGTGCTGGTCGGGGTCGCGGCGCCGCTGCTGCCGGTCCACCGGATGGCGGCCGAGCGGACGGCGGGGGTACTGGCCGTGGTGCTGATGCAGGCCCGGCAGGAGGAGGAGCTGGCCGCGCGCGGCCGGGGCGACTTCCTGACGGACCTGGCGGAGGGGCGGATCTCGGCGGAGGACGCCCCGGCGCAGGCCCGGGTGCTGGGCTTCCGGCCCGGGGCCGGGCCGCTGCTGCCCCTGGTCATGCGGCTGTCCTCGGAGCTGGTCCCGTCCGGGAACTGGTCGGTGCTGGCCCGGGCGGTGCAGGAGGAGCTGTCCTCGGTCGGGGTCCCGGTGCTGCTGGGCGTCCGCCCGGTGGAGGGACGGGTGCCGCTGCTGGTGTCGCTGCGGGCGGAGTCGGAGCGGTCGGGGGTCGCCGACCGGGTCGCGGCCGCACTGCGGACCGGGGTGGAGCGGGCCGGCCTCGACCGGGCGGGGGCGCCGCCGGTGGTGGTGGTCGGCGTCTCGGGCAGCTGGTCGGCAGCCTCGGCGGGCCTGCGCCACGCCGCGGAGACGGCCACCGCCGCCCACGGCCTGCCGGCCCGGCCCTGGTACGACGCCCGCCGGCTGGACATCGACCTGCTGCTGTGGCGGCTGCGCGAACACCCCGACCTGGCGGCGTTCGTGGACCGGGCGATCGGCGCGCTGCGCACCCACGACGCCACGTCCCGGCCGCCGCTGCTGCCGACGCTGGAGACCTACCTGGCCCACGCGGGCCGCAAGGCGGAGACCGCCCGGGAACTCCACCTCAACCGCCAGACCCTGTACAACCGCCTGGCCCGCATCGCGGAACTCCTGGGGACCGACCTGGACGACCCGGAGACGGTCCTGTCCCTGAGCCTGGCCCTCCGCGCCCGGAGACACACCACGCCGTCGTGAGGGGTTCTGTCGCTGTTGCCGAACGCGGGTGGTGGCCCGGGCCCGCTATCTCCCCCTCAAGGAGTTGGGATCGAGCGGTGTTTGCCCACCCGCCTCCCCGTCTGCGGGGCGGTGGGTTGTGAGCCAGTGCCCGCCAGGGCAGCAGTGAGCAGCCTGGCGGGACCCCTGGTGACCGGGTCCTGGCGGGACGGTCTCGGAGATGGGGTGGGGGTTTCCCGTCAGTCTCATCGTCCTTCCGCGTCGTGACGACCTGTCAAGGGCGCTCCTTCGTCGCGTCGCTTCGCGATCGCCTACGGCGACTCTTGACAGCCCGCCCCGCCACGAAAAGCCGAAGACTGCCGGGAAACCCCCAAAAGGACGGCACGGTCATGGTCGGAGGAGCGGCGGGCTCAGCGATGAGCCGGGCGGTCGGGGCCCGGCAGACCGGGCATCCGGCCCCCTCAAGATCCTGATCCCGAGCCGGGGGCGCGCCTACCCGTACGAAACAGCGAAGAGATCGTCCTCCGGAGCACTCCAAGCGCCCCAGATCGCTACGCGCTGCCCTTTTCTCGGCGGCCGCCGCCCGTCTTGGGCCGCTGCCTGCACCGAACGACGACGAGATCGTCCGGCGGGGCCGCCGTTCGCGGCAGATCGCTACGCGCTCCACTCGTCTCGGCGTCCGGCGGCTGTCTGGGGCTGGTACCCGTACCAAACGACGAACAGACCCCCCTGCGGAGCACCCAGCCATACGTCACAGTGGTCCGTCAGATCACGGGGGGCCGGCCGAGGCGGGTCATGCGCCACACCGTTCGCCACCGCATGGGCCGCCTGGGCGGGCAGGGGGTCCTCACCCCTTCGAAGAAGCCGGACCACCAGGCGGTCAGGCCGGGCAGCGGCGGTCGCTGGGCGAGCGTGTAGGCGGCCCAGGTCGTGAGGTAGACGGGGACCAGAACGGCGGGCAGGTGCCGCTTGGCCAGCCAGACGCGGTTCCGGCCCGTGTTGCGGTAGTAGACCGCGTGCCGGGATGCCTCGGTGCGCGGGTGCTGCAGGACCATGTCTGCCCGGTAGTCGATGTCCCAGTCGGCGTCCAGCGCACGCCAGGCGAAGTCCGTTTCCTCATGGGCGTAGAAGAACTCGGCGGGGAAGTCCCCGACTTCGTCGATCACGCGCATGCGAATGGCGTGGCCGCCTCCTAGGAATGTCGTCACCGGCCCGGAGAGCAGGGGGTTCTTGCCGCCCAAGCGGGGGACGTGGCGGCGCTGGCTCGCCCCGGTCTCGTCCGCGATCCTGAAGCCCGCGACGCCGAGGCGGGGGTTGTCGGTGAAGGCTTCCCGGACCAGGCGGAAGGTGTCCTTGTGGGGCAACAGGCCGTCGTCGTCCAGGACCACGGCGACGTCCACGCCGCCGTTGTCGCGCAGCCACTGGATGCCGGCGTTGCGGCCGCCCGGGATCCCCAGGTTTTCCGGCAGCTCCACACCGGCCACGCCGTCCGGCAGCGGGGGTAGTGCTACGCCCTGGGCCAGGACCACGACCGCGGGCGGGGTGCCTTCCTGGGCTGCCACCGAGGCGAGCAGGGCCTCCAGCTCGGCAATCCGGTCGCCCATGGTCAGCACCACGACCCCCAGCGCCATCTCCCTGTCGCCCGTTCCCTTCACGCCTCACCTCTCAGCAGTTCAGCGGTGCGCTGCTCCAGGGCCGCCGCCCCGGCCACGCCGCGCTTGCGGTATCCGGTCGCCACTGACTTGATCGTCTTGACGGCCTGCCTGTTGCGGTCCGAGACCACGCCACCCATGAAGTCCAGTGATCGGGCCCACAGGCCCACGGCTTCCTCGTGGCGGCGCTGGGCCGCCACCGCAGTCCCCAAAGTGGCCATGGTCAGCCCGTGTTTGAGCTGGTAGGTGCCGGGGGCGCGGGCCGCCAGGGCACGGCGGTAATGCCGTTCGGCCGCCGAGTGGTCCTGCAACGCGGTCAAGGTCTTGCCCATGTGCGAGGCGACGGTGGCCGCGACGGGACCTGAGGCGGCGGCGTAGGACGGCACCGGATCGCTTTCGTCCGTCACCGCGTCCTCGGCCGCCAAGAGCGCGCGGGCGGCCTTGCCGCCTTGCCCGCTCGCCCCGTACGCCCTGGCGGCCGTCACCAACAGCAGGGCCTCGGTCTGCCGGTCCACCTTCCCGGCCGCTCTGCCCAGCGCCGCCTCCGCGAGCTCGGGGCACGACGCCGGATGACCCAGGTCAAGGGCTTGGTGTGTCAGCGCCCGCATCATCCACGCGGCGTGTCCGTTGGGATCCGCCTCGCAGGCAAGTTGGTAGCCCAGCTGGTAGTACCGCTGGGCGGCGCCCTCACGCCCGAGATCGTGGTGCTTCCAGCCGACCAGACAAGCGAGCTGGGCGGCCGCTCCGAACGCCTCGGCGCGGACCGTGCTGGAGGGGAACCGGGCGGTCAGCATAGGTGCGACGGTGTCGGTCAGGTAGGCGGTGACGGTCGTCAGGCCGTGGCCGCCGCCCATCCGTTCGTCCACGCTGCGGAACATCTCGGTCAGTTGCCGAACTGTCGCCACCTCCCCGGGGCCGACGGTGCCGCTCCCCTCGGCGGCGCAGAAGGTCTCGGCGACTGCTTCGTGGTCGTAGACCAGGGGCAGGCCAACAGCGGCGGCAGTGAACGCGGCGCCGAGGATGTCACGACGACGTTGCATGACGGATCTCCCGAGATCGGCGATGGCGGCCAGCGGATCGGCTTCCAAGGCCCCACCGACGGAAACGGAGCCTAGACCGATCTCGGCCACAGTCACCTTCCGTTTCGTCCGTCTGGTCAGGGCTTCGGCGATGTAGAGCGGTGTCTGCCCCGATGGTGTACCGCCGGAGACCCAGTAGGCGACGGCTGACGGGCCGGTACTCAGCCGTTGGCCGGCCTCGGCCGCGACGGAGCGAATCTCCCTGGCCAGCGCGTAGTACGTGGTTCCCGCTTCGGCGATGACGCCCGCCAACGCGCTGTTCGGCGTCCGGTCACCTGCCAACTTCGCCCCCTCGCGAACGATCTTGAACAGGTTGAACGGGTTCCTACCCGTCACACCCTACTCACCTTCCGTGCAGGAGAGTTCACTGTTTGCAACGCCGCCGGGGCTGCAACACCACTCCTTCCCATGGCGCCCACCCCTCCCCCTTGTGCTGCCGACTTCAAGGAGACTGCCGTGCCGCTGACCGATGCCGACCTGTCCGCCGCCCTTGCCGGCTCGACCGTGGTGGTCACCGGAGGCGGGGGCCTTGTCGGCTCCCGCATCACCGCCCGCCTTCGCGCGGCCGGGGCCCGCGTGCTCGCGGTGGGCAAGCTCGACGCCTACCCCGCTACGGTCTACGCCGACCTGTTCGGCGTGCACACCGCCGACCGGGACACCATCGTGGGCGACATCGCCGACGAGACTCTGATGGACCACGTCGTCGGGGAAGCCGACTACGTGTTGCACGCCGCCGCCGTCGCCGACGTGGCCGCCTGCACCCGCAACCCGATGGCCGCCATCCAGACCAACGTCGCCGGGACACAAGTCCTGTTGGACGCGGTCCGCCGCTGCGGCGCCCACGTCCGCCGGTTCGTGTTCGTGTCCTCGGCAGCCGTCTACGGCAACGGCGACCCCAAGTGCCACGACGTACAGACGTGGAGCGAAGGCGTTCCCCTGGCCCCACTGTCGGTGTACGCGAACACCAAAGCGTGGGGCGAGGCACAGACTGCGCTCGTGCTGGGCAAGACCGACGTCTCTCACACGTCAGTCCGCTACTTCTCGGTCTACGGCGAGCCCCAGACCGTCAAGGAGGGCTCGCACTCGTGGGTGGTGGCCTGGATGGCGATGCGCGCGAAGCTCGGCCTCCCCCTGCTGCTGAACGGAGGCGGACGGCAGGTCCGCGACTTCGTCCATGTCGAAGACATCGCCGAGGCCACGATTCGCGCGATGCTCGCCCCGGGGGCCGACCGGCAGGTACTCAACATTGGCACCGGCCGGGCCACGTCCATCCGTGACCTGGCCCAGCTCATCCGCCGCCACTACCCGGACGCCGAGTTCCAGGACCAGCCGCTTCCCGAGGGCGACCCGCTGGGCGGGACCGCCGACACCGCCCGCATGACCGCCGCCCTGGAGTGGGAGCCCGCCATCACGGTGGCCGAGGGCGTCGCCCGCTACGTGGCCTGGCTCGACCACACCCCGAGCGCGCTGCCCGACTTCCTGCGCCGCGAGGCCGCCGAAGCGGCCTGAGAGGAGAAGTCAGGTGCCCGCTTCCACTCCGTATCGGTGACTACGTCAGCAGGCCCGCCGCGCGCCGGCCAGTTCCGGAACCCTGCCCGGCCTCGGTCGCGACCAGGGGTCGCTCACGCAGCTCGGCCCTGGCTGTGCCTGCCGGCTCAGCAGACGTAGTCCGACGAGTTGGCCCAGAAGACGAGGGACGACCATGTCTGAGCCCCGATGACTCCGTCCACGACGATGCCCGCACAGTCCTGGAACCGCCTGGTCGCCGTGTTGGTGACCGGGCCGAAGTCGCCGTCTTCGTCCAGGTCCGTGCCCGTCATGGCATGGTTGAGGTAGCACTGGGCCTGCTGGACGGCCCTCCCCGAGGAGCCGCGCCTGATCGTCGGACGGCTGAGGGTGTAGGTGCAGATGTCCGCTGCCTTCTTCGTCGCCACGCTGGTCGCAGAAGGGGCGCTCTCAGGTACCGCGACGGCCGGGCCTCCCGCGAAGACGAGGGGGACCACCAGGGCCGCAGCAGTGAGCAAGCGTCGCATGTTCATCACCTCCGGGGGCGCAGATCATTGCCCCGGATCGGTTTCCGCATCGATTGCCCGGGTCCGGCGAACGGCCGAGGGCCCGGGCCGGACAGAGCGACGCATCCAGATTACGCCTTCGCGCAGGTGCGGGCATCCGAGCCGCGTCCGGTTCGCGGCCGCGAGCCGCTGGTGAAGGACTCCTGACGCGGCCGCGCTACCGCTGGCGTTCCATCAGTTCGTCGTACACCGCCAGGACCTGGGCCACCGTGTCGTCCTCCGACGGCCACGTCGCCGCCTGGGCGCGGCCGGCGAGGGCCAGGGCGGCGCGGCGGTCCGGGTCGTCGAGGAGCGTGGCCACCGCGTCCGCCAGGGCGGGCGCGTCGCCGTACGGGACCAGGACCGCCGCGTCGCCGACCAGTTCCGGGATCCCGCCGACCTCCGTCGCCACCAGGGCGACGCCGGCCCGCAGGGCCTCCTGGGCCAGCAGGGAGCGGCCCTCCCAGCTGCTGGGGAGGACGGCGACGTCCGCGGCCGCCAGCAGGCGGTCGGCGTCGCGGCGGCGGCCCAGGAGGCGCACCGGGAGGTCCTCCGCCGCGATGCGGCGGGCGAGCTCCGGGCGCAGCGGGCCCTCCCCCGCGATCACCAGCAGCGGCACCGGTTCCAGCACCCGCCATGCCCGTGCCGCGTCCAGCAGGACGGAGTAGCCGCGGCGGGCGACGAGGCTGCCGACCGCGATGACCAGGGGGCGTTCCACCGCGCCGAGTTCCGCGCGGGTCTTGCCCGCGTCGGGTGCCGTCGGCGCTCCCGGTACGGCCACGGCGGCGAGGCGCGCGTCCCGGGCGCCCCGGCGGCGGGCGAGGTCGACCTGGTCGGAGGAGGAGCCGAGGACCACCGCCGCGGCCCGGGCCACGTGGCGTTCCAGCAGGCGGCCGAGGCGGCCCAGCGGGCCCGCGTCGGGTGCCGTGCCGTGCCAGGTGACCACCAGCGGGGCGTGCCGGCCGCGGCCCCGCAGGGCGAGGGCGGCGCGCATGCCGGCCCGTAGGCCGTGCGCGTGGACCACGTCCGCCCCGGCGCAGGCGGCCCGCAGCGCGCACGCCGCGTCGGGGGTGAACTCGGCGCCGGCGCCCGTGAAGTCGTACTCCCCCTCGGCCGCGACGGGGGCGCACACGGTCACCCGTACGCCGCGCGCCGCGAGCCCCGTCGTGAGGGAGCGCACGTGGGCGCTGCTGCCCGCGCCCGCGCCGCCGAGGACCTGGACGGCGCGCAGCGGGGGCCGCCCGTACGGCAGGGCGGGCGGCGGTAGCGAAGCCGGGGAGCTGCTCACGGGCGGTAGCTCCAGGGTGAGGGGTCAGAGACGTCGCCCAGGATGCCAGCCCGTACGCGCGTTCCGGGACCATACGGGTGCGGATCCGGTGCGGGATACCGCAGTGCGCCCCCCAGCCTCACCCACACGGGCTAACGTCCCGGTGTCTCAGCCGTCCGCGCGGGCCGCCGCGAGCAGTTCCTCGGCGTGGGCGCGGGCCGTCTGCGAGTCCTCCTGGCCGGCGAGCATCCGCGAGAGTTCGCGGATCCGGTCCTCGCCCTCCAGGACGGTGACCCCGGAACGGGTCACCGATCCGTCGACGGTCTTCTCGACCAGCAGCTGGCGGTCCGCGAAGGCCGCCACCTGCGGCAGGTGGGTGACGACGACGACCTGGGCCGTCTTGGCGAGCTTGGCCAGCCGCCGGCCGATCTCGACGGCCGCCTTGCCGCCGACGCCCGCGTCGACCTCGTCGAAGAGGTAGGTGGGCACGGGCGTGGTGCCGGCGAAGACGACCTCGACGGCCAGCATGACCCGGGAGAGCTCGCCGCCGGAGGCCCCCTTGGCGATCGGCCGGGGCTGGGCACCGGGGTGCGGGGCGAGCAGCAGCTCGACCTCGTCGGCGCCGGTGGGCCCATACGCGACCGGCCGGCCGCCGACCTCGACGCCGTCGGGGTCCTCGGTCTGGCGGATGTCGATGGTCACCCGGGCGTGCGGCATGGCCAGGGAGGCCAGTTCGGCGGTGACGGCGGAGGCGAAGCGTTCGGCGGCCTCCGTGCGGGCGTCGGTCAGCGCCTGGGCCAGCTGGGACAGTTCGGCGCGCAGCGCGTCCCGTTCGGCGGTCAGCTCCTCGATCCGCTCGTCGTCCCCGTCGAGCTCCAGCAGCCGGGCAGAGCCCTTCTGGGCCCATTCGAGGACGGAGTCGACGGAGTCGCCGTACTTGCGGGTCAGCTGGGTCAGCGCCGCCCGCCGCTCCTCCACGGCGGCCAGCCGCAGGGGGTCGGCGTCCAGGTCGTCGGCGTACCCGGCCAGCTCGCCGGCCACGTCGCCGAGCAGAATGTTCAGCTCCGCGATCCGGTCGGCGAGGCCGCCGAGCACCGGGTCGTGGGAGCGTACGGCCTCCAGGGCGCGGTGCGCGCCGGCGACGAGGGTGGTGGCGTCGACGCCTTCCGGGTCCTCCACGTCGCCCGCGAGGGCCGCGTGGGCGGCCTGCGCGGCGGAGGCGAGGGACTCGGCGTGCCCGAGCCGTTCGGCCTCGGCCGCCAGCTCGGCGTCCTCGCCGGGCAGCGGCTCGACGGCGGCCACCTCGTCCAGGCCGAAGCGCAGCAGGTCGGCCTCCTGCGCCCGTTCCCGGGCGCGGGTGGTGATCGTCTCCAGTTCGGCGGAGGCGGCGCGCAGCCGCCGGTAGGCGCCGGCGTACTTCTCCAGGGGGACGGCGACGGCGTCGCCCGCGTACCGGTCGAGGGCCTGGCGCTGGCGGGCGGGCCGCAGCAGGCCCTGCTGGTCGGTCTGCCCGTGGACGGCGACCAGGTCGTCGGCGAGCTCGGAGAGCAGCCCGACGGGGACGGAGCGGCCGCCGACGTGGGCGCGCGAGCGCCCTTCGGCCGACACGGTCCGGCTGATCAGCAGGGCGCCTTCGTCGAGCTCGGCCCCGGCCTCTTCGGCGCGCACGGCGGCGGCCGCGTCCGGGCGCAGGACGACGCGGCCCTCGACCACCGCCGCCTTGGCCCCGATCCGCACCAGGGCCGGGTCGGCGCGGCCGCCGAGCAGCAGCCCGAGGCTGGTGACGACCATCGTCTTGCCCGCGCCGGTCTCGCCGGTCACCGCGGTGAAACCGGGCGACAGCTCGACCACCGCGTCGTCGATGACCCCGAGTGACCGTATCCGCATCTCCTCAAGCACGGGACGACCATACCGAGGTTTCGCGGGTGCCATGTGACCTCACCCGCCCGGAGTTTTCCGAACGGGTGTGCTAATAGCGGGTCCGGTGCCGTCCTCAGTGCGGCGCGCCGCGCCAACCCGACACCGGCAGCGCGAACTTGGCCACGAGCCGGTCCGTGAACGACGCGTGGTGCAGCCGGGCGAGCCGCACCGGCACCGTCCCGCGCCGGACCTCCACCCGCGCCCCGGCGGGCAGCTCCAGCGTCCGCCGGCCGTCGCACCACAGCACCCCGTGCTGGGTCCCGGTCTGCACCTCCACCGCCAGCACCGAGTCCGGCGAGGTGACCAGCGGCTTCGCGAACAGCGCGTGCGCGCTGATCGGCACCATCAGCAGCGCCTCCACCTCCGGCCACACCACCGGGCCGCCGGCCGAGAAGGCGTACGCCGTCGAGCCGGTCGGCGTCGCGCAGACGATGCCGTCGCACCCGAAGCCGGTCACCGGGCGCCCGTCGATCTCCAGGACCACCTCCAGCATCCGCTCGGCGGACACCTTCTGGACGGCGGCCTCGTTCAGCGCCCAGTCCCGGTGGACCTCGTCACCGTTGGTCCGGACGAGGACGTCGAGGGTCATCCGCTCCTCGACCTCGTACGCCTTGCGCACCACCCGGTCCACCACCCGGTCCAGGTCGTCGCGCTCGGCCTCGGCGAGGAAGCCCACGCGGCCCAGGTTGACGCCCAGCATCGGCACCCCCGACCCGCGCGCGAACTCCGCCCCGCGCAGCAGGGTCCCGTCCCCGCCCAGCACGATCAGCAGCTCGCACCCGGCCAGCACCTCGGGCGTGCACTCCCCGACGAGCTCCACCTCGAGCGGCAGCGGCAGGTCCCGCGCCTCGTACGCGAGGACCCGCACCCCGATCCCCGACTTCAGCAGCCCGAGCACCACCAGCTCGGCGCTGCGTATGGCCGCGGGCCGCCCGGTGTGGGCGACCAGGAAGACGGTCCGCGGGCCCGCCCCCGGTTCCGCCGGAGGCGCGGAACCCGTTGCACCCGTTGAACCCGTTGAACCCGTTGACGCTGACGCTGACGACGAATCTGTCACTGAGGCCCCTCCGCCACTGCACGGTCGACATCCCCCGGGTCGAGTGCCGGTGCCCCCGCCCGAAGCCACAGAAAGTACTCGACGTTCCCCGACGGCCCGGGCAGCGGACTCGCGGTGACCCCCAGCACGCCCAGTCCCAGCTTCCAGGCCTGCGCGGCGACGTCCCGCACGGCCTCGGCGCGCAGCTCGGGGCTGCGCACCACGCCGCCGCTGCCGAGCCGCTCCTTGCCCACCTCGAACTGCGGCTTGACCATCAGCACCAGGTCGGCGTCCGGCGCCGTGCACCGCACGAGGGCGGGCAGCACCAGGCCGATCGAGATGAAGGACAGGTCGCCGACGACCAGGTCCACGGGGACGCCGTCGATCAGTTCGGGCGTCAGCTCGCGCACGTTGGTGCGGTCCTTGACGGTCACCCGCTCGTCGCTCTGCAGCGACCAGGCCAGCTGGCCGTAGCCGACGTCCACGGCGACGACGTGGGCCACGCCCGCGCGCAGCAGTACGTCGGTGAACCCGCCGGTCGAGGCGCCCGCGTCCAGCGCCCGGCGGCCCTCGACGGCCAGCCCCAGCGGCTGGAAGGCTGCGAGCGCGCCGGCCAGTTTGTGGCCGCCGCGGGAGACGTAGTCGGGGTCGCTGTCGTCCTTGAGGACGACGAGGGCCGCGCTGGTCTCGACCTGGGTGGCCGGCTTGGTCGCGGTCGTGCCGCCCACGGTCACCCGGCCCGCGGCGATCAGCTGGGCCGCGTGCTCCCGCGAGCGGGCCATGCTGCGGCGTACCAGTTCGGCGTCCAGGCGGCGGCGTGCCACTCCTGCCACGTTCGGTTCAGCTCCTGTTTTCGTACGGTGCGGGGACGGGCTGTGCGTCCAGCGCGCTCAGCGCCTCGCGCAGTCCCCGGTGTACATCCTCGTACACCTCGACGTGCCCGTCCGCCGCCAGGTGGTCCGCGTCCGCGAGCCGCTCCAGGTGCGCGTCCACGCCGGGGTGCCCGGTGGGGGTGCGCACGAGGCCCAGCGGAGCGGGCCCCGCGGGCTCGGCGGCGGTCTCCGCCCCGGCCTCCGCCCCGGCCACCGTCGGCTCCTGGGGGACGTCCTCGGCTGCCTCGGACACATCGTCGGTCATGCCCCCGACGCTACCCCGAAGCACCGCCCGTGCCACGCGCGGCTCTGCTGTACGGTCGGGACACCATGGCTACGATCCAGGAGTGCCGCGCCGCACTCGACCGACTCTCCGACAACCTCGCGGGGGCCGACGGCGACGTGAGCGGCGCCGCCGCCCTCGACCGGTCCCTGAGCTGTCACATCACCGACCTCGACATGACCTTCACCGGCCGCCTCGACGGCGGCCGGATCCGGGTGGACGCCCTCACCCCGGGCCCGCCCCGCGCCAAGGCCGAGATCCGCCTCGGGATGTCGGGGGACGACCTCCTCGCGCTGGTCGACGGACGGCTGAAGTTCGCCAAGGCCTGGGCCTCGGGCCGGGTCCGCCTGGAGGCCGGCTTCCGCGACCTCCTGCGCCTCAAGAGCCTCCTCTAGGCCGTCTCTTCCGGATCTTGCCGGTCAAGCCCGCGTCGTTCCCCCAGCTACCGCTGGGAGGTGCCCCCAGGTGCCGTGCATCGGCGCCTTGGCGGGGCGCCGCCGTACTGGACGTACTTGGTGCCCCACCAAGGCGGCGAGGTGCGGTGCCGGGCGGCGCGGGCCAGGCGAGATCCGGAAGAGACGGCCTAGGCCTCAGACCCCGGCCCCCGCCTTCGCCCTGGCCCTCCGTGCGGCCGGGACCACCAGCGGCGTGCCGGTCTCCGGGTCGTCGATGACCCGGCAGGCCACCCCGAACACCTCCTCCACCAGCCCGGCCGTGACCACCTCGGACGGCGGCCCCTGCGCGACCACCACCCCGCCGCGCAGGGCGATCAGGTGCGTGGCGTAGCGGGCCGCCTGGTTGAGGTCGTGCAGCACCGCGACCAGGGTCCGCCCCCGCTCCTCGTGGAGCTGGGCGCACAGGTCGAGGACCTCCAGCTGGTGCTGGATGTCCAGGTAGGTCGTCGGCTCGTCCAGGAGCAGCAGCGGGGTCTGCTGGGCCAGGGCCATCGCGATCCACACCCGCTGGCGCTGTCCGCCCGACAGCTCGTCCACGGCCCGGTCGGCGAGTTCGGCGACCCCGGTGGAGGCCATCGACTCCAGGACGATCCGCTCGTCCTCCGCCGACCACTGGCGCAGCAGCCCCTGGTGCGGGTACCGGCCGCGGGCGACCAGGTCGGCGACGGTGATGCCGTCGGGCGCCACCGAGGACTGCGGGAGCAGCCCCAGCGTGCGGGCCACCTGCTTGGCGGGCGTCGAGGTGATGGCCCGCCCGTCCAGCAGGACCCGTCCGGCGGTGGGCTTGAGCATCCGCGACAGGGCGCGCAGCAGCGTGGACTTGCCGCAGGCGTTGGGGCCGACGATGACCGTGAACGAGTGGTCGGGGATCTCCACCGAGAGGTTTTCGGCGATGACCCGCTGGTCGTAGCCGAGGGTGACGTTCTCCGCGGTCAGCCTCTGCACCTGCGTACTCCTCGTGTCGGCCGGGCCGTGCCCGTGGGTGTGCGGCGTGCGCACGGTCTGCGTGGTGTGCGTCGTGTGGGTCATACGGTCACACCCGTCCCGCCTTGCGCTCCATGACGAGCAGCCAGAGCAGGTAGACGCCGCCGACCAGGCCGGTGACCACGCCCACCGGCAGCTGGTCCGCGCCGAAGGCCCGCTGCGAGCCCAGGTCGGAGGCCAGCAGCAGGACGGTGCCCATCAGCGCGCCGGTCAGCAGGTTCGACCCGGGCGAGCGGGTGAGCCGCCGGGCCAGCTGCGGGGCGGCCAGCGCCACGAAGCTGATCGGCCCGGCCGCCGCGGCGGCCGCCGTGGTCAGCAGGACCGCCGCCAGCATCAGCAGCATCCGGGTCCGCTCGACGGGCACGCCCAGGGCGTACGCGGCGTCGTCGCCCATCTCGATCACCCGCAGGGCCCGGCTCTGCCCGAGGACGAGGGGGAAGAGCACCGCGCAGGTGACCAGCAGCGGCCACACCTGCCCCCAGTCGCGCCCGGCCAGCGAACCGGTCAGCCAGACCATCGCCCGGGTGGCCTCGACGAGCTGCGCCTTGGCGATCAGGTACTGGATGACGGCGACGAGGACCGCCGAGGCGCCGATGCCGACCAGCACCAGCCGGTACCCGTGGATGCCCTTCTTGTACGCGAGGAGGTACACCGCGGCCCCGGTCACCACCCCGCCGACGACCGCGCCCAGCGCGACCTCGGTGGCCCCGCCCTTGAACAGGGTGATGACGACGAGCGCTCCGACGGCCGAGCCGTACCCGAAGCCGAGGAGGTCGGGCGAGCCGAGCGGGTTGCGCGAGACGGACTGGAAGACCGCCCCGGACATCCCGAGGGCCGCCCCGACCAGGATCGCGACCAGGACGCGCGGCAGCCGCAGGTCGTTGACGATGAAGTCGTCGGCGGGAGCTCCGTCGCCCAGCAGGGTCCGCACGACGTCCCCGGGCGCGATCTCGAAGTCGCCGGTGCCGATGAGGACGACGGCCAGCACCAGCGCCGCGGCGACCAGCAGCAGCCCGGCGAGCAGGGCGCGCGGCTCGACGCGCAGCGAGGTGGCGGCGGGGCCGCGCAGGGTGCGCGGCCGGGCGGCCTTGCGGAGGCGGAGGTCGGTCACAGCTGGGCCATCCTCTTGCGCCGGACCAGGTGGATGAAGACGGGGCCGCCGATCAGGGCGGTGACGATGCCGACCTGGAGCTCTCCGGGCCGGGTGACGACCCGTCCGATCACGTCGGCGCCGAGCAGCAGCACGGGCGACAGCACGGCCGAGTAGGCCAGGACCCAGCGCATGTCGGGCCCGGTGACCAGGCGTGCCAGGTGCGGGACCATCAGCCCGACGAAGACGATCGGCCCGCAGGCGGCGGTCGCGGCCCCGCACAGCAGGGTGATGGCGGCCATGGCCGCGATCCGGGTCCGCGTCAGGTGCGCGCCCAGCGCCCGGGCGGTGTCGTCGCCCATGGCCATCGCGTTGAGCGGCCGGCCGAGCAGCAGCGCGAGCAGGGTGCCGGCCAGCAGGAAGGGGGCGACCTGGCGGACGGTGTCCATGGTGGCCGAGGCCAGCGAACCCACCGTCCAGAAGCGGAGCTTGCCCAGGGCCTGGCTGTCCAGGAGCTGGACGGCGTTGATGTAGCCGACGAGGGCCGCGCTGGCCGCCGTACCGGCGAGCGCGAGGCGCACGGGGGTCGCGCTGCGGCTGCCGCCGAGCACGTAGACGGCGACGGAGACGACCGCGGCGCCCAGGAAGGCCCACCAGACGAACTCGGTCAGCGTGCTCGCCCCGAAGAAGCTGATGGCGGAGACGACGGCGGCCGCGGCGCCGGCGTTGACGCCGAGGATGCCGGGCTCGGCCAGCGGGTTGCGGGTCAGGGCCTGCATCACCGCGCCGGACAGGCCGAGTCCGAGCCCGACCATCACTCCCAGGACGGTGCGCGGGACCCGCAGGTCCCGTACGACGACGTCGTTGGTGGTGCCGTCGTAGTGGAACAGCCCGTGCCAGACGTCGGCGAGCGGCATCGCCTTGGCGCCGACGGCGATGCTCGCCACCGCGACCAGGGCCAGTACGGCGAGGGCGGTCAGCAGGCCCGCGGTGCGCCTGCCGTGGCCCGGACGGGCCACGGCGGGCGGCGGCGCGGGCCGCTCGGTTTCGGGGGGACTCTCAGCCAACACGGAAGTTAGGTTAGCCTACCCTGCGCCCGAAATGATCCCCGGACAGCCGAGCGCCCCCGTTCACCACCCCAGTGCGGCCAGCGCCTCCTCCACGTCGTCCGCGTAGACGCCGTCCCCGGCCGTGGACCAGGCCGCCGCGCACAGCGCCCGCAGCCCGTCGACCGGATCGGCCTCCCCCGCCGCGTCCGCGGCCCGGGTCAGCTCCAGCCGCTTCCCCGCGTGCGCCGCGCTCCAGCCGCCGCACCGCCAGGCCCCCTGCGCCCCCGTCACCTCCGGCTGCCCGGTGAGCAGCCCGCGCAGGTCCCGGTCCACGTACGTCGGCCGGTGCCGGGGCTCGGCCCGCAGCAGCTGCTCCGCGTCCGTCACCCCGGTCAGCACGAGCAGGGAGTCCACGTCCCCGTTGAACGCGCCCTCGATGTCGGTGTCCAGCCGGTCCCCGACCACCAGCGGCCGCTCCGCGCCCGTCCGCAGCACCGTCTCCCGGTGCATCGGCGGCAGCGGCTTCCCCGCCACCTGCGGCTCGGCGCCCGTGGCGATCCGTACGACCTCCACCGCCGCCCCGTTGCCCGGCGCGATCCCGCGCGCCCCGGGGATCGTCAGGTCCGTGTTGGACGCGTACCAGGGCACCCCGCGGTTGATCGCGTACGCCGCCTCCGCGAACCGCCCCCACGCCAGGTCGGGGCCGCCGTAGCCCTGGACCACCGCCGCGAGCCCCTCCTCGTCCGCGGACTCCACCGGCACCAGCCCGCGTTCGCGCAGCGCGACCCGCAGCCCCTCCCCGCCGATCACCAGCACCTTCGACCCCGGCTCCACCTGCTCCGCGATCAGCCGGGCCACCGCCTGCGCCGAGGTGATCACCTCACCCGCCTCCGTCGGGATCCCCAGCTCGCCCAGGTGCGCCGCCACCGCCTCCGGGGTCCGCAGCGCGTTGTTGGTGACGTACGCCAGGTGCATCCCGCCGGCCCGGGCCGCGGCCAGGGACTCGACGGCGTGCGCGATGGCGTGACCGCCCGCGTACACCACCCCGTCCAGGTCCAGCAGGGCCGTGTCGTACGCCTGGTGCAGACTCCGCTCACTGCCCGCGGGACGGGTCCTGCTCTGCCGGGTCATCTGGCCGCTCCTCAATGCACGTTCTCGAAACGCTCAGGACTGTAACGGTGCTTCGGTTCTTACGTTTGATCTTGTCCGAGTTTGCACTACCCGGTTGCTCCCCCGCCCGTCCCAGACCGCGAGACGGGTCTTACCATGCACCAATGACCACACCTGGCAACGCGGAGCACGGGCTGCGCCTGACCCCTTTCCACGGACTGCGGTACGTCCCGGAGCGCGTCGGCAGCCTGGCGGCGGTGACCTCGCCGCCGTACGACGTGGTCGTACGCCCCGACGGAGTCGACTACCTCGAATCCGCCGACCCGCACAACATCGTCCGGCTCATCCTGCCCCAGGCCGGCACCCCGGCCGCGCGCAACGAACAGGCCGCCCGCACCCTGAGCGACTGGCTCGCACAGGGCGTCCTCAGCGCCGACCCGCAGCCCGGACTCTACGTCTACGAGCAGCGCAAGGCCGGCCTCCTGCAGCGCGGCATCATCGGCGCCCTGGCCCTGTCCGCCGCCGACGCCGGCATCGTCCTGCCGCACGAGGACGTGATGCCGGACGTGGTCACCGACCGGGCCGGCCTGATGCGCGCCACTTCGGCCAACCTCGAACCCCTCTTGCTCACCTACCGCGGCGACGGCCCGGGCGCCGGCGCGGACGCGGTCGTCGAGGCCACCGCGGCGCGCGAACCGCTGCTGTCCACGGTCACCGAGGACGGGTTCCGCCACAGCCTCTGGGCCGTCACCGACCCCGCCGAGCTGGCCGCCGTCACCGGCGACCTGGCCCACCGCCAGGCCCTCATCGCCGACGGCCACCACCGCTGGGCGACGTACCTGCGCCTCCAGGAGGAGCACGCCTCGCCGACCCCCTGGGACTTCGGCCTGGTCCTCCTCGTGGACACCGCCCGCTACCCGCTCCAGGTCCGCGCCATCCACCGCATGCTGCGCCGCCTGCCCCTCGCCGAGGCCCTGGCGAAGGCGGAGGGTTCCTTCCGGGTCCGCCCGGTCGACGGCCCGCTCCCGCTGGCCCTGGAGGCCCTCGCCGACGCCTCGGAACGCGGCAACGCCTTCCTCCTCGCCGGCGACGGCACCTTCCACCTGGTCACGGACCCGGATCCGGACCTGATCGAGCGCACCGTGCGCCGCGACCGCCCCGAGGCCTGGCGCCGGCTGGACGCGACGGTGCTGCACGCCTCCCTGCTGGACGCCCTGTGGCAGGTCCCGGACGCCCCGGAGCACATCGCGTACATCCACGACGCGGCGGCCACGGTCGCGATGGCCGAACGCCACGGCGGCACGGCCGTCCTGCTGCACCCGGTCCGCGAGGAGGTCGTACGCGACCTGGCCCGCCAGGGCGTCACGATGCCCCGCAAGTCCACCTCCTTCGGCCCGAAGCCGGCCACCGGGCTGGTCCTGCGCAGCCTGGGCTGATCCGTCCGCTCCCGGCCCCGGACATGCGGAAGGGCGGCACCCCCGAGGGGGTGCCGCCCTTCTTCGGCATCAGGCCCGATCAGCCCTTGTCGCGGGCCTCGCGCTCCTGGCGCTCCTCGTCCTCGACGACGACGATCTCGTCGGTGAGGTCGACGTCGGCGTCCGGGCCGTCGGCGGGCTCGTACTCCTCGTCGTCCTCGTCGTAGTACTCGGTCTGGTCGGCGGCGCGCTCGGCTGCGGCCACCTCGGCCGTGTCCTCGTCCTCGTCGTCCTCGTCGTCCTCGTCACCGAGGTCGTCGACGTCCGCGTCCGTGTCCTCGTCGGGGGCGGCCGCGTCCACGAACTCGACCCCGTCGATCTCGGCCAGGCGGTCGGAGGCGTCCGTCGCCCCGTCCTTGTCGGCCTCAAGGGTCTTGGCGAACCACTCGCGCGCCTCGTCCTCACGGCCGGCGGCCAGCAGGGCGTCCGCGTAGGCGTACCGCAGGCGGGCGGTCCACGGCTGCACGGCGTGGGAGGCCAGCTCGGGGCTCTGCAGGGTCACGATGGCGGCGTCGAGCTCGCCCATGTCCCGGCGGGCACCGGCGGCGACGAGACGCATCTCGACCTGGCCGGCCTTGTCCAGCTTCTGCACCTCGGGCTCGCCGGCCATGGCCAGCGCCCGCTCGGGACGGCCGAGGCCGCGCTCGCAGTCGGCCATGACGGGCCACAGCTCGACGGAACCGGTCATCCGCTTGGCGGCCCGGAACTCGGCGAGGGCCTCGCTGTACTTCTGCGTCGCGTACGCGGCGAAGCCGGCGGCCTCGCGCACGGCGGCGACGCGGGAGGCCAGGCGCAGGGCGATGCGGGCGTACGCGTACGCCTGCTCCGGGTCCTCGTCGATCAGCCGGGCGACCATGACCAGGTTGCGCGAGACCTCCTCGGCCAGCCCCTTGGGCAGGCTCAGGAGCTCCTGGCGCACGTCGGCGTCGATCTCGTGGCCGGTGACGTCCTCGTCGATCGGGAGGCGCTTGACCGGGTCCCGGTCGCGGTCGGCACGGAACTCACGGCCGCCGCGCTCGCCACGGTCGTCGCGGCCACCGCGGAAACCACCGCGGTCATCGCGGCCACCACGGTAGCCACCGCGCTCGCCGCCCCGGTCGTCACGGCGCGGGTAGGACGGACGGTCGCCCCGGTCGTCACGGCGGAAGGAAGGACGGTCGCCGCCGCGGTCGTCACGACGCCCGTAGGACGGACGGTCGCCGCCACGGTCGTCACGGCCGCCACGGAAACCGCCGCGCTCGTCGTCACGACGCGGGTACGAGGGACGCTCGCCCCGGTCGTCGCGACGGGGGTAGGAGGGACGGTCGCCACGGTCGTCACGACGCTGGTACGAGGGACGGTCGCCACCACGGTCGTCACGGCCACCACGGAAACCACCACGGTCGTCATCACGACGCGGCGAGAACGGACGGTCGCCACCACGGTCGTCGCGGCGGGGGTACGAGGGACGGTCGCCGCCACGGTCGTCACGCCCGCCACGGAAACCACCACGCTCGTCATCACGACGCGGGTACGAGGGACGCTCGCCACGGTCGTCACGGCGCGGGTACGAGGGGCGGTCGCCGCCACGGAAGCCGCCGCGCTCGTCGTCGCGACGCGGGTAGGAAGGACGCTCGCCCCGGTCGTCACGACGCTGGTACGAGGGACGGTCGCCACCACGGTCGTCACGACCGCCGCGGAACCCACCACGGTCGTCATCACGACGCGGGTAGGAGGGACGCTCGCCTCCACGGTCGTCACGGCGGGGGTACGACGGACGGTCGCCACCACGGTCATCACGGCCACCGCGGAACCCACCACGGTCGTCATCACGACGCGGGAAGGAGGGACGCTCGCCTCCACGGTCGTCACGGCGGGGGTACGACGGACGGTCGCCACCACGCTCGTCACGGCCACCACGGAAACCACCACGGTCGTCATCACGACGCGGCGAGAACGGACGGTCGCCACCACGGTCGTCACGACGCTGGTACGACGGACGGTCGCCACCACGGTCATCACGACCGCCACGGAAACCACCACGGTCGTCATCACGACGCGGGAAGGAGGGACGGCCCCCGCGGTCGTCGTCGCGGCGGGGGTACGAGGGGCGGTCGCCGCCACGGTCGTCGCGGCCGCCGCGGAAGCCACCGCGGTCGTCGTCGCGACGCGGGTACGACGGACGGTCGCCACCGCGGTCGTCACGGCCGCGGAAGCCACCGCCGGCGGGACGGCCGCCGCGGTCGTCACGGCGGAAGCCGCCACCGGCGGGGCGACCACCGCGGTCGTCGCGGCGGAAGCCACCACGGTCACCGCCACGGTCGTCACGGCCCCCGCGGTAGCCGCCCCTGTCACCGCCGTCGTTGCGACGAGGCTCGCGCTCCGGACGTTCGTCGGGAGAGTTGGACATGGGTGTGACTCCTGTCTTCGGGGTACCGCTAGTCATTCTCGCGCAACCAGCCCATGGCCGCGCTTCGGCGTAAAACGTAAAGAGGTGTAAAACAAAAAGGACCCTTGGTCCTCAGCGTGAACGCTGAGGACCAAGGGTCCTTTGAAAGATTGTTCGGCGGCGTCCTACTCTCCCACAGGGTCCCCCCTGCAGTACCATCGGCGCTGAAAGGCTTAGCTTCCGGGTTCGGAATGTAACCGGGCGTTTCCCTAACGCTATGACCACCGAAACCCTATCGGTTTCGAGCGAACAAGCACACTCTGTAGTTGTGTTCCAGCTCAAGAAACCAGCAACTGTTCGTTACTTCAGAACTAACACAGTGGACGCGAGCAACTGAGGACAAGCCCTCGGCCTATTAGTACCAGTCAGCTCCACCCGTTACCGGGCTTCCACATCTGGCCTATCAACCCAGTCGTCTACTGGGAGCCTTACCCTCTCAAGGAGGTGGGAATACTCATCTTGAAGCAGGCTTCCCGCTTAGATGCTTTCAGCGGTTATCCCTCCCGAACGTAGCCAACCAGCCATGCCCTTGGCAGGACAACTGGCACACCAGAGGTTCGTCCGTCCCGGTCCTCTCGTACTAGGGACAGCCCTTCTCAATATTCCTACGCGCACAGCGGATAGGGACCGAACTGTCTCACGACGTTCTAAACCCAGCTCGCGTACCGCTTTAATGGGCGAACAGCCCAACCCTTGGGACCGACTCCAGCCCCAGGATGCGACGAGCCGACATCGAGGTGCCAAACCATCCCGTCGATATGGACTCTTGGGGAAGATCAGCCTGTTATCCCCGGGGTACCTTTTATCCGTTGAGCGACGGCGCTTCCACAAGCCACCGCCGGATCACTAGTCCCGACTTTCGTCCCTGCTCGACCCGTCGGTCTCACAGTCAAGCTCCCTTGTGCACTTACACTCAACACCTGATTGCCAACCAGGCTGAGGGAACCTTTGGGCGCCTCCGTTACCCTTTGGGAGGCAACCGCCCCAGTTAAACTACCCATCAGACACTGTCCCTGATCCGGATCACGGACCGAGGTTAGACATCCAGCACGACCAGAGTGGTATTTCAACGGCGACTCCACAACCACTGGCGTGGCTGCTTCAAAGTCTCCCACCTATCCTACACAAGCCGAACCGAACACCAATATCAAACTGTAGTAAAGGTCCCGGGGTCTTTCCGTCCTGCTGCGCGAAACGAGCATCTTTACTCGTAGTGCAATTTCACCGGGCCTATGGTTGAGACAGTCGAGAAGTCGTTACGCCATTCGTGCAGGTCGGAACTTACCCGACAAGGAATTTCGCTACCTTAGGATGGTTATAGTTACCACCGCCGTTTACTGGCGCTTAAGTTCTCAGCTTCGCAACCCCGAAAGGTCACTAACCGGTCCCCTTAACGTTCCAGCACCGGGCAGGCGTCAGTCCGTATACATCGCCTTACGGCTTCGCACGGACCTGTGTTTTTAGTAAACAGTCGCTTCTCGCTGGTCTCTGCGGCCACCCCCAGCTCAGAGAGCAAGTCTCATCACCAGGAATGGCCCCCCTTCTCCCGAAGTTACGGGGGCATTTTGCCGAGTTCCTTAACCATAGTTCACCCGAACGCCTCGGTATTCTCTACCTGACCACCTGAGTCGGTTTAGGGTACGGGCCGCCATGAAACTCGCTAGAGGCTTTTCTCGACAGCATAGGATCATCCACTTCACCACAATCGGCTCGGCATCAGGTCTCAGCCTTAACGTGTGACGGATTTGCCTACCACACGGCCTACACCCTTACCCCGGGACAACCACCGCCCGGGCTGGACTACCTTCCTGCGTCACCCCATCGCTTACCTACTACCACCTTGGATCAGCGGCTCCACCACTTTCCTTTCCCCGAAGGGTCCGGAACGGCTTCACGGCCTTAGCATTAATGGATTCGATATTGGGCGTTTCAAAGCGGGTACCGGAATATCAACCGGTTGTCCATCGACTACGCCTGTCGGCCTCGCCTTAGGTCCCGACTTACCCTGGGCAGATCAGCTTGACCCAGGAACCCTTAGTCAATCGGCGCACACGTTTCTCACGTGTGTATCGCTACTCATGCCTGCATTCTCACTCGTGAACCGTCCACAACTAGCTTCCGCTGCTGCTTCACCCGGCACACGACGCTCCCCTACCCATCACAGCAGGCGTTGGCCCTATTGCTGCAATGACACGACTTCGGCGGTACGCTTGAGCCCCGCTACATTGTCGGCGCGGAATCACTTGACCAGTGAGCTATTACGCACTCTTTCAAGGGTGGCTGCTTCTAAGCCAACCTCCTGGTTGTCTCTGCGACTCCACATCCTTTCCCACTTAGCGTACGCTTAGGGGCCTTAGTCGATGCTCTGGGCTGTTTCCCTCTCGACCATGGAGCTTATCCCCCACAGTCTCACTGCCGTGCTCTCACTTACCGGCATTCGGAGTTTGGCTAAGGTCAGTAACCCGGTAGGGCCCATCGCCTATCCAGTGCTCTACCTCCGGCAAGAAACACACGACGCTGCACCTAAATGCATTTCGGGGAGAACCAGCTATCACGGAGTTTGATTGGCCTTTCACCCCTAACCACAGGTCATCCCCCAGGTTTTCAACCCTGGTGGGTTCGGTCCTCCACGAAGTCTTACCTCCGCTTCAACCTGCCCATGGCTAGATCACTCCGCTTCGGGTCTAGAGCGTGCAACTCAATCGCCCTATTCGGACTCGCTTTCGCTACGGCTTCCCCACACGGGTTAACCTCGCTACACACCGCTAACTCGCAGGCTCATTCTTCAAAAGGCACGCAGTCACGAGA